>JAJXTD010000025.1 GCA_021784035.1 Actinomycetes bacterium | reverse complement strand
GACCGCGGTCGCGACCAGCACGCCCGGGTTCCCCGGGGTGCGCGGCGGATCGAAGCTCATGCCACGAACCTAGCCGGGGGGTCTGACAGTCCAGGGCCCCGAAAGCCCAGTGTGCACAACTACTTTCCGCGATCCACGACCACACCCGTAGTGCAGTAGTGGGCACTCTCGGCGGGCCACCGCAAGCGCGCCGACCCGACTCGGACCTGCCACCTGTGTACCCGCGGGTGGTCAGGGCACGGACCTGATGCGGGTGACGAGGACGGCGGACAGGAGCGTGACGAGCGCCGTCAGCAGGTAGAGGCCGGTGTAGCCGGTCGACCCCGTGACGATCGGCGCCGCGATGACCGGTGCGAGCACCTGCGGCGCGGCGTTGGCGATGTTGATGACGCCGAGGTCGCGCCCGCGGTCGACCGCGGCCGGCAGCACCTGCGTGACGAGCGCCTGGTCGACGGCGAGGTAGACGCCGTACCCCAGACCGAGGATGAACGCGGCGACCATCGCGGCCGGGAACACCGGGAAGAACGCCAGGATCACGGCGGACAGCGCCATCACGACGGTCGAGACGATCACGTAGACCTTGCGCTTGCCGGACCGGTCGCTCATCCTCCCGGCGACGACGGCCGTGAGCAGGCTGCCGACGGCGTAGAGGGCGATGAGCACCGTCTGGCCCTGCTCCGGCTCGGAGTACTTCACCGCGTCCTGGAGGAAGAAGAGCAGGTAGAGGGTGGCCATCGCGTTGCCGAGCTGCATGAGGAAGCGGGTGATCCAGGCCCACGCGAAGTCGGGGTAGCGGCGCGGGGACACCCAGAAGCCGCGCAACCAGGCTGAGAGCTCGAACGGCGGGCGCTCGGCGGGCGTGAGCGGGATGTCGCGCAGCCGCAGCACGAACGGCAGGACGAGGGCGACGAGCAGCACGGCCGTCAGCACCAGACCCGGCGTGAGGTCGGTGATGGCGAACGAGACGAGCGCGACGCCGAGGACGATTCCGACGATCTGCGCGAGGCCGACCCAGCCCGACACGACACCCCGCTGCCGCACCGGCACCTGGTCCGGGATCGTCGCGGTGAGACCGGCGTAGGCGCCGTTGATCGTCGCCTGGCAGAAGCCCCAGACGACCGCGAGCCCGAGCACGGTCGACTGGATCGACAGCGCGAGGATCCCGAGCGCGCCGAGGAGCGCGCCGTAGAGCACCCACGGCTTGCGCCGGCCGAGGCGCGACGTCGTGCGGTCCGAGAGCGCGCCCGCGAGCGGGTTGAAGATGATCGACGCGAACGCGCCCGCCCCGGTGATCCAGGCGAGCGCCGTCTCCTTGCCGTCGGGCGAGACGTGCTCGGCCAGGCGCGGCAGCAGGCTCTGGATCGGCGTGTAGAACGCCAGCATGATGCCGAGGTTCGCGAGCACGACCGCGGTGATGTAGCCACGCCGCACGGTGATCGTGGGCTCCTCCAGCGCCGACGGCAGCGTGGCCGCCGGCGCGGTGCTCGCCGCGCCGGGATCGCTCATGCCGGGCCGCCGAGGAACGCGCGGTACCAGGAGTAGGACAGCTTCGGGATACGCCGCTGCGTCGGGTAGTCGACGTAGATGAGCCCGAATCGCTTCGCGTAGCCCTCGGCCCACTCGAAGTTGTCCAGGAGCGACCACACGAAGTAGCCCGTGACGTCGACGCCGGCGTCGCGGGCGGCCGCCACGGCGGCGATGTGCGATCGCAGGTACTCCACCCGGCGCGGGTCGTCGACGTGCGCGACGTCGCCCTCCGGCGCCTCGATGAGCACGTCGGGGAACGCCGCGCCGTTCTCGGTGACCATCACCGGAGGGAGGGCGTCGCCGTACCGCGCCCGTACGCCGACCAGCAGCTCGCGCAGGCCGTCGGGGACGACCGGCCAGCCCATGTCGGTCGTCTCGTAGCCCTCCATCGCAGTGATCTCGAACGGGAACGGGTTGCCCTCCCCCGGCGCCTTGACCAGCGTGGGGTTGTAGTAGTTGATCCCGAGCGCGTCGAGCGGCGCACGGATGACGTCGAGGTCGCCGTCGAGGACGCACGAGCGGTCCATCGGGGCGCCGACGACCTCGGGGTCGGGATAGCGCCCGAGCAGCACCGGATCCATGTACAGGCCGTTCTGGATCGCGTCCATCGCCGCGGCCGCGCGCCGGTCGGCGTCGCTGTCGGACACGGCGTGCACCGGCGAGAGGTTGTGCGTGATCGCCACGCGCGCGCCCGGCACCGCCGCGCGGACGGCGGCGGCGGCGAGCCCGTGCCCGAGCAGCACGTGGTGCGTGGCGGGGAAGGAGTCGAACAGCAGCATCCGCCCCGGGGCGTGCGTCCCGAGCGCGTAGCCGAACGTGCTCACGACCACGGCCTCGTTGACGGTGATCCACGTGTGCACCCGGTCGCCGAGCCGCTCGGCCACGATGCCGGCGTACTCGCCGAAGCGGTACGCCGTGTCCCGGTTCAGCCACCCGCCCGCGTCCTCGAGCGCCTGCGGCAGGTCCCAGTGGTACAGCGTGAGCGTCGGCGCGATCCCGGCCGCGAGCAGCTGGTCGACGAGGCGGTCGTAGAAGTCGAGGCCGCGCGGCTCGACCGCGCCGGAGCCGATCGGCCGGACCCGCGGCCACGAGACGGAGAACCGGTAGGCGTTGACGCCGAGGCCGGCCATGAGCGCGACGTCCTCGGGCATGCGCACGTAGTGGTCGCAGGCGACGTCGCCGTTCTCGCCGCCGGCGACCCGCCCGGGCTCGTGGGTGAAGGTGTCCCAGATCGACGGGCCCTTGCCGTCCGTCGTCGGGGACCCCTCGACCTGGTACGACGCGGTCGCGGTCCCCCAGAGGAAGTCGCTCGGGAAGGCGGAGCGGTCCCGCCCGTCGGAGAGCGTCCCGGGCCCGCCCGGCACCCACGGAGTCGTCGTCATGCGCGCACGATGCCACGCGGGGCACGGGTCTCGCTGGCCGCGCGGCCGGCATGTCGCGGCCGTCGCAGGGTCTCGACCGGAGGTCAGCGGGTCGGGACGACCACGGTCCGGGCGACCTTGTCGTGCAGCGCCTGCCGCCACGGCTTGTCCCACAGCGGCCACAGCAGGTCGATGAACAGCAGCAGCCCGCCGGCGACGAGGCTGAACACCTCGAACGTGCCCCAGCGGGCGAGCACCTGCCCCCAGGCGAGCGGCACGTCGGCCACGAGCGGGCGGATCCGCAGGCCCAGCGCGCGCTTGCCCACGGTGCGGCCCCAGGCCTTGTTCTGCGGCACCTCGTAGAGCAGCGAGACCACGAGCGAGATCACGGTGACGCTCGTCGAGACCGCGAGCAGGTCGCCCTGCAGCGCCGTCATCGCGGCCTGGGAGGGTGCGGACCCGTCGGTCGGGACGCTGTCGAGGAACCGCTGCACCGAGGGCCAGACCAGCCACAGCACGAACGGCAGGGCGAGTACGCCGGTGATGAACGAGTCGATGATCCGGGCGATCGCGCGGGCCCCCCAGGTCGCGAGCGCGAACGGCGCGACCGGCAGGCCGGGCGGAGCGCCGTACGGCCGGGCCGCGGGCGGCCCCGGCGGGGGCGGCAGCGGGGCGGGCGGCGGCATCGGGACGGGAGAACCCGGCGCGTTCGACGTGGGTGCGGTGGTCTCCACCGACGTCGAGGCACCCCAGCGCTCGCCGTCCCACCAGCGGACGTAGCCACCGCTGGAGAACGGGTCGGGGTACCAGCCCGGGTCCATCGCCATGCCCGGAGCCTACGAGCAGACGGGGACGCGCCCCGCCACCGACCCTCCGGACCGCTACAGGTTGCCGCGGCTCTCCTGCTCGCGCTCGATGGCCTCGAACAGGGCCTTGAAGTTGCCCTTGCCGAAGCCGAGCGAGCCGTGCCGCTCGATGAGCTCGAAGAACACCGTCGGCCGGTCCTGCACGGGCTTGGTGAAGATCTGCAGCAGGTAGCCGTCCTCGTCCCGGTCGACGAGGATGCGGCGCCGCTTCAGCTCCTCGACGGGCACGCGCACCTCCCCGATGCGCGCGCGCAGCTCCGGGTCGTCGTAGTAGGAGTCGGGGGTCTCGAGGAAGTCGACACCGGCGGCGCGCATCGCGTCCACCGTGGCGAGGATGTCGCCGGTGCTCAGCGCGACGTGCTGGACGCCGGGGCCGCCGTAGAACTCGAGGTACTCGTCGATCTGGCTCCGCTTGCGGGCGATCGCCGGCTCGTTGAGCGGGAACTTCACCTTGCGCGTCCCGTCGGCCACCACTTTGCTCATGAGCGCCGAGTAGTCGGTCGCGATGTCGTCGCCGACGAACTCGGCCATGTTCGTGAAGCCCATGACGCGGTGGTAGAACTCCACCCACTCGTCCATCCGGCCCAGCTCGACGTTGCCGACGCAGTGGTCGATCGCCTGGAAGAAGCGCCGCTCGGGCGGCGTCACCATCGGCGCGCGGCGGACGAACCCCGGCAGGTAGACGCCGGAGTACGCCGACCGGTCGACGAGCGTGTGCCGCGTGTCGCCGTACGTCGCGATCGCGGCGAGGACGACCGTGCCGTCGGCGTCGCTGACCTCGTGCGGCTGCTCGAGGCCCGTGGCACCGTGCGCGACCGCGTAGGCGTACGCCGCGGGGACGTCGGGGACCTCGAGCGCGAGGTCGGTCACGCCGTCCCCGTGCCGCGCGACGTGCGCGGCGAGCGGTGCCGCCGCGTGCACCGGACCGACGAGGACGAAGCGCGCGGACCCGCTCTCCAGCACGTAGGAGGCGTGGTCGCGGTCGCCCGTCTCGGGACCGCGGTAGGCGACGACGCGCATGCCGAAACCCGTCGAGTACCAGTGGGCGGCCTGCTTGGCGTTGCCGACGGCGAACACGACGGCGTCCATCCCGCGCAGCGGGAACGGGTCGGCGGGGGCGTGGGTCGGGGACTCGGCGGTCTGGGTCATGACCGAAGAGTGGCAAGCCTTACCTCAGTCGAGCAACGCGCCCAGGACACGCCACGCAACCTGCCGGGCTCCGTTACCCTGCCCTCGATGTCGGTGGGCATTTCGCCCACTGATGCGGTGAAGGAGTGGTCGAGATGCCCGACGCGCCCGCGGTCGACCGGATCGACGCGGCGATCCTCGAGCTGTTCGCCGCCGAGCCGCGCATCGGGGTGCTCGAGGCGAGCCGCCGGCTCCGGCTGGCCCGCGGGACCGTGCAGGCCCGGCTCGACAAGCTCAGCGCCCGGGGCGTCGTCACCGGCTGGGGCCCCGACGTCGACCCCTCGGCGCTCGGCTTCCCGGTGACCGCCTTCGTGACGCTCGAGATCGCGCAGGCGGGGCACAACGAGATCGGCCGCCGGCTCGCAGCGATCCCCGAGGTGCTCGAGGTCCACACCATCACCGGCAACGGCGACCTGCTCTGCCGCGTCGTCGCGCGGTCCAACGCCGACCTGCAGCGCGTCATCGACCAGGTCGTGTCCACCGACGGCATCGGACGCACCTCGACCGTGATCGCGCTGGCCACCCAGGTCGGCCACCGCGTCCTCCCGCTCGTCGCCGAGGCGGCCCGTCGAGCCGAGGCCTGATCCGCCACGCGCGGTCGCGGACGAGCGGCGCCACCCGGCGCCCGCATGGGTACCGTCGTCGGATGCACCCCGTCTCGTCGCGCCTCCGCCCGTTCGTCCTCCTCGCCGGTGCCGCGCTCGTCGCGACCACGCTCGCGCCGGTCCCGGCGACGGCCACGGCCGCCACGTCGGTGACCCCGACCTCGGCGTCCGCGACATCGGTGCGCACGGCGACCCCGGTGCTGTCCCGAGCGGCGCTCGCCGCCCAGGCGCGCATGACGAAGCTGCTGCCGGTGCGGGTGGCCCGGTCCCGGGCCCTGGGCCGCTACTACACCGGGATCGTCACGGACGTGCAGACCGGAAAGGTGGTATGGCAGACCGGCTACAAGTCGCCCATGCGCGGCGCGTCGACCACGAAGCTCGCGACCGCGGCCACGACGCTCCGCCTCCTGGGGACGACCAGCCGCTTCCCCACCCGCGTCCTGGCCGGCCGGACGGCCCGCGAGGTCGTCCTCGTCGGCGGCGGCGACCCGCTGCTCACGAGCGCCCAGCTGAGCCGGCTCGCCCGCACGACCGCGGTGGCCCTGCTGCCGACGATCGCACCGCCGCCGACCCCGACGCCCGCGCCGACACCCTCCCCGTCCGACACGACCACCTCCACCCCTGCCCCGACCGCGACGCCCACCCCCTCCGACACCGCGACCGCGACGCCCTCACCTACCCCGACCCCCACTCCCACGCCGACGGTGTCGGCGAGCCCGACGCCGGCGACGGCGATCCAGGTCGCGGTCCGCGTCGACGACACGCTGTACCCCGCGCCCACGGCCGCGAGCGGCTGGCCGTCGCACTACCTGCCCTACGTCGTCGCGCCGGTCCGTCCGCTCGTGCGGGACTTCCGCAACACCTGGGACAGCGCGAAGGACGCGGCGGCCTACTTCACCGTGCGGCTCGACGCCGAGCTCAAGGCCCTCACGGCCGGGCGCACCGACGTCACGATGAGCGCCCGCTACACCGGCCGGCTCGCCGCCCCCGCCGGCGCGAAGGAGATCGCCCGCTTCGCCGGGAACACGTCCGGGGCGGCCCTGGCCCGCATGCTGCTCGTCTCCGACAACGACGTCGCCGAGATGCTCTTCCGGAACAACGCGATCGCCGCCCGGCGCGGCAGCTCGTGGTACGCCGGCCGCGTCACCGCGGTCGCCGAGCTGCGGAAGCTCGGCATCGACATCACCCGCTGGCGGCTCTACGACGGCAGCGGGGTCTCGCGCGACGACCGGGTCACCGCGCGCGGGCTCGTCCAGCTGCTCCGGGTCGCCCAGCTCCCGTCGCACCCCGAGCTCGCCCCGCTCAAGGGGATGCTCCCGGTCGCCGCGGTCAGCGGCACGCTCAGGAGCAGGTTCACCAGCCGGCCGACGCGCTGCGCCCGCGCGAGGGTGTTCGCGAAGACCGGCACGCTGTTCGACGCGATCGGGCTCGCCGGCTACGCCCTCGGCAGCGACGGTCGGCTGCGGGCGTTCGCCGTCCTGGACCGTCCGGTGAGCCCGAGATACTCCACGACCGTGCGCCAGGCCGTCGAGGTCGTGCCCGCGACGGCGACCGGCTGCTACTGACCGGGCACGGCGGGCGTCGCGGTACGGCGTTGCGGCGTCAGCGCAGCGCCCGGGCGACCTCGCCGGCCGCGCGGAGGACCTTGGGACCGACGTCGTCGACCTGCAGCTCGGTGAGGGCGACGACGCCGACGGACGCCTCGATCCCCGCGACTCCGAGCAGCGGTGCCGCGACGCCGTAGGCGCCCGGCTGCAGCTCCCCGGTGGAGACGACCCATCCCGGCTCGAACGGACGGCCGCCGGCCGTGCGCCCCGCGAGCACGGCGCGTCCGGCCGCTCCCCGCTCCAGCGGATGGCGCGCACCGACGCGGTAGGCCACGTGGAAGTCCGACCGGGTGGGCTCGACGACGGCGACGACGAGCGCGTCCGAGCCGTCGACGACGGTCAGGTGCGCGGTCGCGCTGACCGAGTCGGCCAGGCGGCGCAGGGCCGGGATGGCCGCCTCGCGCAGCACGGGCTGGACCTGGCGCGCGAGGGCCAGCACCGCCATCCCGAGCCGGCAGCGGCCGTCGCCCCCGCGTCGCAGCAGCGCGTGCTGCTCCAGCGTCACCACGAGCCGGTAGACCACGGTGCGCGAGACACCGAG
Organism: Actinomycetes bacterium; assembly: GCA_021784035.1. Lineage (GTDB taxonomy): Bacteria > Actinomycetota > Actinomycetes > S36-B12 > CAIYMF01 > Longivirga. Next base: position 15,132 of record JAJXTD010000025.1, on the reverse strand, counting down.
CTTCGCCGCGATCTCCGTGACGGTGAGGCCGTCCGACGCGTCGGACAGCAGCTCGAGCACGGTGAGGCCGCGATCGAGGGTCTGGCTGGTCTCCGCGACCATCGCGTCACCTCCGCGTCGACCCGGGTGCCGGGTGGACCGTGTCCGGGCGGGTCTGCCCGAGCGGCCGTCCCGCCACCACAGGGCCCACTCTGCCCGACCGGAGGCTGCGAGGCGCGCCACACATGCGGACTCCTTCCCCGGCACGGCCCGGTGGCCGCACGACGTGAGCAGCCTAGGAGTCCGGGCGCCGCGGACCGGGGACCCTGAGACCGGGGGTGCGAGCCGTGCCCGCCGGCGCTGGCTAGCGGTGGCCGACCGCCCAGGCGCGGACCCGCTCGATGCGCGTGCGCAGCTCGGCGGCGCTGGCGCGGGCCACCTCCGGTCCGCCGCTCACCCGGCGCAGGTCGGCGTGCACCGCGGCCGGCGACGAGCCGGTCTGCCGGGCGTAGGCCCTGACGCAGTCGTTGAGCTCCCGCTTGAGGGCCGGGACGTCCACCGTGACGACGGCCGGGGCCTCCGCGACGGCGCGGCGGCCGCCCCTGCCGCGGGCCCGGAGCAGGTCCGACACCTGGTCGGCGTCGAGGAGACCGGGGATGCCGAGGAACTCCTCCTCCTCGACCGTGCCCGGCGCCGTGCCGAACTCGGTGCCGTCGAACAGGATGCGGTCGAAGGTCGCCTCGCTCTCGAGCGCCTCGAAGCTCAGCTGGTCCTCGGCGAGCAGGTCGGGCGCGTCGCGCTGCGCCAGCGCCTGCGCGACGAGGACGTCCTCCTCGGTCCAGTCACCCGCCCCCATGCGGCCGAGGACGTGGTCGCGCTCCTCCTCGAGCTCGCCGGCGAGGCGGAGGAGGACGGGCACGCTCGGCAGGAAGATGCTCGCGGTCTCGCCGCGCCGCCGGGCGCGCACGAACCGGCCGACCGCCTGGGCGAAGAACAGCGGGGTCGACGTCGACGTCGCGTAGACACCGACCATGAGCCGGGGGACGTCGACCCCCTCGCTCACCATCCGCACGGCCACCATCCAGCGGTCGTCGCTCGCCGCGAACGCCGAGATCCGCGACCCCGCCTTCGGGTCGTCGGACAGCACCACCGTCGGCTTGCGCCCGGTGATGGCCTCGAGCTGCTTGGCGTACGCCCGCGCCTTCGTCTGGTCGCTCGCGATGACGAGACCGCCCGCGTCGGGCACGTGCTCGCGCACCTCGGTGAGCCGCCGGTTCGCGGCCCGCAGCACCTGCGGGATCCACTCGCCCTGCGGGTCGAGCGCCGTCCGCCACGCCTGCTGCGTGACGTCCTTGGCCTGCTCGCCCCCGAGCACGGCGCTGACCTCGTCGCCGGCCCGGGTGCGCCAGCGCATCCGGCCGCTGTACGCCAGGAACATCACGGGGCGAACGACGTGGTCGCGCAGGGCGTCGGCGTAGCCGTACACGTGGTCCGCCGCGCTCCGGCCGATGCCGTCGGGACCGGGGACATAGGACACGAACGGGATCGGGTTGATGTCGCTGCGGAACGGCGTCCCGGTGAGGGCGAGGCGGCGGGTGGCCGGCTCGAACGCCTCGCGCACGGACTGCCCCCACGACAGCGAGTCGCCGGCGTGGTGGACCTCGTCGAGGATGACCAGCGTCCGGCGGTCCTCCACCCGGCGGCGGTGCAGCAGCGAGTTCGCCGCGACACCGGCGTAGGTCACCGCGATGCCGAGGTAGTCGCTGCCCGTCACGCCACGGGCGCCGGAGAAGTCCGGGTCGAGCAGGATGCCCGTGGCCGCCGCGGCCTCGGCCCACTGCGTCTTGAGGTGCTCCGTCGGTGCGACGACGACCACGCGCTCGACCACCCGTCGGTCGAGCAGGTCCGCGGCCAGCCGCAGCGCGTACGTCGTCTTGCCTGCACCCGGCGTCGCGACGGTGAGGAAGTCGCGCGGCTCGGTGGCCCGGTAGGCCTCCAGCGCCGCGCTCTGCCACGCGCGCAGCCGCGACTGGGCGCCCCGGGGGACGCGGTCGGGTCGGGCCGACGGGGCGGCGGCTGAGGTCATAGGCCGGCGACTCTAGGGCAGCCGCGCGGACGACATGCCGGGGTGGGCGGTGGCGCGTGTCACCGGGCCGCCGTGCTAACGGGCCGCGGCCCGGAGCCCGTCAGGCGACGGCCGCGGGCCGGGCGATCCGCCCGGCGAGGACCGAGCCGACCGCCGCGACCGCGGCCATGGTGAACCAGATCGTGGCGAACGTCGTGGCTGACACCGTGGCGGCGGCGAGGGCGGTCGCGTAGATCGCCCCGGCGATGCCGACGAACACCACCGACCCGACCGAGTCGCACACCTGCAGCGACGCGACGTTGGCCCCCTGGTCCTCGGGCTCGGACAGCTCGAGGGTGAGCGTGCCGATCGCCCCGAAGCACATGCCCATCCCCGCCGCGCCGACGAGCCACGACAGCACGGCCACCCCGTACGGCACCGCCGGGACGAGGGACACGGTCACCGTGGCGAGGCACACCGCCACGAGGGCCGCCCCGATCCGGACGAGGCGGTGCCGCGGCAGGCGGCCGTAGAGGCGCCCCTGTGCCTGCGAGCCGAGCGCCCAGCCGATCGCCCCCACGGTCAGCACGGCCCCGGCCTGGGCGGTCGACACGCCCCGGACGGTCTGCAGCGCCAGCGGCACGAACGCCTCGCCCGCGAAGAAGGCCCCGGCGAGGACGCCACGCATCATGACGACGGTCGGCAGGCCGCGGGCGAAGCGGAGTGCGCCGGCCGGCAGCAGGTGCCGCAGCGCGGGCAGCAGCAGGAGGACCCCGACGACCACGAGCACGACACCGGTCGTCCCTCGGGTCGTGCCCGCCTGCTGGAGGCAGGCGAGCCCCGAGGCGGCCACGAGCGCCGCGCGGACGCGGCCGCGCCGCGGCGGTCCGTCGCCGGCGGCCGCGCCGAACGCGGCGACGCGCGGCACGAGGAGGAGCATCGGCGGCACCACGAACGGGACGACGAGCCAGAACACCGCGCGCCACGAGACGTGGTCGGTCAGGAAGCCCGCGATGAGCGGTCCCACGATGGCCGGCAGCACCCACGCCGCGGACAGCAGGGCGAAGGCGCGCGGACGCAGGCGGTCGGGGAACGCCCGGCCGATGACGACGTAGACGGCCACGATCGCCAGGCCCATGCCGAAGCCCTGCGCGGCGCGCGCGAGGACCAGCACCGGCATCGACCAGGACGCCCCGGCGACGAGCGCCCCCAGCCCGAACAGGGTCACGCCGGCCAGCAGGGGCGACCTGGGACCGGCGCGGTCGCACCACTCGCCGGCGACGACCATCGCGACCAGACCCGTGACGATGTAGCCGTTGAACGCCCACGCGTAGGACCCGAGCCCGTCGAGCGCCCGCGCGACCGTCGGCATGGCCGAGGCCACCCCGATGCCCTCGAACGCGAACATCGTCATGACCGCGACGACACCGATCGTGACGGCGCGGTACGCCGGGCTCATCAGTCCGGTGGAGTCGTCGGCGGTCACGGCCGGCGGCTCCGCCATCAGGTCCGAGTCGATCTCGTGCACCGACGATCCCGTCGCCACGACGGGTCGCGGGTCGGTGCCGTCGTGCGCGCCGGCGACGCCGTCCGCGTGGTCGGCCCCGTCGGGACCGGTCAGGACCCCGCTCCGTCGTCCTTCGAGGGCCAGTGCTCGTCGAGGATGCGCTTGCAGTCCGGGCAGACCGGGAACTTCTTCGGGTCGCGCCCCGGGACCCAGACCTTGCCGCACAGGGCGACGACCGGGGTGCCGGTCACCGCGGACTCCACGATCTTGTCCTTCTGCACGTAGTGCGCGAATCGCTCGTGGTCGCCGTCGTCGAGCCGGGTGTCGGGGCGCTCCTCGACGAGCGTCCCGGTGGACCGGTCGGGCTCGGGCAGCGGCAGCGGCTCGGACGGCGTCGTCATGCAGGGCATCGTACGGCGGGCCACGGCCGGGTGTCGGCCACGGCGCCCGCCCCGGTTCAGTTCAGCGAGGGGTCGATCGAGGTCGTGGCCACGAACGCCAGCTCCCCCGGCTGGCGGCGGAGAACCTGGCGCCAGAGGTCCTCCGGCTCGGCGGAGAACACGTCGGCCGGCCCGCCGTCCACGACATACCAGGCGCCCTCGGCGACCTCGTCGTCGAGCTGCCCCGCCCCCCAGCCCGCGTAGCCGGCGTAGATCCGCAGGGCGTCCAGCTCGGTCATCGTCACGGCCGGGTCGTTGTCCAGATCGACCAGGCCGAACGGGCCCGCGACCCGACGGAACCCCTCGGGCTCGGGCCCGTCGACGGGGCCGGGCAGCAGCCCGAGGGCCAGGGCGCTGTCGTCGGCCACGGGGCCACCGGTGAACAGCACGTCCGTCCCGGTCGTCCGCCCGTCCCAGGTGGGCAGGACGGTGCCGACGGGCACCCGCGAGGGCCGGTTGAGCACGAGCCCCAGGCTGCCCTCCTCGTCGTGGTCCAGCAGCAGGAGGACCGTGCGGAAGAACGTGGCGTCGGTGAGCAGGGGCGCGGCCACCAGGAGCCGGCCCGGCAGGGGCACGGCCGTGGGGACGTCGAGGCGGGCCATCGTCACCCCACAAGCATGCCGGGTCGCCGCGGCGGATGGAGGTGAGCGAGATCACGAGGCAGAGCCGCATTTTCGTTCCCGAACGATCCCCGGCAGCGTAGTGTGACGCATGGTAAAAATTCGACCAACTGGGAGTAGTGCACGGGATCACAACCAGGTGGTGGCTACGGGGCAGATGTGATCCGAGGAGGCCGCAATGCCGCAGCAACCGCTCGCCCAGGTGCCGCTCGACGCCACCTGGGAGTGGCAGGAGCACGGTGCCTGCCGCGAGGCCGACACCGCGCTGTTCTTCCATCCGCAGAACGAGCGGGGGCTGTCCCGCATCCGCCGCGACCGCGCCGCCAAGTCCGTGTGCGCCCGCTGCGGGGTGCGCAGCGAGTGCGCCGACTACGCGATCCGTGCCCGTGAGCCGTACGGCGTATGGGGCGGCCTCACCGAGGAGGAGCGCGAGCGCATCTACGTGCGCAGCGCCCTCGCGGAGTACGGCCGCGAGAAGGGCGCCGGCCTGCGGGCCGCGCACGACGCCCAGGTCACCTGACCTCCGCACGCGTCACGAGGACCCCCGGGCTCGTCCGGGGGTCCTCGTCGTCCAGGGGTCCGTCGCGCCACCCGCGCGGGCCACCGGCGAGCCGGTTATCGACGAGCAACCGCCCCGCGAGAGGTCGATGATCGAACCGACACATCGTCGGCCGTGGGGAGACACCGATGAGCGACATCACGAACGCGTCCGCGTCGCCGGAGCAGCAGGACCAGCAGCGCACGCGGGGTGGGCTCGGGCTTCCCCAGGCGACGGCTCTCATCGTCGGCAGCATCATCGGGGTCGGGATCTTCAACCTTCCAGGCTCCCTGGCCGACTACGGCCCCATCAGCATCTGGGCGATGGTGCTCACCACCGTGGGCGCCCTGGCATTGGCCTACATGTTCGCCGCGATGTCGCGGCGGCTGCCCGCCGACGGCGGGCCTTACGCGTACGCCCGGGCGGCCTTCGGCAACCCGACCGGCTTTGCCAACGCCTGGTCCTACTGGATCACCGCGTGGGCGGGGAACGCGGCGATCGTCGTCGGCTGGGTCTTCTACGTCCAGTACGTGATCGAGGGCTACCTCAAGGCGCAGGACATGGACGCCGGCTGGCTGGGCGCGACCGTCCCCATCCTCGGCCAGGACCTCCTGGTGTGGCCGGTCGTCTTCGCGTTCGTCGGGCTCTGGATCCCGGCGGGGATCAACCTCGTCGGTGTCACGAGCATGGGCGCGGTCCAGCTGTGGACCTCGATCATCAAGTTCGTCCCGCTCGTGCTCATGTCCACGGTCGGGCTGTTCGCCATCAGCACCGACAACTTCTCGCCCATGAACGTCAGCGGCGACACGAACGCGCAGGCGATCCTCGGCGCCATGGCCCTGTGCCTGTTCTCCTACCTGGGCGTCGAGACCGCGTCCGTCGCTGCGGCGAAGGTGCGCAACCCGGACGTGAACGTCTCGAAGTCGACGATCTACGGGACGCTGGCGACGGCCGCCGTCTACCTGCTCTCGCTCATCGCCGTGTTCGGCTCGGTACCGAGCACGGTGCTCGGGGAGAGCGCGGCTCCATATTCGACAGCGGCGGACGCGATGACGAACGGGACGTGGGCCGGCTGGGTCGTGGCGGCGTGCGTCATCGTGTCGGGCTTCGGCGCGCTCAACGGCTGGACGATGATCTGCGCGGAGATGCCGCTCGCGGCGGCACAGGACGGGCTCTTCCCGGCGGCATTCGGTCGGCTGTCCTCGCGCGCGGTCCCAGCGTTCGGCATCGTGTCGTCCACCGCCCTCGCCTCGGTCGCGGTCGTGATCGCGAACTGGGGCAACAGCGGCTACACGGTCTTCAACACGCTCGTGTACATGTCCGGTATCACGGCGGCGATCCCCTACGCGTTCTCCGCGGCCGCGCAGATCAAGTGGCGCCTTGCCGACAACAAGCCGGTCCACACGCCACGCCTGGCGCGCGACGTCGTCGTCGCTGTCGTCGCGCTGGTCTTCTCCATCCTGTTCATCATCTACTCGCGCAACACGGGCGCCGACAAGACCTGGTTCGAGGAGTACTCGCCGTTCATCATGGCGGGCATCGCCTTCCTCATCGGGATCCCCGTCTACCTCGCGCAGCGCAAGCGCATGACCGAGCCGCTGCCGGTCCCGGCGTACCGTTCCTGACCCGTCGACGGACTCGAAAGGCGAGCGCCATGACGTTCCACGTCGACTCCGAGGTCGGTGTCCTCAAGCAGGTCGTCCTGCACCGTCCCGGGCTCGAGCTGTCCCGACTGACCCCGCAGAACGTCGACGCGCTGCTGTTCGACGACGTCATGTGGGCGCAGCGGGCGCGCGAGGAGCACGACGCCTTCGCGCAGAAGCTCAAGGACAAGGGCGTCCTGGTGCACCTCTTCGCCGACCTGCTCGCCGACGTCCTCTCGACCGAGGAGGGCCGCGACTTCGTCCTCGACCGGGTCGCGAACGAGCACACGGTCGGCCCGCAGCTGGTCGCCCCGCTGCGCGAGCTCGCGGAGGGCGTCGACGGCGCCACGATGGCCGACTACTTCATCGGCGGCATCCTCAAGCGCGACCTGGAGCTGCCCCGCGGCTCCTCGCTGCTCTGGGACTCCGTCGACGACTACGACTTCGTGCTGACCCCCCTGCCCAACCATCTGTTCCAGCGCGACAACACCGCCTTCGTCTACGACGGCCTCTCGGTGCACCCGATGGCGAAGCCGGCGCGACAGCGCGAGATCGTGCACTCGCGCGCCATCTGGAACTTCCACCCGATGTTCCGCGATGCCGGACTGCACTTCTACTACGGCAATGACGACGAGCACCACCAGCCGGCGACCTGCGAGGGCGGCGACATCCTCGTGATCGGCAACGGCGCGGTCATGATCGGCATGGGCGAGCGCACGACGCCGCAGGGCATCGGCATGCTCGTGCGCGGCTGGTTCAGCGACCCGCACCACCACGTCACGAAGGTGATCGTCGTCGAGCTGCCGAAGACGCGCGCGTTCATGCATCTCGACACGGCGATGACGATGATCGACCGGGATGCGTTCAGCGTCTACCCGTTCCTGCCGCCGGGGCTCAAGTCCTACACCCTGACGAAGAAGGACGACGGCGGCGCCTACGAGATCCACGAGAACACGTCACTGTTCCCCGTGGTGGCCGAGGCGATCGGTGTGACCCGGATCCGCGAGCTCAAGACCCCCATCGACGAGATGGGCGCCGCCCGCGAGCAGTGGGACGACGGCAACAACTTCCTCGCGGTCGCGCCCGGCGTCATCTTCGGCTACGAGCGCAACACGACGACGAACACGTTCCTCCGGAAGAACGGGATCGAGATCGTGACGATCGTAGGCTCGGAGCTCGGGCGCGGCCGAGGCGGTCCGCGCTGCATGAGCTGCCCCATCGAGCGCGAGGCCGTGTCCTGACGTCAGCGACGTCCCCTTCCACCGACCTGGAGACCACCCCATGCCGTTCAACCTGCGCAACCGCGACTTCCTCAAGGAGATCGACTTCACCACCACGGAGCTGACGTTCCTGCTCGACCTCGCCCGCGACCTCAAGCGGGCGAAGTACGCAGGCACCGAGGTGCCGCGCATGACGGGCAAGAACGTCGCGCTCATCTTCGAGAAGACGTCCACGCGCACCCGCTGCGCCTTCGAGGTGGGTGCATACGACCAGGGGGCCCGGGTCACCTACCTCGACCCCAACTCCTCCCAGATCGGGCACAAGGAGTCCGCGGCCGACACCGCTCGCGTCCTGTCGCGCTTCTACGACGCGATCGAGTTCCGCGGCAGCGCGCAGGCCACCGTCGAGACGCTGGCCGAGTTCTCCGACGTACCCGTCTACAACGGGCTCACCGACGAGTGGCACCCGACCCAGATGCTCGCGGACTTCCTCACCATGATCGAGCACGGTCGCGGCAAGCCGGTCGAGGAGATCAGCTACGCCTACATGGGCGACGCCCGTTCCAACATGGGGCACTCGCTCTACGTCATGGGCGCGATCATGGGTGCCGACGTGCGAATCGTGGCGCCCAAGGCACTGTGGCCGAGCACCGAGATCCAGAAGATCGCCAAGGAGCGGGCCGCTGGCTCAGGGGCGCGCCTCACGCTCACCGAGGACGTCGCCGCCGGGCTCAAGGGCGTCGACTACGTCCACACCGACGTCTGGGTCTCGATGGGCGAGGCCAAGGAGGTCTGGGACCAGCGGGTCAAGCTCCTCACGCCGTACCAGGTGAACGCCAAGGCGCTCGAGGCCACCGGTAACAAGAACGTCAAGTTCATGCACTGCCTGCCTGCCTTCCACGACACGAACACCGTCGTGGGCAGGGACATCGCCGAGAAGACCGGCATGACCGGCGGCCTCGAGGTCACCAACGAGGTCTTCGAGTCCGGTGCCAACATCGCCTTCGACCAGGCGGAGAACCGCCTGCACACCATCAAGGCCATCATGGTCGCCACGATCGGCGACTGACGACCGAAGGCCGCGGGTGCGGACCCTAGGCAGGCACCCGCGGCCGTCGTCCGGCGACCCGGCGCTAGAGGACCTTCCTCAGGAAGTCCTGCATGCGCGGGTTCTTCGGGTTGGCGATGACCTCACGCGGCGTCCCCGCCTCCGCGATCACGCCGTCGACCATGAAGACCAGCTGGTCGCCGACCTCGCGGGCGAACCCGATCTCGTGGGTGACGACGATCATCGTCATGCCGTCCTCGGCCAGCTGCTTCATGACGTCGAGGACCTCGCCGACGAGCTCGGGGTCCAGGGCCGACGTCGGCTCGTCGAACAGCATCAGCTTCGGCTCCATCGCCAGGGCCCGCGCGATCGCCACCCGCTGCTGCTGGCCGCCGGAGAGCTGGTTGGGGTACATGGCGCTCCGGTCGGCGAGACCGACTCGCGCCAGCAGCTTCTCGGCCCGCGCTCGTGCCGTCGCCTTGGACTCACGTTTGACGGTGATCGGACCTTCCATCACGTTCTGCAGCGCCGTCATGTGCGGGAACAGGTTGAACCGCTGGAACACCATGCCGATGTCCCGGCGCTGGGCGGCGACGTCCTTGTCGTGCATCTCGTGCAGCCGGTCGCCCTTCTCCCGGTAGCCGACGAGACGACCCGCGACGGACAGCCGGCCGGCGTCGACGCGTTCGAGGTGGTTGATGCAGCGCAGGAACGTCGACTTGCCCCCGCCCGACGGGCCGACGATGCAGAGCACCTCCCCGTTGGCGACCTCGAGGTCGATGCCGCGCAGCACCTCGATGCGCCCGAACCACTTGTGCACATTCTCGGCCAGGACCATCGGTGGCGTCATGCGGACCTCCTCCGACGCAGCCGCCGGCGCAGCTTCTGCACCGGCGTGAGTGGCAGGTCGCGCAGCGCTCCGCGCGCGTAGTGTCGTTCGAGATAGAACTGGCCGACCATGAGCACCGAGGTGAGGGCGAGGTACCAGACGCTCGCCATGATGGCCATGGGGAACGGCTGGAAGATCCGGTTGCCGACCGCGGACGCCTGGAAGAACAGCTCGGTGGAGAGCGGGATCGCGATCACCAGTGACGTCGTCTTGAGCATCGAGATGGTCTCGTTGCCGGTCGGCGGGACGATGACGCGCATGGCCTGGGGCAGGATCACCCGACGCAGGGTCTGCATCCGGCTCATGCCGATCGCCGTGGCGGCCTCGGTCTGCCCCTCCTCGACGCTCACGATCCCCGAGCGCACGATCTCGGCCATGTAGGCACCCTCGTTGAGCCCCAGACCGAGCAGGGCCGCCACGAAGGGGGCGATGAGGTAGCGCGTGTCGAAGCTCAGGAGCTCCGGACCGAACGGGACGCCCAACGACAGATGGCTGTAGAGGGCGATGATGTTGGCCCACAGGAACAGCTGCACGTAGACCGGCGTCCCGCGGAAGACCCAGATGTAGACCCAGGCCGTGCCGCTCAGCACGGGGTTGGGCGACAGCCGCATGATCGCCAGCAGGACGCCGAGGACCAGGCCGATCACCATCGACAGGGCGGTCAGCAGCAGGGTGACTCCGACGCCCTTCACCACCGGGGCGGAGAAGATGTACTCGCCGATGAGCGACCAGTTCCAGTTCTCGTTCGTCAGCAGGCTGTTGACGAACATGGCGACCAGGACCGCGATCGCGACCGAGCCGACCCAGCGTGCGGGATGGCGGACCGGGACGGCCCGAATCGCTTCGGGCCGTCCCGTCACCCCGCTCGAGGCGTGAGCGCTCACGACACCGTGGGGTTGAGCTCGGCCGTCGTCACGGCGCCGCCCTCGACGCCCCACTTCTTGAGGATCGCGAGGTAGGTTCCGTCCGCGATGATCGCCTGGGTCGCGCCCTGGACCGCGCTGGCGAAGTCGGTGTTCGACTTGGCGATGACGATGCCGTAGGGCGCGGCGCCGTAGATGTCACCCGCCTGCTGGAGCTTCCCGGCAGTCTTCGAGATCGCGTAGGCGACGACCGGGGAGTCGGCCAGCATGGCGTCGGCCTTCCCCGTCGTGACGGCCGTGGTCGCATCGGACTGGAGCGCGTACTGCTGGATGGTGATCTCGGCCTTGCCCGCATCGGTGCACGCCTTGGACCGGGCGGTGATGTCGTCGACCTGCACCGTCGCCTTCTGCACGGCCACGGTCTTGCCGCACGCGTTGTCCGGCGTGATGTTGCCGGGGTTGCCCGCGGCCACCGCCCACGACGTGCCGGCCGAGTAGTAGCTGATCATGTTGGCCTGCTTCTCGCGCGCGCTGTTGAGCGTGAACGACGACATCCCGACGTCGTACTTGCCCTTGTCGACGCCCACGATGATCGTGTCGAACCCGGCGTTCTGCCAGTTCGCCTTCAGGCCGAGCTTCGCTGCGATCGCCGTACCGAGGTCGACGTCGAAGCCGACGATCGTGCTGCCGTCGGTGTCGATGAACTCGCTCGGCGCGTAGGAGGCGTCGGTGCCGAAGGTGATGGCGCCGGTCGACCTGATGCTTGCCGGCACCTTCGCGGCGAGGGCGCTGTCGACCGACGAGGCGCCGGAGGCAGCCGGGCTCGACGACGTGGTCGACCCGGAGGACGATCCGCAGGCGGCGAGGGAGAGCGATCCGATGACGAGACCGACGGCCAGGGCAGCGGCACGACGGTTGCGGGAGAGACGCACGATGTTCCTTTCGAGGGGGCGGGGGCGAGCAGATCCTGCGGTCAGACACCATGACATCCGGGAAACCTGCTGTCACGGGTGACGAACGACACAGAATTTCTGGCCGAGTGTACTCCCGGCCCGGCGCCTCCCGGCCGCCCGTGCCGCGGGGTCGGGCTCGTCCGGCCGACGGCGCTGGTCGACGTGGTCGACGTTCGGTCCCGAGTCCGGGCCGTCGAGGGCGGCGGTCGACGTCCCGGAGGGCGGGCGGCATGGACGCAAGGGACGGCCCCGGCGATCCGAGCGGATCACCGGGGCCGTCCCTACGATCGGATCAGTCCTGGAGCAGCCGGATCTTGAGGGCGTCGAGCTGCGCGTAGAGCTCGGACGGCACCTTGTCGCCGAACTGCCCGAAGTAGTCGTAGGTCATGTCGGCCTCGGCCAGCCACGACGACCGCTCGATGTGGAACAGGTCGGACATGACGTCCTCGCCGATGCCGAGACCGTCGACGTTGAGCTCGTCGGCCAGCGGGAAGCGCCCGATGGGGGTGTCGTGGGCGCCCGCGATGCCCTCGAGCCGGTCCACGATCCAGGCCAGCACGCGGCTGTTCTCGCCGTAGCCCGGCCAGATGTAGTTGCCGGAGGAGTCCTTGCGGAACCAGTTGACCGAGTAGATGCGCGGCAGCTTCTCGGGGTCCGTGGCGCGGCCCATCTGGAGCCAGTGGTTCCAGTAGTCGGCCATGTTGTAGCCGCAGAACGGGAGCATGGCGAACGGGTCGCGACGCAGCTCGCCGACGGTTCCCTCCGCGGCCGCGGTCTTCTCCGAGGCGATGGTCGCGCCCATGAACACGCCGTGCTCCCAGGAGAGCGCCTCGTTGACCAGCGGGACGTTGGTGGCGCGGCGGCCGCCGAAGAGGATCGCCGAGATCGGGACGCCGGCCGGGTCCTCCCAGTTCGGGGCGATCGACGGGCACTGCGCCGCGGGCGCGGTGAAGCGGGCGTTGGGGTGCGCCGCCGGCTCGCCGGACTCCGGTGTCCAGTCCTGGCCCTTCCAGTCGACGAGGTGCGCCGGCGCCTCGGACAGCCCCTCCCACCACACGTCGCCGTCGTCGGTGAGCGCCACGTTGGTGTAGATGCAGTTGGCACCCAGCGAGCGGACCGCGTTGGCGTTGGTCTCCATGCCCGTGCCCGGCGCGACGCCGAAGAAACCCGATTCGGGGTTGATGGCGTAGAGGCGGCCGTCCTCGCCGAAGCGCATCCAGCAGATGTCGTCGCCGACGGTCTCGACCTTCCAGCCCGGCAGCGTGGGCTCGAGCATCGCGAGGTTGGTCTTGCCGCACATCGACGGGAACGCGGCGGACACGTACTTCACGTCACCGTTCGGATGCGTGAGCTTGAGGATCAGCATGTGCTCGGCGAGCCAGCCCTCGTCGCGGGCCATGACCGAGGCGATCCGCAGGGCGAAGCACTTCTTGCCGAGCAGAGCGTTGCCGCCGTATCCCGAGCCGTACGACCAGATCTCGCGGGTCTCGGGGAAGTGGACGATGTACTTCTCGTCGTTGCACGGCCACGCGACGTCGGCCTCGCCGTCGACGAGGGGGTGGCCCACCGAGTGCAACGCGGGGACGAAGTCGCCGTGCTCGCCGATGAGGTCGAGGGCGGCCCGGCCCATGCGGGTCATGATCCGCATGTTGACGACGACGTACGGCGAGTCGGTGATCTCGACGCCGAGCTGCGCGATGTGCGAGCCGAGCGGACCCATGGAGAACGGGACGACGTACATGGTGCGACCACGCATCGAGCCGGCGAACTTCTCCGTGAGGGTCGCGCGCATCCCGACCGGGTCGGCCCAGTTGTTCGTGGGGCCGGCATCCTCCTCGCGCAGTGAGCAGATGAAGGTCCGGTCCTCGACGCGGGCCACGTCGCTCGGGTGCGACCGGGCGAGGAAGGAGTTGGGGCGCTTCTCCTCGTCGAGCCGGATGAAGACGCCGCCGTCCACGAGGAGCTGCGTCAGTCGGTCCCACTCCTCCTGCGAGCCGTCCGCCCACTCGACGCGGGCCGGCTGGGTCAGGGCAGCGATCTCCTCGACCCACTCGAGCAGCTTCTTGTTGCGGGTGGGCGGGTTCTCAAGACCGGGGAGCGTCGACATCGATGCGCTGTCCTATCGCGAGACGTTGGGGGACCTTCTCCAGGAGAAGCGTGACGCAAGGATGCCCTTACGTCAGGCGTACTCCCACCCAGGACAGCGGTTACTCCCTGGTTTGTGACCAAGTGCACAGGGTGGCCGGGCCCTCGTACGTGGGGCGGAGCGGCGCCGGGTGACCGTCGCCACACCGGCTGCAGGTGGCAGCCGTAAACGGTGTCATGCCCCGTCCCGAGGGCGCCGGATCGGGGACGGTCGCGGAACGCCGTGACGCCCGCCCCCGAGGGGGACGGGCGTCACGAAGGAGTGCCGGATCAGATGGCGCGGACGTTCTCCGCCTGCGGGCCCTTCTGGCCCTGACCGATCTCGAACTCGACGCGCTGGTTCTCCTCGAGCGAGCGGTAGCCGCTGCCCTGGATGGCCGAGAAGTGCACGAAAACGTCCGTGTCACTGCCGTCGGGGGAGATGAAGCCGAAGCCCTTCTCCGCGTTGAACCACTTGACGGTGCCCTGCGCCATGACATGTCTCCTCATGGGGACGGTGCGGTCCGGGCACTTTGCCCGGTCCGGGTTGCTTCCCGTCGTTGTGTCAGACCTGCCCATGGGGACGTGTCTTGCGAGGTCACGCTGCGGTCTCCCGCGTCGGAACCCAGTACGAACGAAGTACTGCAACCGCGATGAGCATACCCATGAGCGGCCCGGAAGCACCATGAACGTCACGATGAGCGTCGCGACCTCGTGTCCGTCCGGCCACGTCCGGGGTAACGTCACCGCATGACGGACACCCCGCAGCCGATCTCCCGTGCCCACCAGATCGAGCTCCCGGCCGAGCACGTCGTCGGGGTGCCGGCCGACTTCGCCTCGGTCTGGCACACGCCGGAGTCCTTCGTCATCGACTTCCTCGCGGCCCGCGGCCCCGCCCAGATGACCGAGCGGGACGGCGAGCCCGTGGTCGTCCAGGACCTGGTGGTCAGCGCGCGGGTGCGGATGCCGCCCACGCACGTCATCGAGCTGATGAAGGCGCTCGAGCGACAGCTCTCGGCCTGGGAGACCGAGACCGGCCGGCGCGCGCCGATCGACCCCGACCTCCCCGCGGTCTGACCGCCGGGCGCCGGGTCTGCTCCGCAGGGCCAGACCCGGCGCGAACGCGGAGCCGGACGAGAGCGTCGCGTGAGACTCGCACCCGATGTCCTGGATGCACGACCGGGAGCACCGCCCGCTCCCGTCCGGACCCGGGAACCCCCCCCTCACCGAGGTCCACCCGCCG
>JAJXTD010000199.1 GCA_021784035.1 Actinomycetes bacterium | reverse complement strand
CGCGCGGTCGCCGAGACGTTCCGCGCCCGGCTCGGCGGCGTCGACCTCTCCTCGCTCGTCGGCCGGTTCGACGAGGGCACGACGATCGAGGTCGGCGACCTCGTCACGAGCGAGGAGGTGCTGCGCCGCGTCGGCCCGCTCGAGGGGCTCGGCCGCCTGGTCACCGCGCTCGAGGGCGACGACGCCGCGGCCGAGTCGCCCGGCGTGGTGGCCGCCTGCGTCGAGACCGCGCTCGAGGGGCTCTTCCTCACCCGGCGCATCTCCAAGGACGAGGTGCCGGGCGGCGGCCGCTCGGTCTACGGCGGGGCCTGACCATGCCCGGCACGGGCACGGGCACGGGCACCGGCACCGGCACCGGCACGGGCACCGGCACGGGCACTCGGCGTACGGCCGGAGGCGGGCACCGGTGAACCAGTACCGCTACGGCGCCTACGACGACGGCCCGGACCCGCTGGCGCCCCCGTACGACGCGGGCCGCGCCGTCGACGAGCTCGGCGAGCGCGTCCTCGACGGCTCCGGCGTGCGTGACGCCCTGCGCGACCTCATGCAGCGCGGCGCCGACGGCGTGCGCGGCCTGGACGACCTGCTGCGCAAGGTGCAGCAGCGGCGCCGCTCGCTCGAGCGGTCCGGTCGGATGGACGGCATGCTCGAGCGGGCCCGCGAGCTGCTCGAGCGCGCGGTCGACGCCGAGAAGGAGGCGCTGTTCCCCGACCCGTCCGACGACGCCCGGTTCCGCGAGGCGCAGCTCGACGCGCTGCCGAGCCAGACCGCGCCCGCGGTGCGCGAGCTCGCGGACTACGACTGGCGCTCGCCGGAGGCGCGGGCGGCGTACGACGAGCTGCGCGACATGCTGCGCCGCGAGGTGCTCGACCAGCAGTTCCGCGGGATGAAGCAGGCGCTGCAGGACCCGGCCGGCTCGGAGTCGCGGCAGGCGCTCAAGGACATGATGAGCGACCTGAACCGGCTGCTGGAGAAGCACCAGCGCGGCGAGGACACGACGCAGGACTTCGCCGACTTCATGGACAGGCACGGCGACTTCTTCCCCGACCGGCCGGAGTCGGTGGAGGAGCTGCTCGACCAGCTCGCGCGGCAGGCCGCCGCGATGCAGCGCATGCTCGAGTCGATGACGCCCGAGCAGCGCCAGGAGCTCACCGAGCTGATGGAGCAGGCGCTCGGCGACCTCGACCTCGCCGCGGAGATGGGCCGGCTCGGCGACAACCTGCGCGCGATGCGCCCCGACCTGCCGTGGTCGGGCCGGCAGCGGCTGCGCGGCGACGAGCCGCTCGGGCTCGGCGACGCCACCGAGGCGCTCGCGGACCTCGCCGACCTCGATGCGCTCTCCGACGCGCTCGCGCAGGACTACGCCGGCGCCTCGCTCGAGGACGTCGACGAGGAGGCCGTCGCGCGGGCCCTCGGCCGGCAGGCGGTCGACGACCTGCGCCGGCTCCAGCAGGTCGAGCGCGAGCTCGAGCGGCAGGGCTACCTCACGAGGTCGGGCGGCCAGGTCGAGCTCACCGCGAAGGCGATCCGGCGGATCGGGCAGACGGCGCTGCGCCGGGTGTTCGCCTCGCTGGAGACGGGCAGCCGCGGCGACCACGACGTCCACGACGCCGGCGCCGCGGGAGAGCTCACCGGGACCACGCGCGAGTGGCGCTTCGGCGACGAGCAGCCGCTCGACGTCGTGAAGACCGTGTCGAACGCCGTACGCCGGCGGATGACCGACCGGGACGGCCCGCTGCTGCGCCCCGAGGACTTCGAGATCCGCGAGACCGAGCGCCGGACCCGGGCGGCGGTCGCGCTGCTCGTGGACCAGTCGTTCTCGATGGTCATGAACGACACCTGGCGCGCGGCCAAGACGACCGCGATGGCCCTGCACGCCCTGGCCACGACGCAGTTCCCGCTCGACGCGGTCGAGATCATCGCGTTCGCGAACCTGGCGCGCCGCATCAAGCCGCACGAGCTGCCCGACCTCGACGCGAACGAGGTGCAGGGCACGAACCTGCAGCACGCGCTCATGCTCGCCGGGCGATTCCTCGACAAGCACCCGGACGCCGAGCCCGTCGTCCTCGTCGTGACCGACGGCGAGCCCACCGCGCACCTCGACCGCGACGGCGAGTGGTGGTTCTCCTGGCCACCGGGCGCCGACACGATCGCGCTCACGCTCGCCGAGGTGGACCGGATGACGCGACGCGGCGTCCCGCTGTCGTTCTTCCGGCTCGGCGACGACCCGCGCCTCGCCCGGTTCCTGGACGACGTCGCGCGCCGCAACGGCGGGCGCGTGCTCGCCCCCGAGGGCGACCGGCTCGGCGACTACGTCGTGAGCGACTACCTCAAGCGGCGCGGCGGCCGGCGCCGCTCCGCGTGACGGAGCGGTCCCCCCGGGCTGAGAGGATGTCGGCCGTGACCGAGCCGACGACCGCCGCATGAGCGACACCGGCACACCCGACGGACCCCACCTGCCCGCCGACGAGCTGCCCGAGCTCCCGCCCCCCGGCGCCGTCACGAAGGCACGGCTGCCGCGCGAGGTGTTCGTGCTCGCGCTCGTGGCGTTCTGCGTCGCGCTCGGCTTCGGCATCGTGGCACCGGCCATCCCCGTCTTCGCGGAGTCCTTCGGCGTCACGGCGTTCTGGGCCAGCGCGGTCGTCAGCGTGTTCGCCCTCGTCCGGCTCGTCAGCGCCCTGCCCGCGGGCCGGTTCGTCGACGCGCTCGGCGAGCGCGTGGTGCTCACGACGGGTCTCGTCATCGTCGCGGCGTCCAGCCTGCTGGCCGGGCTGTCGACGTCGTACCCCCAGCTGCTGCTCCTGCGCGGGGTCGGCGGCTTCGGCTCGGCGATGTTCACCGTGTCGAGCTTCGGCCTGCTGATCCGCGTGGTGTCGCCCGACGTCCGCGCCCGTGCCGCGGGCGCCTACCAGAGCGGCTTCCTGCTCGGCGGCATCGCCGGCCCGGCCATCGGCGGCGTGGTGGCCGCGCAGTCGGTGCGGACCCCGTTCTTCGTCTACGCCGGGACCCTCGCCGCCGCGGCGGTCGTGTCGGGCACGATGCTCGCCGGCACCCGGCTGCGCGAGAAGGACGTGGTCACCGAGGAGCCGGGATGGGGCGCGGTGCGCACCGCCCTGCGCTCCCGGCCCTACGTCACCGCGCTGACCGCCAACTTCTCCAGCGGCTTCGCGGCGTTCGGCCTGCGCTCCGCGCTCGTGCCGCTGCTCGTGGTCAACAGCCTCGGCCAGACCCCCCGGCTCACCGGCACGGGCCTGGTCGTCACCGCCGTCGTGACCGGCGCGCTGCTGTGGCCGGCCGGCCGGATGTCGGACCTGGGCGGGCGCCGCCTGCCGCTCGTCATCGGCACCGGGCTCACCGTGCTCGGGCTCGTCGGGCTCGCGCTCACCCACGCGCCCGCGTCGTTCCTCGTGTCGATGGCGGTGCTCGGCGCCGGCGCGGCGTTCCTGAGCTCGGCGCCGGCCGCGATCGTGGCCGACGTCGGCGGCGGCCGGCGCAGCGGCAAGCTCGTCGCGACGTACCAGATGAGCTCCGACCTCGGTGCGATCACTGGCCCGCTCATCGGCGGTGCGATCGTCACGGCGACGGGCTCCTACTCCACCGGCTTCGCCGTCGGCGCGCTGGTGTCGGTGGCGTCGTTCGCGATGGCGCTCGTGATGCCCGAGACGAGACGCGTCGCGGTCCCGGCAACCCGCGCGACGGCGGCCGACGGCACAGGGCAGACTGCCGCCTCATGACCGGAACCCCCGACGCCTTCGCCGGCAACCTGGACTACTGGGAGAAGGCGGCGGCGATCCACGGCACCACGGACACCGACCTGCACTACCACGTCGACGTGGTGGTCGACGGCGGGTCGCTCATGACCGGGCTCGAGGAGCGCGCGATCGCGCTCGCGACCGGGGCGGACCTCGACGACCCGCTGTCCGGCGTACGCGACCTCGACGTGCTGTACCTGCAGAGCCACCTCGGGGCCGACGGCGTCGTCATGGCCCGGGCCGGCGCGCGCGTCACGTGCGCCGACTTCTCCGCCACGGCGCTGCGTCGCGTGCGTGAGCTCGCCGAGCGGGTCGGCGTACCCGTCGAGACGGTGGAGACCGACGCGCGGGCGCTCCCCGAGTCCCTGCACGGGCGCTTCGACATCGTCTACGTGACGGTGGGCGCCATCTGCTGGATCGACGACCTCGACCTCTGGATGCGTCAGGTCGCGCTGGCGCTGCGCCCCGGCGGGCACCTCGTCATGGCCGAGCTCCACCCGCTGTACCAGATGGTCGAGTCCCGCGCGCCCGAGCTCGTCGTCGACTTCCCGTACGGCGGGGGCGCCGGCCTCACCTTCACCGGCACCGGGACCTACGCCGATCCCGGCGCCGAGCTCGAGTCCACCACCACGAGCTACGCGCACTCGGTCGCCGACATCGTCAACGGCGCCGTGCGCGCAGGGATGCGGATCGACCTGCTCGACGAGCACACCGCGATCGAGATCAACCCGCGCGGCGACGACGTCCTCCAGCGCGGCGAGGACGGGCTCTACCGCCTGCTGCTCGGCCGCGGCACGAAGGCCGGTGACGACCCGCAGCCGCTGCCGGTGTTCCTCACCCTGATCACGACCAAGGCCTGACCCGTCGGACAGGATGACCGCGTGACCGGACGCCCGCTGACCGACCTCGTGGACCCCGGGTGGGCGCGCGCCCTCGAGCCGGTGGCCGACGTCGTCGCGCGGATGGGCGACTTCCTGCGCGCCGAGCTCGCCGCGGGTCGCGGCTACCTCCCGCCCGGTCCGGACGTGCTGCGGTCGATGACGCGCCCGTTCGACGACGTCCGCGTCCTCGTGGTCGGCCAGGACCCGTACCCGACGCCGGGCCACGCGATGGGCCTGTCCTTCTCGGTCCGGCCCGACGTACGGCCGATCCCGCGCAGCCTGCAGAACATCTTCCGTGAGCTCGTCGACGACGTCGGCGTCCCCGTGCCGTCGACGGGGGACCTCTCACCCTGGGCCGACCACGGCGTGCTGCTGCTCAACCGGGTGCTCACGGTCTCCCCGGGATTGCCGGGGTCGCACCGCGGCAAGGGCTGGGAGCCCGTGACGGAGCAGGCGATCCGGGCGCTCGTGGCGCGCGACCGACCGCTCGTCGCCGTCCTGTGGGGCCGCGACGCGCAGAGCCTCGCGCCCCTGCTCGGCGGCACGCCGGTCGTCGCGAGCGTGCACCCGAGCCCGCTGTCCGCGTCGGGCGGCTTCTTCGGCTCGCGTCCGTTCAGCCGCGTCAACGCCCTCCTCGCCCAGCAGGGCGCGCCCCCCGTCGACTGGACCCTCCCCTAGCCGCCCTGCCCACCCGGATGAATGTGCCCCAGGACGCGATAGAGGCAGCCGCGACGCCCTCCAGCTGTCGGATGCCGAG
>JAJXTD010000198.1 GCA_021784035.1 Actinomycetes bacterium | reverse complement strand
CCACCGCCACCCCCGCCGGCCATGGGGTCGTAACCCGAAGCCTGACGAGTGGGCCATCGCGCGCATGTCCCGTCCATACGCTCTTGTGCGTATTCCCGGACCGGACGGTCCCCCGCATCGTGGTGGCATGACATCGTCACGCCACCTGGTGGCCGCCATCGCCGCTCTGCCGCTCGTCGTCACCGCCCAGATCCTGTGCGCGGTCCCCGCCCACGCCACCCCCGTCGAGAACGGGTGCGCGTCGGGCTACACCCAGCTCTCGCTGTCGTGGCTCGCCACCCAGGGTGGTTACCGCGTGCCGTTCGAGCTCGACGCCGCGGGCAACAACAACGGTCTCGTGTGCGCCAAGGCGTTCAACGAGACCGTCTACGAGCACAACTTCTGCGTGGACAGCTGCTCCGTTCCGGTCATCTACAACTTCTACGACGACAACCTGACGCCTCAGCACTGACGCAGGTCGGGTGCGGAGCCGTCTCGCGGCCCCGCACCCGACCTGCACGTGGCTCCGGGTCAGACGCTCACCCCCGCGGCAAGAGCCTGGACGTCCGACGTGGTCAGCGGATTGCCCGCGATCCCCCAGTCACCGCTCTTGACCTCCTCGACGATGCACCACGTGACCGGGCGCATGTTCTCGCCCTCGATGGCGACCATCGCGTCGGTGAGCCGGCGGACGATCTCGTGCTTCTGCTCGTCGGTGAAGACGTTCTCGATGAGCTTGACCTGGATGAGCGGCATGGCGGGTCCTCTCGGATCGACGGTCTCGGATGGGGCTGGGGGTCGAGCGTCACCGTCCTCCTGGGACGTCAGGAATACGCAGATCCGCGTATGTACGGCGCTCGGGCGGGACATCTACAGTGACGAGCGGAATCGAGGAGGTGTCGCATGGGCGGACCGAGCACGATGACCGAGCAGGACCTACGCCGGCTCCTCGACGTGGTCTCCCCGGCCGCCACCGCCTCACCCGGGCCGGAGCTGCCGGAGCAGGTCCTCATCGGGCTGGCCGAGCTGATCCCATGCGCTGCGGTCGACTTCTTCGTCATGGACACGCGCCGGGCCGAGGTCCTGTGCGCGCAGGAGCTCGTCCTCCAGGACCTCCCCGCAGACGACGACGAGGCCGACGCCTTGTTCTTCGACGCGTACTGGGAGTGCGCCGCGTGCAGCAGTCCCGAACTTCTGGGGAACCACGCGGAGGTCATCACCTGGCACGACTTCTACACCGAGCGCGAGTTCGAGCGGCTCAAGATGGCGGAGTACTTCAGACGCGTGGGGATCTGGCACGAGCTCCTCGTGTGCCTGCCGCCGAGGGGCGGGTACGAGCGTCGGCTCATGCTCACGCGCGACGCGTCCGACTCCCCCTTCACCGAGCGGGACCGGTTGCTGCTGACCCTGCTCCGCCCCCACCTGGCGAGCACCCGCGACCGCATCGAGGCCGAGCGGCGGACGGTCCCCGAGCTCACCCCGCGGCAGCTGGAGCTGCTGCACCGGGTCGCTCGGGGGGACACGAACCGTCAGATCGGCCGCGAGCTGGGGCTCTCCGAAGGCACCGTGCGCAAGCATCTCGAGAACATCTACCGCCGCCTCGAGGTGCGGAGCCGTACCGAGGCCGTCGCCGTGGTGGGCCCCCGGCTCGCCGGCTGACGGACGGTGTCCGCGGCATCGCTGCGGCCGCCCAGGCGGGCCGTGCACTGCCGGACGGCATCGTCCCCCGCACCCGCTGCCGCGCCGTGTCGCGCGCCGAGAACCTGGGGAGGCTCTTCTGCGCGAGAACGTGGGTGTGGGGATCTGCTCTCGGGGGACCCGGGTACGGCGGAGGATCTCGTCCACACGGCGCTGATGCGCACCCACGCCCGGTGGTCGCCGCTGCGGGAGCAGGACCCGCGCGGCTACGCGCGACGCGTCATGACAACGCCACCATCGACCGGTGGCACCGCGGCCGCGGCCGGGAGCGGCTCACGGCCGACGTGCCCGACGCAACGTCGCCGGACCACCCCGCCGGTGACGCGGACGTCTCCCCGGCGCGCATGGTGGGCGACCTCCTCACGTCTCTCGAGCCGGTCCTCCCGGGCGTGACGAAGGCCTACGCCGGCCGCGCCGGGCACGACTCCGGGCTCCTCGACCCGCTGTGCGGGCACTGATGGCATGCCGGCCCTGGGGTTATGCCTGGGGTGACCTCCACCTCCGTCGCGCCCGGCCGGCGTACCGCCGTTGCGGTCGATGCGCCCGCCGGGCGCCCTCCGTGGACCAACGGGCTGCGCGGATACCGGGCTCGGTGGTAGCAAGCAGGTCTGCATCCGGGGAGGGAGCGTGACGGACACCACCGGTCCGGCCGCCGCGCCGCTGACCGACGGCCTGGCCGATCGGCTCGCTGCCATCGGCGTCGCCCTCGACGCGTTCGCCGCGACGGGCTCCGACCCCGTGCCGCGCCGCGCCGCATGGCAGGCGGCCCTCGGGGGGCCGCTGCCCGAGCGCGGGGTGGGCGCGGACGCGGTCCTCGCCGAGCTGGCCGACGTCGTGGTGCCGAACGGCACGAGGCTCATGGAACCGGGGTGGTGGGGCTACATCACGAACGGCCCGACCACCGTGCCGCTCGTCGCGTCGGTCGCGGCGGCCGTGGCCGCCCCGCAGCGCTACACCCTCACCGCGTTCAACCTGCTCGAGGAGCAGTCGCTCGAGTGGCTGGCCGAGCTCTGCGGGCTGGAACCGCACCTCAGGGGCGTGTACTCCAGCGGTGGCTCGGTCGCGAACCTCGTGGCGCTCGGTGCCGCCCGCCAGCACGCCTGCGAGGAGCGCGGGGTCGACGCCGGCGCCGAGGGGCTCGGCGGACTGCGCCTGGTCGTGTACGCCTCGGACGAGACGCACCACACCGTCCAGCGGGCCGCGGGAGTCCTGGGGATCGGCCGGTCGAGCGTGCGGCGCGTCGGCACGGACGCGCAGCTCCGGATGCGGCCGGACCTGCTCGACGAGGCGATCACCGCCGACGTCGCGGCCGGCGTCGTGCCGATGGCCGTCGTCGGGACGGCGGGGACGACCAACACCGGCAGCATCGACGACCTACGGGCGCTCGGGGAGGTCGCGCACCGGTACGGCGCGTGGTTCCACGTCGACGGTGCGTACGGGCTCCCCGGGATCCTCGACGACCGGGTCGCGGCCCGCTACGACGGCCTCGAGCTCGCGGACTCGGCGATCGTCGACCCGCACAAGTGGCTCGGCGCACCGATCGGCATCGGCGCGACGTTCGTCCGCGACCGGTCGCTGCTGCACCGCGCGTTCACCCAGGAGCCCGCGGCGTACCTCGAGACGGACGGCGGCGACGGCGACCGCGCCGAGAGCTCGCTCGACTCGATGGGGACGCCGTACGCCGACCTCGGGGTCGAGCTGTCCGCGCAGTCGCGCGGCGTCGTCGTCTGGAGCATCCTGCGCGAGCTCGGCCGCGCGGGGGTGACGGCGCGCGTCCGCGCCGACGACGACCACGCGCGGCGCATCGCCGACCTCGCCCGGCGGCACCCGCGGCTCGAGCTGCTGCTCGAGCCGGTGCTGTCGATCTGCTGCTTCCGCTACGTCCCCGGCCCGGACCACGACGCCGACGTCGTCAACGCCGAGATCCTGCGCCGGCTGCATCGCGGCAGCGCGTTCATCCCGAGTTCGACGCGGGTGCGCGGGCAGTACGCCCTGCGGCCCTGCTTCATCAACCCGCGGACCACGACGCAGCTCGTCGACGCCTTCGTCGACGCCGTGGTCACGCTCGGCGACGAGATCGTCGCGGGCGGCTGACGGCCGCTGCGGTCCCCGTCGGTACACCTGCGCGGCCCGCGGCACCGTCCTAGGGTCGGGCCATGGCTGACCTCCTCCTCGGCGGACGCATCGACCCCACGACCGCCCACCGCGCCGCCGACGGTGCCACCGCGTCGATCTCGTCGGCGGACCTGACGACGCACGGCGTGATCGTCGGCATGACCGGGTCGGGCAAGACGGGTCTGGGCGTCGTGCTCATCGAGGAGTGCCTGTCCGCCGGCGTACCCGCGCTGCTCATCGACCCCAAGGGCGACCTGACGAACCTGTGCCTGATCTTCCCGGAGCTGCGTGGCGTCGACTTCCGCCCGTGGGTCAACGAGGGCGACGCACAGAAGGCCGGTCTCGACCTCGATGCGTACGCCGAGCAGCAGGCGACGACGTGGCGGGAGGGCCTCGGCGGCTGGGGCATCACGCCCGATCGGCTCGCCGCGCTGCGCGCGAAGGCCGACTTCACCATCTACACGCCCGGCTCGACGTCCGGTCGCCCGCTCAACATCGTCGGGTCGCTGCAGGCACCGCCCGCGGGCGGCGACCCGGAGATCGTCAGCGACGAGATCGACGGCTACGTCACGAGCCTGCTCGGCATGCTCGGGATCTCCGGCGACCCGCTGTCCTCGCGCGAGCACATCCTGCTCGCGAACCTGATCCAGAACGCCTGGGCACAGGGGCAGGACCTCGACCTCGCGATGCTGCTCGCCCAGGTGCAGCAGCCGCCCATGCGCAAGCTCGGCGTCCTCGAGCTCGACGCGTTCTTCCCGGCCGCGGATCGCATGGCGTTCGCGATGCGGCTCAACGGTCTGCTCGCGTCGCCGTCGTTCGCGTCGTGGCTGACCGGCGACCCGATCGACATCGACGCGATGCTGTTCACCCCCGACGGTCGCCCGCGCTGCGCCATCGTGTCGACCGCGCACCTCGACGACGACCAGCGGCAGTCGGTCACCGCACTGGTGCTCTCGAAGCTCGTCACGTGGATGCGCCGGCAGAGCGGCACGAGCGACCTGCGCGCCCTGCTGTACATGGACGAGGTCGCCGGCTACCTCCCGCCCACGGCGAACCCGCCCACGAAGCGGCCGATCATGCTGCTGCTCAAGCAGGCGCGTGCCTTCGGCCTGGGCGTCGTCCTGTCGACGCAGAACCCGGTCGACGTCGACTACAAGGCGCTGTCCAACGCCGGGACCTGGCTCATCGGCCGGCTGCAGACCGAGCAGGACAAGGCCCGGCTCGTCGACGGCCTGTCGAGCGCGGCCGGCGGCGTCGACGTCAAGGCCGTGGCGGACACGATCGGCGGGCTGGGCAAGCGCCAGTTCCTGCTGCGCCGGGCCGGCAGCGACGTGCCGGAGGTGTTGACCACGCGCTGGGCGATGAGCTACCTGCGCGGCCCGCTCACCCGCGACCAGATCGGCGCGGCGATGGCCGTCGGCGCCCCGCCCGCCGCACCGGCGCCGACTGCCCCCTCCCCCGCGGCGCCGGCGCCGTCGGTCGCGCCGTCGGTCCCAGCCGCGCCCGTCGGCCCTCCCGCACCCGTCGACGCTCCCCCGGCTGTCGGCACTCCCCCGGGCGTCGGCACGCCCGCGCCCGCGGTCGTCGTCTCGTCGCTCCCGCCGGCGACGGCCGGGGACGAC
>JAJXTD010000197.1 GCA_021784035.1 Actinomycetes bacterium | reverse complement strand
GTGCCCAGGTGCATGCGGTCCATCTCGCGGGCGATCACCGGCCAGGTGTCGCCGGTGGCGTTCTCCGCGACGCGGACCAGGACCAGGGCGAGGAAGCACAGGGTGACGTGGGCGCGGATGCGGTCCTCTTTGCGGTGGTAGACCGGTCGGACCTCGAGGACCTGCTCCCGGTCCTCGAGCAGCTCCGCGGCCACCTGGACACCTACGTCGAGCGCGACGACCAGGCGTGGGTGTTCACCGGACCGACCGGCCAGCCGCTGCGGCGGAGCAACTTCAACAAGCTGGTCCGGTGGTCCGAGGTCATACGAGACATGGGTCTGACCGGGCTGCACTTCCACGACCTGCGCCACACCGGCAACCAGCTGGCGGCTCAGACGCCGGGGGCCACGCTGCGCGACCTGATGGTCCGGATGGGACACGCCAGCATGCGTGCGGCGCTCATCTACCAACACGCCAGCCGCGACGCGGACCGTCACATCGCCGACTCCCTCAGCGAACGCCTGGCCCCGCTGTGGCCGGTGGAACGCACGCGGAGCGCACGGCGGGCCACGGACGACGATCGCAAAGTACGCCGGATCACGCGAGGAGGGCTCTGACCTGGGGCGATATCTGGAGCGGGTGACGGGATCCGTCGGCTCGCTGACGCGAGCCTCCTCCCGATTCCCGGCGTTCTCCCAGGTCCGATGAGTGAGGCCCCGGGGATCACCCCGGGGCCTCACTCATCGGAGCGGGTGACGGGAATCGAACCCGCACTGTCAGCTTGGGAAGCTGATGTTCTGCCATTGAACTACACCCGCGTCGCGGCTGAGCCCGACCGTGAGCACCCGTGTGCCCGGTCCGGTGCGGCCGCCGGGCGTCATTATGCCCGATCGTGGGCGGCCCGACCGAGCCGACCCGGGGCGACCCGGAGACGTCGCCGGGCTCCGGGACCTCAGGCGGGTGAGGCCACGAGCACCGGGATCAGCCGGTCGGTCTTCTCCGCGTACGACGCGTACGTCGGGAAGGCCGCGACCGAGCGGACCCACCACCTTCTCCCGCTCGGCGTCGTGGACGGCTGTGACGAGCCGACGAGCCCGCTGCGGAGAGGGGTCGCGACGGCCTCATGCGCCACGCGGGTCGTCGTGCGGGCGTCGGAGGCCGCGGCCGCGGGCGCCGAGACGTCGCCACACCGCCTGCCGGAGCCACAGCGTCGCCCAGCCGGCGAGGGCCATGCCGGAGACGTTGATCGCGAGCTGCGCCGAGCTGCCGACGACCTCGGACCACAGGCCGAACGCCACGGCCAGGGCGGCGTTGGCGGCGGCGGGGATCGTCGTCACGGAGATGAACACGCCGGCGAGGCCCTCCGTACGTCCCGAGGTGAGGGACAGGACGCCGGCGACCCCGGCGATGAGCGACACCACGAGCGACCAGCGGTCCGGGGTGTAGATGAACGCCGTCGCCTTGCCCGGCGCCAGCAGGTCGGACCGCTCGACCCAGCCGAGCGCGCGACCGGCGAGGCTCACCAGCGTCGTGATCGCCATCGCCACGCTGAACCCGATCACCAACGTGCGCACCGCCTGCTGCAGCAGGGTGCGCCGACGACGCAGCAGCGCCACGCCGAGAGCGGCGATGGCGCCGAACTCCGGCCCGAGGACCATCGCCCCGATGACGAGGATCTGCGAGTCGAGGACGATGGCGATGCCGGCGATGAGCGTGGCCATCACCATGAACGCGAGGTACGTCCAGGTGAGCTCGGTGTCGTCGTAGGCGCGCTGCACGACCTGGGGCCACACGATGGCGTCGGTGCTCGCGCCCGGTGCCTCCACCATCGCGTCGAACGCGGGTCGCGACACCCAGGTGGCCACCGGCACAACGCGGATCGAGCCCTGCTGCTGGACACCGGTCTCCAGCACCCGGTGCAGGATCGCGTTGGCCGCCTCGCGCGGCACGTCCGCCGAGACCAGGTCGCCGATCGGCCGCAGCGCCGCGCCGCGCTGGACGGTCAGGCTCGTCACCGTCGGCTCCTCGCCGAGGACGGCGACGACGGACTCGGTGAGCGCCGTCGGCGAGCAGATCTCCAGGTGGAGCACGGGTCCATCGTGGACCACGCCGAGGCCGGTCGGCGTACGGCCGACACGACCGACGTCGGGCCGTCCGGCGTCAGCCGCTGGGGGACACCGGCAGGGAGGACGGGATCACGACCTGGGTGTTGCTGCCCGCGGTCAGAGTGAGCACGACCTCCGAGCCGTACGGCGCGGCCGATCCCGACGGCGGGGACTGGTCGGCGACCTGTCCGACCCGGGCGAGCGGGTCCGGCGCCGCCGTGGACGGGTCGATGCGCACGACGTAACCGGCGCGCAGCAGCGCGGCGACGGCCGCGTCGCGACCGAGGCCGCGCACGTCGGGCACCGGGGGCGTGAGCCCGGTGAGCACGGTGGTCGCGGGCGACGGGAAGCCCTCGACGGGCGCCTTCGCGAGCAGCGACTCCATGGTCTGGCGCCAGATCGGTCCGGCGACGGAGCGCCCGTAGACCGTGCCGATCCGGTGGCCGTACGCCGTGATGTTCCGCAGCGGGTAGCGCTGCCCACCGCGCGGGTCGCCGATCCACACGCTGACGGCGTACTGCGGCGTGTAGCCGCTGAACCACGTCGCGGCCGAGCTGTTCGTCGTGCCCGTCTTGCCGGCGGCCGGCCGCGTCCCGAGGTCGAGCCCGGCACCGGTGCCGCCGCGGCCGAAGACGCCGCGCAGCACGTCGGTCACGGCGGCCGCGACGTAGGGCGAGAGGGTCCGGTGGCAGTCCGCCGACGGGACCGGCAGGTGCGCGCCGTGGCGGTCGACCACCGACGTGATGACGACGGGGCGGCAGGTGATGCCGCCGCTCGCGAACGTCGCATAGACGCCGGCCATCTCGAGCGGCGACACCTCGTACGCGCCGAGGGTCAGCGACCCGTCCCTCGGCGTGATGGCGCGCCGCCCCGAGCGGGGCAGGCTCGTGATTCCGAGCCGGCCGGCCATGTCGGCCACGGGGATGACGCCGTACCGCTCCTCGAGCTGGACGTACCACGTGTTCACCGACCCGGCCGTCGCCTGGTACGCGTTGAGCACGCCGTTGTTCCGGTTGTTGTCGTTGTGGAACCCGCCCTTGGGGTAGTTCATCGTGGCGGGCTTGTAGCCGTCCGGCGTGTCGAACGTGGTCGTGAGCGAGAAGCCGTTCTCCAGCGCGGTCGCGAGCGTGATCGGCTTGAAGTTCGAGCCGGGCTGGTACGCCGCGCGCACGGGCAGCACGATCTGCGTCTGGCCCTTCGTCGCGTCGCGGCCCCACCGCTTGTTCGTGCCGAGCGCGACGACCGCACCGGTGCCGGGGCGCACGACGGCGATGCCCGCGGCGACTCGGTTCGCGGGAGCGAGCGCAGCGTCGGCGGCGGCCTGGGCCGCGGCCATCGCGGCGCGGTTCAGCGTGGTGCGGATCGTGAGACCGCCGCGGTAGAGCAGGTCTGCGCGGGCCTCGGGCGTGGCGCCGAACGCCATGTCGCTGCTGAGGATCTGGAGCACGTACTGGCAGAAGAACGGGTACGCCGAGGCGCCGCAGCCCTGTGCCGGGTCGGTGAGCCTGAGCCCGAGCGGCGACGCGACAGCTGCGGCGTAGTCCGCATCGGTGATCCGCCCGGTGGAGCGCATCCGGTCGAGGACGACGTCGCGACGCTGCTTCGCGCGCTCGGGGTGGTCGACCGGGTTGTAGTTGGTCGGGGACTTGAGGATCCCGACGAGCAGCGCCGACTGCGGCACCGTGAGGTCCGCGGCCTGCACGCCGAAGTAGTGCCGGGCCGCGGCGCCGATGCCGTAGCTGCCGTCGCCGAAGTTCACCGTGTTGAGGTAGCGCTCGAGGATCTGGTCCTTCGTGAGGATCTGCTCCAGCGCCACCGACAGGCGCAGCTCGCGGACCTTGCGGGCGAGCGTCTGCTCGGTGACCGCCCGGACCTGGTCCACCGACGTCGCCTGCGTGAGCAGCAGGTTCTTCACGTACTGCTGCGTGATGCCCGACGCGCCCTGCAGCGAGCCGGACGTCCCGTTGTGCAGCACCGCGCGGGCCAGCCCGGTGAGGTCGACCGCGCCGTGCTCGTAGAAGCGGTCGTCCTCGGTCGCGAGGAGCGCGTCGACGGCGGTGTGCGACACCTGCGCGAGGGCGAGCGGCACCCGGTTCTGGCCGTAGAACACGGCGAACGTCCTGCCCGCGTCGTCGGTGAGAACCGTGCGCTGCGGCAGCTCGGCGTCGAGCGGCAGCGCCGCGGGCATGTCCTCCCACGCGTAGACCGCCTGGCGGGCGGCGTACGACGGGGGCAGCACCAGCGGCGCCGCGAGGCAGGCCACGAGCGCGCCGGCACCGGCCGACCACGCGGCCATCGGGACGAGCCGGGAGAGCCGGCGCGCGACCGAGGCACGGGGCGGGGCCGGGACAGCGCTCGGCAGGCCCCCGGGGAACAGGTCGTCGAGACCCGTCCGCCGGGGACCGCCACGCGGGGCGTGTCGCGCGCTCACCTGTGCTCGCTTCCGGCTCTGCCTACCCGACCATGATGGAGTCGGGCAGCCGCTCGACGCGCCAGGCGCCCCTGTCGGCGTAGCCGCGTCGCTCGCGGACCGCCCTGGTCGGCGACCATGGAGCGGACGACGGGCGCGACGAGGGCATCGGAGGTGACCGCGATGGGACGACACGGCGGACCGGCGGCGCCTCCGGCGCGGCCGGCGATCCCGGGTCGCGGCGTCTCGACGGCGTCCACCGGCGTCCTCGTGTCACTCTCCGCCGCCGTCCTCGCCGCCCTCACCGTGCTCGGCATCACGCTCATGGGCGTCCCGCTGGCACCGCGCCCGCCTGCGGCGGCTGCGGCTGCCCCCACGCCCACCCCCAGCCCCTCCGTCGACCGCGTGGCCCTCACGTCCTCGCCGGCCCAGCGGCTCATCGCGACGGTGCTCGGGCCGGCCGCGACGACGGGCTGGACGCCGGCCGGCATCGTCGCGTGGACCGGTGGCACCCCGTTCGACGCGCCGTGCGGCCCCCCGTCGGCCGACGCCGTGCTCTCCGGGTCCCGGGTCTACGACCTCGGGAAGTCGCAGGTCGTGCTCACCGTGTCGGCGTACGCCGCGGGGGTCGGTGCGGTCGCGATGCGCGACTGGTCCACGCGGCTCAGCGCCTGCACCGGCGCCCGCGTGACCGTCCTCCCCGTCCTCGCACCGAGCTCCGACGCCTTCCTCGCGACGCTCCTCGCCGACGCGGGCCGCCCGGGCGCGGCCGCGCTGTTCTGGCGCCGCGGCGACGTCGTCGCGATCGTCGCGACCGCCTCGCCCGACGGCCGGGGCCTCCCGGCGCTCGCCGCCCGGGCCGACCCGGCCCTGGCCGCCGCCCTCGTCGGCGTCTGCGCGAACCCGGCCTCGACCGTCGCCG
>JAJXTD010000196.1 GCA_021784035.1 Actinomycetes bacterium | reverse complement strand
GAGGCGCTGGACCGCAGGTCACACCCGGCGGGGCCTGCACCGTGCCGTGCATGACTGCACCGTTCGTGGCGGTGCAGTGATGTGGTGGCCAGGGGCGGGGTCGAACCGCCGACCTTCCGATTTTCAGTCGGACGCTCGTACCAACTGAGCTACCTGGCCGCGCCGTCCGAGGACAGCCGGGGAATCGTACCGGACCGGGACGCCGGCCCCGAAACCGCGCACCCGCCACTGATCCTGCCGCGCCGACCCGGCGCCGGTCAGGCCACGGAGGCGTCGGCGCCGAGCGGGTCGGCGAGCAGGTCGCGCAGCGGGGCGTACGCCGCGCCGATGACGGCGGCGTCGCGACCGAGGGCGGACGGCCGCACGGTGAGCGGCGCCCACGCGGCGGAGAGCACACGGCGGCGGACCACGGCCCGCAGCGGTTCGTCGAGCCATGGGAACAGCGGTGCGAAGATCCCGCCGAGCACGACGGTCTCGACGTCGAAGAGGTTGACCAGCGCGGCGACGCCGACGCCGAGGGACTCCCCGGCCTGACGCACCGCAGCGACCGCGCGCTCGTCCCCGCGGGCCAGCCGCGCGAGCAGCGGCGCCACGGCGTCCTCGCCGGTCCGCGGCGCGTCGCGTACGCCGGCCTGCCGGAGGATGAAGTCGAGCCCGGCGACCTGCTCGAGGCAGCCGCGGGCGCCGCACCGGCACTCCGGCCCGTCGGGCGCGACGGTGAGGTGCCCGAGCTCGCCGCCGAAGCCGCGCGTGCCGCGGTGCAGCCGGCCGTCGAGCACGACGCCGGCGCCGACCCCGACGTCGCCGTTCACGAGCACGAAGCTGTCGGCGCTGCCGTGGCCGCCCACCCACAGCTCGCCGAGTGCGGCGAGGTTCGCCTCGTTGTCGAGCACCATCGGCGACGGCCACGTGGTGACGGCGTAGGACCGCAGCCGTTCGACGACGCGGACGTCGGTCCAGCCGAGGTTCGGCGCGAGGCGCAGCACCTGCTCGCCGAGGTCCACGAGGCCGGGGACGGCGACGCCGATGCCGCGCACGGGGATGCCGAGGTCGTAGGCGGCCGCGACGGCGTCGTCGACGAGGCGCGCAGCGGTGCGCAGGACGGCGGTCGCGGTCCGGCCGCGCAGGTCGCCGCTGCGGGCCGCTCGGTGGCGCACCGTTCCCGCGAGGTCGACGACGGAGGCGACGTAGCCGTCGACGTTGATCTCGAGGCCCACGCCGCCGGCGCCCTCGGGGCGCAGCGCGAGGTCGGTGCCGGGCCGGCCCACGCCCGAGGGGGCGCGGGTCCCCTTCTCGGACACGAGACCCGCGGCGATGAGCTCGTCGACGATCGTGCCGACGGTCGCGCGGGTGAGCCCGGTGTGCGCCGCGACCCGGGCCCGGCTGAGCGGTCCGGCCGCGTCGACGCAGTCGAGCACGAGGGCCGCGTTGTGCCGGCGTACGTCGGACTGGTCGGTCGGGCGCGGGCGGTCGAGGGAGCGCGACGCGGACGGGGGGATCGGGCCTGTCGACATGCCGCCTCCGGACGAGTATGTTTGGGCGCTGAACGAATATAGCCCATCACCCCGGAGGCCACCATGGAGATCCCCGCGCCGACACGCGACGACAAGTTCACGTTCGGTCTCTGGACGATCGGCTGGCAGGCGCGCGACCCGTTCGGCGACGCGACCCGCCCGCACCTCGACCCGGTGGAGTCGGTGCACCGCCTCGCCGAGCTCGGCGCCTACGGCGTCACCTTCCACGACGACGACCTCATCCCCTTCGGCGTCGACGCCGACGAGCGGGCCAAGCACATCCAGCGGTTCAAGGACGCGCTCGACGCGACCGGCATGAAGGTGCCGATGGCGACGACGAACACGTTCACCCACCCGGTGTTCAAGGACGGCGCCTTCACCAGCAACGACCGAGACATCCGGCGCTACGCGACGCGCAAGATCATGCGCAACCTCGACCTCGCGGCCGAGCTCGGTGCCGAGACGTACGTCTTCTGGGGCGGCCGCGAGGGCGCGGAGATCGACGCGGCGAAGAACGTCGGCGACGCGCTCTCCCGCTACAAGGAGGGCCTCGACCTCCTGTGCCAGTACGTCATCGACAAGGGGTACGGGCTGCGCTTCGCCATCGAGCCCAAGCCGAACGAGCCGCGCGGCGACATCCTGCTGCCGACGATCGGGCACGCACTCGCGTTCATCAACGAGCTCGAGCACTCCGAGATGGTCGGCCTCAACCCCGAGGTCGGGCACGAGCAGATGGCCGGCCTGAACTTCGTGCACGGCGTCGCGCAGGCGCTGTGGCACAAGAAGCTGTTCCACATCGACCTCAACGGCCAGCACGGCCCGAAGTTCGACCAGGACCTCGTCTTCGGCCACGGCGACCTCATCAGCGCGTTCTTCCTCGTCGACCTGCTCGAGTCGTCGGACTACGCCGGCCCGCGCCACTTCGACTACAAGCCGATGCGCACCGAGGACATCGACGGCGTGTGGGCGTCGGCCGCGGCGAACATGCGCACATACCTGATCCTGCGCGAGAAGGCGAAGGCGTTCCGCGCCGACCCGCGCGTACAGGCCGCGCTCGAGGCCTCCCGGGTGAGCGGGACGTCCGTCCCGACCCTGGCGCCGGGCGAGACGTACGACGACCTCGTCGCCGACGTCGACGCGAACTTCGACGTCGAGGCCGCCGGGCAGCGCGGGTTCGCCTACGCCCAGCTCGACCAGCTCGCGATCGAGCACCTGCTCGGCACCGCCTGACCGTGATGGACCGACTCCCCCTCGTCGCCGGCGTCGACTCCTCGACCCAGTCCTGCAAGGTCGTCGTCCGCGACGCGCGCACCGGTGAGCTCGTGCGCTCCGGCCGCGCGCCGCACCCGGACGGCACCGAGGTCGACCCGGCGGCGTGGGACGTCGCGCTGCGCGCGGCGATCGCGGACGCCGGCGGTCTCGCCGACGTCTCGGCCATCGCCGTGGGCGGCCAGCAGCACGGCATGGTGCTGCTCGACGACGACGGCGAGGTCGTGCGGCCCGCACTGCTCTGGAACGACACGCGATCGGCGCGGGCCGCGGACGAGCTCGTCGCCGAGCTCGGCGCGCAGGAGTGGGCGCAGGCGACCGGGTCCGTGCCGGTCGCGTCGTTCACGGTGACGAAGCTGCGCTGGGTCGCCGAGCACGACGCCGACTCCGCGCACCGCACGGCCGGGGTGTGCCTCCCGCACGACTGGCTGACCGCGCGGCTGCGCGGCACGACCGGGTCCCCCACGACCGACCGCGGTGACGCGAGCGGCACGGGCTACTGGTCGCCGACCTCGGGCGAGTACCGACCTGACCTGCTCGCCCTCGCGTTCGGCCGGGAGATCGACCTACCGCGCGTCGCCGGTCCGGCCGAGGTCGTCGGCGAGGTCGCGCCGTCGTGGGGCGCCGCGCCGGGTGCGCTGCTCGCGCCGGGCACGGGCGACAACATGGCCGCGGCGCTCGGGCTCGACGCGCAGCCCGGCGACGTCGTCGTCTCTCTCGGGACGAGCGGCACGGCGTTCGCGGTGTCCGAGACGCCGACGCACGACCCGTCCGGCGCCGTCGCCGGGTTCGCGGACGCGACCGGCCGCTTCCTGCCGCTGGTGTGCACGCTCAACGCCGCGCAGGTGCTCGACGTCGTACGCCGGATGCTCGGCGTCGACCGCGCGACGTTCGACTCCCTCGCGCTGGGCGCATCCCCCGGCGCGGGTGGTCTCACCCTGCTGCCGTACCTCGCCGGCGAGCGCACGCCGAACCGCCCGGATGCGACGGGCAGCCTCGCGGGTCTCACCGTGTCGAACGGGACGCCGGACAACCTGGCCCGGGCCGCGGTCGAGGGCATGCTCTGCGGGCTCGCCGACGCGGTCGACGCGCTCGTCGCGCTCGGCGTACCGATCGGGCGGGTCGTCCTCATCGGCGGGGCAGCGCGCTCGGCTGCCGTCGCCGAGATCGCGCCGCAGGTCCTCGGCCGCCCGGTGCTCGTCGCCGACCCCGGGGAGTACGTCGCCGACGGCGCGGCCCGCCAGGCCGCCCGCACCCTGCTCGCCGCGGCGTCCGGTCCGGATGACCCGACCGGCACCGGCGAGCCGCACTGGCCCGCCCCCGCCGGCCGCTGGGTCGAGGCGCCCGCCATGCCGCACGTCCGCGCGGCCTACGCCGCCCTCCGCGACGCCTGACCCGAGAGGCCGACGCAGTCCTTCGCGGGTGACCGACCCCCATTCCGCATGAAGGTGCCCCGAGACTCGATAGAGGCGGCTGTGGGGACATCCATGTATCGGACGCCGTGGCACTGGGGCGGGAGACCTGCGCCCATCGCGTCCTGGGGCACCTTCATGCGGATCAGGTCAGGGCCGTGCGGGCGACGAGGGCGGGAACGACGAAAGGGCGCCGCTGCTGCGGCGCCCTTCGTGCGGGGCGACCCCGACCGGGCTCGAACCGGCGACCTCCGCCGTGACAGGGCGGCGCGCTAACCAACTGCGCTACGGGGCCTTACGTGTCGTGCCGTACCCCCAACGGGATTCGAACCCGTGCTGCCGCCGTGAAAGGGCGGTGTCCTGGGCCACTAGACGATGGGGGCCTGTCGTTCTGGCCTCCGACGTCGCCCGTCGGGGGACCACGTGAGCATAAGGGACGGCCGCCCCCCGAACCAAAACGCCGTCGCACGGCCGGGTCCACCTCTCCTCGGCGGTCCGGCTGGGGCAGGATCGCGACGTGCTCGACATCCCGCCCGAGGAGTTCGAGGACCTCGTCGCCGAGGCCCTCGACGGCATCCCGGACGAGCTCGCCCGGCTCGTCGACAACGTCGTGTTCGTCGTCGAGGACGACTCCGACGGCGAGCGCGGCCTCCTCCTCGGCCTCTACGAGGGGGTGCCGCTCACCTCCCGCGGCACGTGGTACGCCGGCGCCATGCCGGACCGCATCACGATCTACCGCAATCCCATCCTGTCGATCTGCCGCGGCTACGACGAGGTGGTCGAGCAGGTCCGCGTCACCGTCGTGCACGAGATCGCGCACCACTTCGGCATCGACGACGACCGGCTGCACGAGCTCGGGTACGGCTAGATCCGGCGGTCCGGTGGGCGGAGCACCACGGGTGGGGCCGGGGGCAGGGCGTCGCGGGTCGACGGCTCTCCCGGCAGCTCGATGCCCAGCTCGGCGGCCAGCGCGCTGCCGATGTCGTTGCCGAACAGCAGTCGCGCGGGCGGCTGACCACCCGAGGCGTCCGGCTGACCACCCGAGGCGTCCGGCTGACCACCGGAGGCGGGCGGCTCCTGCCGAGTCGCTGCGCCCGTGGTCCCGACGGCCGCGCCCGCGTCCGCACCGGGTCCGGGGCTCGCACCTGCACCCGCGTTGCGGCCCTGCTCCGCACCCGCGTCCGGGCCGACGCCCGCGTCGAGGTCCGCTCCCGCGCCCGGCCGGCCGA
>JAJXTD010000195.1 GCA_021784035.1 Actinomycetes bacterium | reverse complement strand
GCCGGCGCGCCGGAGTGCCGGCGCGGGAGGCGGGCTCGGGAGGCGGGCTCGGGAGCGCACGGGCGCGCCGGGCGCCACGCGGGCTCGCGAACGGGCGTGCGGCTGGAGCGTCGACGCAGGACGGAGTGCGGGCTCGGTCGTGGATGCGCGGGCTCAGCCGTGGCTGCGCGCCCGGAACGCCGACCAGGCGCTGCCGGTCATGGCGTCGAGGTCGCGCGTCGCGGTCCAGCCCAGCTCCGCTGCCGCCCGGTCGGCCGAGGCGACGAGCACGGCCGGGTCGCCGGGCCGGCGGCCCACGACCTCGGCGTGGAGGTCCGTGCCGATCGCTGCGGCCACGGATGCGATGACCTCGCGGACGCTCGACCCCTCGCCCCGACCGATGTTGTACGACGTGAAGCCGGGCGCACCGGTCTCGAGCGCCGCGGCGGCCGCGACGTGCGCGTCGGCGAGGTCGGCGACGTGGATGTAGTCGCGGATGCACGTGCCGTCGGGTGTCGGGTAGTCGGCACCGAAGATCTGCGGCCGGTCCCCGCGGGCGTGGGCGCGCATCACCATGGGGATCAGGTTGAACACCGCGCTGTCGCCGAGGTCGTCCGAGCCGGCGCCCGCCACGTTGAAGTAGCGCAGCGCGGTCACGGCGAAGCCGTGGGCGACAGCGGCGTCGCGGAAGACCCACTCCCCGATCAGCTTGGTCTCGCCGTAGGGGGACACCGGCTGCGTGGGGAGCTCCTCGGTGACGAGGTCGACGTCGACCGCGCCGTAGACCGCGGCGGACGACGAGTAGACGATGCGCGAGACCCCGGCGTCGACCATCGCCTCGGCCAGGGCCAGCACGCCGTCGACGTTCTCCCGGTAGTAGCGCAGCGGCTGCTCGACCGACTCGCCCACCGCCTTCTTCGCCGCGAGGTGCACGACGCCGACGACGCCGTGCTCGGTCATGACGCGGGCGAGCGTGTCGGTGTCCCGTACGTCGGCGCGCACGAACGGCACCCCCTCGGGCACGACCTCGGCGTGACCGGTCGACAGGTCGTCGACCACGACGACCTGTCGACCCGACGCCTGCAGCGCGCGCAGCACGTGCGCCCCGATGTAGCCCGCCCCGCCCGTCAGCATCCACGTCATGCGGTCACCCTATGGTGCGCGGCGGGGTGGCCCCGCCTCGTCGGTCGAACCGCACACGAGACCGGCCCGAGGGCCGAGAATCCAACATCCGCATGGTGGATTCGCCTACGTGGTTCGACGCGACCGCCGGCGGTCGGCTCTCCCCCGTGGCTGAGCCCACCCCGCGTCGGGCGACCCCGTGCCGGTGAGCCTCTCGTGGCCCGACGCGGCCCCGCCGCGTCAGGCGAAGCGCTTGCCGGTGAGCCGCTCGTAGCCCGACGTAGCCCCGCCGCGTCAGGCGAAGCGCTTGCCGGTGAGCCGCCCGTGGCTCGACGTCGCCGCTGCACACCGCGTCAGGCGAAGCGCCAGACGGTGAGCCGCCCGTGGTCCGACGTAGCCCCGCCGCGTCAGGCGAAGCGCTTGCCGGTGAGCCGCTCGTAGGCCTCGACGTACTTCGCCCGGGTCTTCTCGACGACCTCGTCCGGGAGCGGCGGCGGCGCCTCGCCCGAGGTACGGTCCCAGCCGCTCGCCGGCGAGGTGAGCCAGTCGCGGACGTACTGCTTGTCGAACGACGGCTGCGCGTGGCCGGGCTC
Source organism: Actinomycetes bacterium (assembly GCA_021784035.1). GTDB lineage: Bacteria > Actinomycetota > Actinomycetes > S36-B12 > CAIYMF01 > Longivirga. The sequence goes on along the minus strand of JAJXTD010000195.1, from coordinate 3,802 downwards.
CCACGAGTCGGCCGGCCAGTAGCGGCTCGAGTCGGGGGTGAGCACCTCGTCGGCCAGCACGGTGCGGCCGTCGGCACGCAGGCCGAACTCGAGCTTCGTGTCGGCGAGGATGAGGCCGCGGTCGGCGGCGATCGCGGTCGCGCGGTCGTAGACGGCGACGGTGAGGCGGCGCAGGGTCTGGGCCTCGTCCTGGCCGATCGAGGCGACGACCTCGTCGAACGTGACGTTGACGTCGTGGTCGCCGAGCGCGGCCTTCGTCGCCGGCGTGAAGATCGTCTTCGGCAGCCGTGAACCGTCCTGGAGCCCCGGCGGCAGGTTCACGCCGCAGACCGACGCGGATGCCTGGTACTCGACGAGCCCGGAGCCGGTGAGGTAGCCGCGCGCCACGCACTCGACCGGGAACATGTCGAGCTTCGTGCAGACCATGGCGCGACGGGCCACGGAGTCGGGCACGCGGGTCGAGATCACGTGGTTCGGCACGATGTCGGCGAGCCGGTCGAACCACCACAGCGACATCGCCGTGAGGATGCGGCCCTTGTCCGGGATCGGCGTCGGCAGCACCCAGTCGTACGCCGAGATGCGGTCGCTGGCGACGAACAGCAGGCGTCCGTCCGGGTCCTCGTAGAGGTCGCGGACCTTCCCGGAGTACACGTGCGTGTAGCCGTCGGGGAGCACGTAGTCGGGCACCGGGACCTGTTGCGCTGCTGCGTCACTCACGAGCCCGACCCTATCCGGCGGGGAAATCACTGAAGGTGGCCCTGGTTGCAAAGAGGTGGTCAAACTCCCCCCTCACGAGAGCTGCCACCTCGCTGCGGTCGTGAGCACCGGCGGGTCATGAGGGTGGAGTTTGGCGCCTTCTAAGCAACCAGGGCCACCTTCAGTGACTATCGACCGGGGATCAGAGGATCGGCTCGGGGGCGTAGATCGCGGCGTCGGGGCGCTCGGCGACGAGGTGCTCGATCTCGTCGACGACGGCGGACACCTGCGCCCGCGCGGCGCCGGTGAACTCGATCGGCTCGGCCACGAGGGCATCGAGCTGCTCGCGGGTGAGGCCCAGCCGCGGGTCTGTGGCAAGCCTTTCGAGCAGGTCGTTGTGCTCGACGCCCTTCTCCCGCATCTCCAGGGCGACGGCTACGGCGTGCTCCTGGATCACCTCGTGCGCTGTCTCGCGACCGACGCCGTTCTTCACGGCCGCGACGAGCACCTTCGTCGTGGCGAGGAACGGCAGGTAGCGGCGCAGTTCGCGCTCGGCGACCGCGGGGAACGCTCCGAACTCGTCCAGCACGGTGAGGAAGGTCTCGAGCAGACCGTCGATCGTGAAGAAGGCGTCGGGCAGGGCCACCCGGCGTACGACGGAGCAGAAGACGTCGCCCTCGTTCCACTGCGCGCCGGCCAGCTCGCCCACCATCGAGGCGTGGCCGCGCAGGATCACGGCGAAGCCGTTGATCCGCTCGCACGAGCGGCTGTTCATCTTGTGCGGCATAGCGCTCGAGCCGACCTGACCCGGCTTGAAGCCCTCGGTGACGAGCTCGTTGCCGGCCATGAGACGCACGGTCGTGGCGAAGGACGACGGTCCCGCGGCGAGCTGGACGAGCGCGGAGACGACGTCGTAGTCCAGCGAGCGCGGGTACACCTGCCCGACGCTCGTGAACACGTGGTTGAAGCCGAGGTGCGCGGCGACGCGGTCCTCGAGCTCGTCGAGCTTCTCACTGTCGCCGTCGAGCAGGTCGAGCATGTCCTGCGCGGTGCCGACCGGGCCCTTGATGCCGCGCAGCGGGTAGCGGGTGATGAGCTCCTCGAGCCGGCGGTGCGCGACCAGCAGCTCGTCGGCGGCGCTCGCGAAACGCTTGCCGAGCGTGGTCATCTGCGCGGCGACGTTGTGCGAGCGCCCGGCGATCGCGAGCTCGTCGTACTCGATCGCGCGGGCGGCGAGCCGGGCGAGGACAGCGACGACCTTGTCGCGCACGACGTTGAGCGACGACAGGACCTGCAGCTGCTCGACGTTCTCGGTCACGTCGCGGCTGGTCATGCCCTTGTGCACGTGCTCGTGCCCGGCGAGCGCGGAGAACTCCTCGATCCGCGCCTTGACGTCGTGCCGCGTGACCTTCTCGCGCTCGCGGATCGAGGCGAGGTCGACCTGGTCGACCACCGCCTGGTACGCCTCGACGACGCCGTCCGGCACGTCGATACCGAGGTCGCGCTGCGCCTGGAGCACGGCGATCCAGAGCTGCCGCTCGAGGACGATCCTGTGCTCGGGTGACCAGATCGTCGCCATCGCCGTCGAGGCGTAGCGCGAGGCGAGGACGTTCGGGATCGCGGGCGTGCTGGGCATGCGCGGGCCTTCACTGTCAGGCGGACGGCACGACGGGCGGTTCGTCGTACGGCGGTCCGCCCATCCTCTCAGGTCACCGTGCCGCGCGGCACCGCCCGTGCGGCGTGCACCCGGACCGGGGGAGCCCCGCCCCGGCGGCGGCCGCACGGGGCGGCTCGTCGTACGGCGGTCCGCCCATCCTCTCAGGTCACCGTGCCGCGCGGCACCGCCCGTGCGGCGTGCACCCGGACCGGGGGAGCCCCGCCCCGGCGGCGGCCGCACGGGGCGGCTCGTCGTACGGCGACCCACCGATCCTCCCGCGTCGCCGCGCGGCCCCACCGCACCGCACGCACCCGGACCGGGCGGGCCTCGCTCCGGCGGCGGCAGCACGGGGCGGCTCGTCGTACGGCGACCCACCCGTCCTCCCCTGCGGCGGCGCGGTACCGCCGTAGGCCCGTTCGCGCGTCCCCCGACGTCAGGCGGTGGGCCGGTAGAACGCCGAGACGTCGATCTCGTTGCCCGGCGCGGCCGGGCCCCCGACGCAGACGGGCTGACGACTCTCGGGCAGCGCGATCGGCGTCGGGTCGCCGGGTACGGTCACCACGAGGTCGGGCACGGCACCCGCCTCGCCGACGTCGCAGCGGTAGCTCGAGACGAGCGACAGCACGCTGGCGCCGGGTTCGACGAGGACCGGCGACGCCGTCGGTGTGGGGCTGAGCGGGCCCTGGGCGACGCCGTACCGGACCACGAACGGAAGGGCACCGGTACCGCCCCGGGCGAGGGTCGGATATCCGGCGAGGCCGCAGGCGCTCCCCGAGGTGTTGCGGAAGGCGTACCAGTCGAACGTGCTGCCACCTGCGCCGTCGCGGGAGCCGAGCGTGACGACGAGGTCGGCAGCCCGGCAGGGGTGCCGGCGGGCCCGCTCGGCGTCCGCGGCCGCGGCGGCCTTCGCGGCGGCCGACGCCGAGGCCGACGCCGACATCGATGCCTGGGCCGCGGGGGCGGCGTACGGGTCGCCGACGACGGCCAGCAGCGCGAGCACCTCGTCGGCGGTGAGGGCCAGGCGGGGTGCCGACGGGGCGGCGGTCGGGAGCGGCTTGACCACGCCCACGCCGACCTCGACCGTCGTCCCGGTGTCGTAGACCCGGTCGACCACGAGGGAACCGGGAGGCAGTCCCGGCGCGTCCGTCACCAGGCGGCCGTCGTCGCGGAAGCCGCCCGGCCCGACCCGCGACGTCCCGACGTACGCCGGCTCGCAGGTCGACGCCGTGCACGTGGCGATCACGGTTGAGTCCGCCTGCCCTGGTGCGTACTCGGTCACGAGCACCGTGGCGGCGCCGCCCGGCCCGCGCAGCTCGTACACCGCCTGGTGCGAACCGACACCCGGGGGGGCGACACCCGTCGTGCTGTTCTGGACCTCCCACCCCGCAGCCACGAACAGCTCGGTGACAGTCGAGGGGCGCGGGGACGCGACGGCGGTCGGGGTGCCGC
>JAJXTD010000024.1 GCA_021784035.1 Actinomycetes bacterium | reverse complement strand
CTCCGCAGGGCCAGACCCGGCGCGAACGCGGAGCCGGACGAGAGCGTCGCGTGAGACTCGCACCCGATGTCCTGGATGCACGACCGGGAGCACCGCCCGCTCCCGTCCGGACCCGGGAACCCCCCCTCACCGAGGTCCACCCGCCGACGGACCCGCCTCGTCACCCCCCGGCCGAGGCGGGTCCGTCGTCCGTCCCGATACCCACGACCGCGCCGGCCGGCCCGCCCGGGCTGCTGACTCACCGGTCAGCAACGGCGTACGCTCGCGCCCATGCCTGACCCGGTCCTCCCGTCCCGTGCCCGCGTCGTCGTCATCGGCGGGGGGGTCATCGGGACCTCCGTCGCCTACCACCTCGCCGACATGGGGTGGGCCGACGTCGTGCTCCTCGAGCGGGACCGGCTGACGTCGGGCACGACGTGGCACGCGGCGGGCCTCATGGTCACGTTCGGGTCCACGTCGGAGACCTCGACGGAGTTCCGCCAGTACACCCGCGACCTCTACTCCCGGCTCGAGGCCGAGACCGGGCAGTCCACCGGCTTCTCGCCGGTCGGGTTCATCGAGCTCGCGACCGAGCCCGGTCGCCTCGAGGAGTACCGGCGCGTCTCGGCGTTCAACCGCTACTGCGGCGTCGACGTCCACGAGATCTCGGCGCAGCAGGTCCTCGACCTGTTCCCGCTCGCCCGGGTGGACGACGTGCTGGCCGGGTTCTACGTCGCGGAGGACGGCCGGGCGAACCCGGTCGACGTGACGATGGCGCTGGCCAAGGGCGCCCGGCTCAAGGGGGCGACGATCCTCGAGGGCGTCCCGGTCACCGGCGTCACGAAGGCCCGCGGCGCCGTGACCGGCGTGACGACGCCGTACGGCGACATCGAGGCCGAGTACGTCGTGAACTGCGCGGGCATGTGGGCGCGGCAGCTCGGCGAGCAGGCCGGCGTCAACATCCCGCTGCAGGCGGCCGAGCACTACTACCTCGTCACCGAGGAGTTCGAGGGGATCTCGAGGTCGTTCCCCGTGCTCGAGGACCCGGCCAACTTCGGCTACTTCCGCGAGGAGGGCGGCGGCCTGATGATCGGCCTGTTCGAGGCCGTCTGCGCGCCGTGGAACGTCGGCCGCATCCCCGAGACGTTCTCGTTCGGCGCGCTCCCGCCGGACTGGGACCGGATGAGCCCGTATCTCGAGGCGGCGATGAGCCGCGTCCCGATCTCCTCCGACGTCGGCGTCCGCACGTTCTTCTGCGGACCGGAGAGCTTCACGGCCGACCTGCAGCCCGTGGTGGGCGAGGCCCCGGAGCTGCGCAACTACTTCGTCGCCGCGGGACTCAACTCCATCGGCATCCTGACCGGCGGCGGCATGGGCCGCGCGCTCGCCCACTGGATCGTCAACGGCAGCGCCGACGTGGATATCACCGGCTTCAACATCGACCGCCTGCACACCTACCAGCGCAACCCCGAGTATCGCGCGACGCGCACCGTCGAGAGCCTGGGCCGGGTCTACGCCTGCCACTACCCAGACCGGTCGATGGAGACCGCCCGCGGCGCGAAGCTCTCGCCGATCCACCACCGCCTCGTGGCGCAGCGCGCGTTCTTCCGCGACGTCAGCGGGTGGGAGAACCCGGGCTGGTACGCACCCGAGGGCGCGGAACCCGTGCCGGGCGAGCTCACCTGGGGACGCCCCGACTGGTTCCCGCACTGGGAAGCCGAGCACCACGCGGCGCGCAACGACGTGATCCTCATGGACATGTCGTTCATGGCGAAGTTCCTCGTCCAGGGCACCGACGCCGGCGCGCGGCTGAGCTGGGTCTCCGCGAACGACGTCGACGGCGAGCCGGGCGTCATCACCTACACCCAGTGGCTGAACGAGCACGGCCGGCTGGAGGCCGACCTCACGGTCACCAAGCTCGACGACGACAGGTTCTGGGTCGTCGCCTCCGACACGGCGCACCGGCACGTCGAGACGCACCTGCGGCGCCACCTCGAGGGTCACCACGCCTTCGTCACCGACGTCACCGGCGCGTACGCGCAGATCAACATCCAGGGGCCGCGCTCCCGCGACCTGCTCGCATCGCTCACCACGGCCGACATGTCCAACGAAGCGTTCCCGTTCCGGGCCGCGCGCGAGATCGACCTCGGGTTCGCCCGGGTGCTCTGCATCCGCATCACCTACCTCGGCGAGCTCGGCTACGAGCTCTACGTCCCGGCCGAGCAGGCCGTCCACGTCTACGACCGCATCGTCGCGGCGGGACCGGCGTACGGCCTGCGCCACGCGGGCACGAAGGCGCTCGCGAGCCTGCGCATGGAGAAGGGCTACCGCGACTACGGGCACGACATCGACAACACCGACTCCGTGCTCGAGGCGGGCCTCGGCTTCGCCGTCGCCCTCGACAAGCCCGGCGGGTTCCTCGGACGGGACGCCGTGCTCGCGAAGAAGGCCGAGGGCCCGCTGCGCAGGCGGCTGCTCCAGGTGCTCGTGTCGGATCCCGAGCCGCTGCTGCACCACGCCGAGGTGGTCCGCCGCGACGGCGTGCCCGTCGGCTACGTGCGCGCGGCGTCGTACGGCTTCACCCTCGGCGGCGCCGTGGGCCTGGCCATGATCGAGGCCGACGAGCCGATCGACAACGCGTGGATCGCCGCCGGCGACTGGACCGTCGAGATCGCGGACCGCCGGTGGCCCTGCACGATGTCGCTGCGCCCGCTCTACGACCCGGCGAACGAGCGGATCAAGGTCTGAGACGCCGTCGCCACCGCCGGGTGACTACGTTGGCGGCATGGTGACGGCATGGTGAGCGCGGCCGAGCGCTGGCGCGACGACCTCGCGGCGTGGGCGATCCCTCCCGAGATCCTGGCGACCGCGCCCGAGTCGCCGTGGATCCATCCCGTGGAGATGTTCACGGTGACCGCCGAGGTCCCCGACTCCCCCTCGCACCGCCGCGCGCGCGAGGCCCTGCCCGAGGGCGGGACCGTGCTCGACGTCGGGTGCGGAGGTGGTCGCGCGGCGCTGGCCCTCGTACCGCCCGCCGGCCGGGTGGTCGGCGTCGACCAGCAGGAGGCGATGCTCGAGCGGTTCGCCGAGGCCGCGCGGGCGCGCGGGGTGGACTGCGCGACCGTGCTCGGCGACTGGCCCGAGGCGGCGCCGCGTACGCCGTCGGCCGACGTCGTGGTCTGCCACCACGTCGTCTACAACGTCGCCGACCTCGAGCCGTTCGTCCGGGCGCTCGCGATGCACGCGACCCGCCGCGTCGTCCTCGAGCTGCCGACGACGCACCCGCTCAGCCACATGGCCCCGCTGTGGCGCGCGTTCTGGGACCTCGAGCGGCCCACCGGCCCGACGGCGGAGGACTGCCTCACTGTGCTGCGCGAGGCCGGCATCGACGCGTCGATGCAGACGTGGGTGGACGACACGTTCAGCGCCCGCGCCCGGCTCAGCCCCGAGCAGCAGGCGCACTTCATGCGGATCCGGCTGTGCCTGCCCGCGGACCGCGAGTCCGACGTCGCCGCGTTCCTCGAGCGGGCGGGCGAGCCGCCGGCCCGCGAGAGCGCGACGATCTGGTGGGACGTGTGAGCCGCCGCCCGGAGCGGTCCGCGCCCCCGACGGAGGCCGAGGTCCGCGACGAGGACTGGTACGGCCGCACTCTGAGCGCGGAGACGCACACGCGCGTCGCCTTCGTCGACGTCGATCTCACCGAGGTCGTCGACGACTCGTGCGTGTTCGACGGGTGCGTCTTCCGCGGCGTGCGCTTCAACGCCTCACGCCACACCGACGCCGCGTTCCTCAACTGCACGTTCCGCGCCTGCACGTTCTTCGACACGTCGTTCGTCCGATGCAAGCTCGTGGGCAGCACGTTCGACCGCTGCACGTTCTCCTCCCTCACCGTCACCGGCGGCGACTGGTCGTTCGTCGGCCTGGCCGGCGCCGACCTGCGGCACGTGCGGCTCGAGGGGGCGCGGATGCGCGAGGCCGACCTCACCGACGTGCGCGGCGAGGGCATGGCCCTGCGCGACGTGGACCTGACCGGCGCGTGGCTGCACGGGACGGACCTGTCCCGGGCCGACCTCCGGGGCGCCGACCTGTCCACGCTCGACCCCCGCACCGTGAAGCTCGCCGGCGCCGTCATCGGCGTCGAGCAGGCGGTCGCGCTCGCCGGCGCGCTCGGGCTCGACGTCCGGCCGGAGTGAGGGCCCCGGCCACGGTTGCATCGATCACTTCGGGGGCTGGGCGCTCGCGTCGGACGGCGTGCGCGTCGCCGTCGACGGCTGACGAGGTCGCGGGTCGAGCCGGGGCTCGAGGGCGTGCCGCCTGGACGCCCGCCGGGCGGACTCCCCACCGGTTCGCGGCGTACGGTGAGGACGAGGGATGCAGCCCCGCGGCGGCACCGTCGGGCGCCGTCGGACCGGCTCTCCCATCCACTCGCGGCCGTTGCGCGACGTGAAAGGAGCGTGCGTCATGAAGGCATCGATCGGTGACCGCATCGTCGTCGTCTCGCCGCAGGTCGGCGGCGTCGTACGCGACTGCATCGTCGTCGAGCTCCGCAACCCGGACGGCTCCCCGCCGTACGTGGTCCGCTGGAGCGACACCGGGCAGCAGGCGCTCTACGTCCCCGGGTCGGACGGACGGGTCCAGCACGTGGGCGGTGACGCCGAGCGGCCCGAGGCCGCCGCGCCCGCGGTCGAGGAGCCGGCCGGCCCCGCGCACGTCACGACGTGGAACGTCGAGATCCAGGTGTTCGAGAAGGGTGCCGACACGAGCGCCCGCGCCGTGCTCCACGCCGGCGCCGTCAAGCCGCTCGAGGCCCGCGGGCGTGCGCACCGGGCGCCGACCGACGACGACATCCCCGAGATCGGCGACGAGGTCGCGGTGGCGCGCGCGCTCCGGCACCTCGCCGACGCGCTGCTCGAGGCGGCCTCGGGCGACCTCTCGCAGATCGAGCACCGTGACGTGACGCTCACCCGCTGAGGCCGACGCGGGACGGCGCCGACGACCGGGACGGTCTCGTCAGGGCAGGTCGATGCCCGCGTCGGTGAGCGCGCGCTCGACGCCGCCGCCGAGCAGGAAGTCGTACGCCGCGGCGAGCTCGGGCGCGAGGTAGCGGTCGGGACCGGGTCCGGGCACGGTCTCCCGCAGCGCCCGGACCACCGCGCCGGTGCCCGGCGCCGGCTGCAACGGGGCGCGCAGGTCGATGCCGCGCGCGGACGCGACCAGCTCGACCGCGAGGATGCGCCGCAGGTTGTCGACCGACGCGCGCAGCTTGCGGGCGCCGGACCACCCCATCGAGACGTGGTCCTCCTGCATCGCCGAGCTCGGGATCGAGTCCACCGACGACGGCACCGCGAGGCGCTTGTTCTCGGACACGAGGGCGGCCTGCGTGTACTGCGCGATCATCAGGCCGCTGTCGACGCCGGGGTCGTCGGCGAGGAACGGCGGGAGGCCGTGCGAGCGCGCGCGGTCGAGCAGCCGGTCGGTCCGGCGCTCCGCGATGGAGCCGAGGTCGGCGGACACGATCGCCAGGAAGTCCAGCACGTAGGCCACCGGTGCGCCGTGGAAGTTCCCGTTGGACTCGACGCGCCCGTCGGGCAGCACGACCGGGTTGTCGACGGCGGCCGCGAGCTCGCGCTCCGCGACGAGGCGCGCGTGGGCGATCGTGTCGCGCACTCCCCCGGCCACCTGGGGGGCGCAGCGGAGCGAGTACGCGTCCTGCACGCGCGTGTCCTCGACGAGGTGCGACGCGACGATCGAGGAGCCGGCGAGCACCGCGAGCATGCGCGCGGCGCTGCGCGTCTGGCCCGGGTGCGGCCGCAGCGGCTCGTGCAGCTCCGGGAGGAACACCCGGTCGGTGCCGAGCAGGGCCTCGACGCTCATCGCGGCGGTGACGTCGGCCACGTCGCAGAGCTGCTCGAGGTCGGCGATCGCCAGGACGAGCATGCCGAGCATGCCGTCGGTGCCGTTGATGAGGGCGAGGCCCTCCTTCTCCTGCAGCACGACCGGCGCGATGCCGGCCGCCTCGAGCACCGGGCCGGACTCGACGATCTCGCCGTCGGCGCCCCACACGTGCCCCTCCCCCATGAGGACGAGCGCGCAGTGCGAGAGGGGCGCGAGGTCGCCGCTGCAGCCGAGCGAGCCGAACTCACGAACCACCGGAGTGATGCCGGCGTTGAGCAGCGCGGCCATCGTCTCCGCGACGACCGGACGGATGCCCGTGCGGCCGGACGCCAGCGTCTTGAGCCGCAGGAACATGAGCGCGCGGACGACCTCGCGCTCCACCGGGTCGCCCATGCCGGCGGCGTGGGAGCGGATGAGCGACCGCTGCAGCTGGGTGCGCAGGTCCGGCGAGATGTGCCGCGTCGCGAGGGCGCCGAACCCGGTGGAGATGCCGTACTTCGGCTCCGCGGCACCGGCGAGCTCGTCGATGCGCGCCCGCGTGACCGCCATCCCCTCGCGCGACCGCTCGGTGAACTCGACGCGGGCCGTGCCGCGCGCGACCGCGACGACGTCGTCGATCGAGACGCCGCGGTCGTCGAGGACGACGACGTTCGCGGGAGTGACACCGGGCATGGGGATCTCCTTCTTCGGGGACGTCGACGTCAGCGCACGCGTGCGCCGGCGCGGAAGACCGACCGGACGAGTGGGACACCGGGACGGTAGGCCAGGTGGACGTGGGTGGGCGCGTCGAGCAGGACGAGGTCGGCGCGCGCCCCGGTCCCGAGGTGACCGACGTCGGTACGCCGCAGGGCGCGCGCCCCTCCGGCGGTGGCCGCCCACACCGCCTCGGCCGGCGTCAGCCGCATGTCGCGCACGGCGACGGCGATGCAGAACGGCATGTTCGTCGTGTAGCTCGAACCGGGGTTGCAGTCGGCCGCGAGGGCCACGGTGACACCCGCGTCGAGGAACCGGCGCGCGTCGGGGTAGACGGCGCGCGTGGAGAACTCGGCACCGGGGAGCAGCGTCGCGACGGTGTCGCTCGACGCGAGGGCCTCGATGTCCTCGTCGGAGGCGTGCGTGACGTGGTCGGCCGAGGCGGCGCCCACCTCGACCGCGACCTGCACGCCGGGACCGTGCTGGAGCTGGTTGGCGTGGATGCGCGGCCGGAGGCCGCGCGCCATGCCGGCGCGGAGGATCTCCCGCGCCTGGTCGCCGTCGAAGGCGCCGCGGTCGCAGAAGACGTCGATCCACGTGGCGTACGGCGCGCAGGCGTCGAGCATCGGGCCGGTCACGAGCGCGACGTAGTCGTCGACGCGGTCGGCGTAGTCCGCCGGCACGACGTGCGCGCCGAGGAACGTGACCTCCTCCACGTGACGGCCGGCGATCCGCAGCGACCGGGCCTCGTCCTCGACGCTGAGGCCGTAGCCGGACTTGCACTCCGCCGTCGTGGTGCCGCTGAGCGCGGCCTCGCGCACGAGCCGGGCGACGCCCATGGATAGCTGCTCGTCGGTGGCCGCCCGCGTCGCCGCAACGGTCGACGCGATGCCGCCCGCCGTGTACGGCTCGCCGGCCATGCGCGCGGCGAACTCCTCGGACCGGTCACCGGCGAACACCAGGTGGCCGTGGCTGTCGACGAAGCCGGGCAGCACGGCCGCACCGGCCGCGTCGATGCGGCCGGTGACCTCCGAGGACGGCAGGCCCGTGCGCGGCCCGGCGTAGACCACGACGCCGTCCACGACGAGGAGTGCCGCGTCGCGGACGATCCCCAGCACTCCCGCACCCAGCGTCGGGTCGTTCGTGACGAGTTCGCCGATGTTGTCGACGACCAGGCTGCCGGTCCGGCGTTCGGTGCTGACGCTCAACCGCGTCAGCCGTTCTCGCGCATGGGGATCCGAACGCCGCGCGTGTCGGCGACGTCGATCGCGAGGTCGTAGCCGGCGTCCGCGTGACGGATGACGCCCATGCCCGGGTCGTTGGTGAGTACGCGCAGCAGCTTCTCGCCGGCTAGCTTCGTGCCGTCGGCCACGGCGACCTGTCCCGCGTGGATCGAGCGGCCCATGCCGACACCGCCGCCGTGGTGGATCGACACCCACGAGGCACCGGACGCGACGTTGACCATCGCGTTGAGCAGCGGCCAGTCGGCGATCGCGTCGGAGCCGTCGGCCATCGCCTCGGTCTCGCGGTACGGGGACGCGACCGAGCCGCAGTCGAGGTGGTCACGACCGATGACGATGGGCGCGGAGAGCTCGCCCGAGGCCACCATCTCGTTGAACCGGATCCCCGCGAGGTGGCGCTCGCCGTAGCCCAGCCAGCAGATGCGGGCCGGCAGGCCCTGGTAGTGCACCCGCTCCTGCGCCATCGGGATCCAGCGCTGCAGGTTCGCGTTGTCCGGGAACATCTCGAGGATCGCGCGGTCGGTCTTCGCGATGTCCTCGGGGTCGCCGGAGAGAGCGGCCCAGCGGAACGGGCCCTTGCCCTCGCAGAACAGCGGGCGGATGTACGCCGGGACGAACCCGGGGAAGTCGAACGCCCGGGAGTACCCCGCGAGCTGCGCCTCGCCGCGGATCGAGTTCCCGTAGTCGAAGACCTGGGCGCCCTTGTCCATGAAGCCGACCATGGCCTCGACGTGCCTGGCCATCGACTCGCGGGCCCGCCGGGTGAACTCCTGCGGGTCCTTCGCGGCGTACGCCGCCATGTCGTCGAACGCGACGCCGATGGGCAGGTAGGCCAGCGGGTCGTGCGCCGAGGTCTGGTCGGTGACGATGTCGATCGGCGCGTCCATGGCGAGCAGCTGCGGCACGAGGTCCGCGGCGTTGCCGAGCAGGCCGATCGACAGGCCCGTCCGGGCGTCGCGCGCGGCGACCGCGAGCTCGAGGGCGTGCTCCACGCTCGTGGCCTCGACGTCGAGGTAGCGGTGCTCGATGCGCCGCGCGATGCGCGAGGGGTCGCACTCGACGCAGATCGCGACGCCGTCGTTCATCGTCACCGCCAGCGGCTGCGCGCCACCCATGCCGCCGAGGCCCGCGGTGAGCGTGACCGTGCCGGCGAGGGTCCCGCCGAAATGCTGCTCGGCGACTGCGGCGAACGTCTCGTACGTGCCCTGGAGGATGCCCTGCGTACCGATGTAGATCCACGAGCCGGCCGTCATCTGCCCGTACATCGTGAGCCCGAGCTGCTCCAGGCGGCGGAACTCCTCCCAGTTCGCCCAGTCGCCGACGAGGTTCGAGTTCGCGATGAGGACGCGCGGGGCCCACTCGTGCGTCGCGAAGACGCCCACGGGGCGACCGCTCTGCACGAGCATCGTCTCGTCGCCCCTGAGCGTGCGCAGCGTCCGCTGCAGCGCGTCGAACGACGCCCAGTCGCGGGCGGCCTTCCCTGTCCCGCCGTACACCACGAGCTTGTCCGGGTGCTCGGCCACCTCGGGGTCGAGGTTGTTCTGCAGCATCCTCAGCGCGGCCTCCTGCTGCCATCCCAGCGTCGAGAGCTCGGTGCCGCGGGCGGCGCGGACGGGACGGGGACCGGAGACGGCCGGCGCGGTCATGGTGACTCCAGGAGGTGGGAGCGGCGGGACCACCACATTCCAGCGGTTCGCGACCCCCGCCGCTGCCCCTGGCCGTGATTCACTGTCTGGGATACCAGACGAGCGGGGTGGGTCTGGGGAGGATGAGCTGCTTCTAGCGCAGTTCAGGGCACATTCACGCGGAAAGGGGGTGGGCCGTGGGGGGCGGGGTGCCGGCGGCGCGGCAGGCGCTGGCGATCCTGTCGTTCCTGGCGTCGCGCCCCGGGCCGGTGGGGGCGACGACGATCGCGCGCGGGGTCGGGCTCCCCCGCTCGACGGCGTACCACCTGCTCGCCGAGCTCCGCGCCGCCGACTTCGTCGTCCACCTGCCGGAGGAGCGGGCGTACGGCCTCGGCGTCGCGGCGTTCGAGGTGGGGTCGGCGTACCTCCGGCACGAGCCGCTCGAGCGCCTGGCGCGGCCGCTGCTCGTCCGGCTCGTCGAGCAGACGCGGGAGACGGCACAGCTCGGCATCCTCCAGGGCAACGAGACGGTCTACCTGCTCAAGGAGCAGCCGCGCTCCCCCCTCACGCTCGTCACCGACGTCGGCGTACGCCTCCCCGCCCACCTCACCGCGAGCGGCCGGGCCATGCTCGCGCACCTGCCCGCCGCGCAGGTGCGCGCGCTCTACCCGTCAGGGGCCTCGTTCACCTCGCGGACCGGCCGTGGTCCCACGTCGCTGCGCGAGCTGCGCGAGACGATCCGCCTGGAGAAGCAGCGGGGGTACGCCGAGGAGGACGGGCTCGTCACCGCGGGGTACGCCTCGGTCGCGGCGTGCGTGTTCGACCATGGGTCCCGCCCGGCCGCGGCCGTGGCGCTGACGTTCTCCGCCGACGTGGACGCGCGCCGCCGGGGCCGGCTCGGCGCCGCCGTCGTGGCCGCGGCGGACGCGCTCACCGGACGCATCTCCGGGCGGCACCCGGTGCGCGCCTGACGCGTCGACGGCGGCGGACCGTGCGGTGAGCCCCGGGCTCGGATGTCCGACCGGACGCGCGGACGGCCGGGACCGTGCGGTGAGCCCCGGGCTCAGCCGTCCGACCGGACGCGCGGACCGGCCGGTGGCCCCGTGGGAGGTCCGGGCTCAGATGTCCGCGGTGAAGGCGTCCCGCCAGGAGTGCTGCGGCTCGTAGCCGAGGACGCGGCGCGCCTTGTCGATGCTGAGCAGGGTCTCCGTGCCCGTGACGGGCCGGGCCAGCGGCACGTCGGGGAACACGGCGGCGGCGAGCTCCGCGCTCGGCGTCGTCATGCAGGTGTCCCCGTTCGCGATGATGAAGACGTCGTACCCGGTCGTCTCGAGCTCGAGGGCGCGCCGCACGGCCTGGGCGCCGTCGCGGGCGTCGATGTAGCCCCAGAGGTTCCACATCCGCAGCCGCGGGTCGTCCTCGAACGACGGGAACGCGGCGTACTCGTGGGGCTCCATCACGTTGGAGAAGCGCAGTCCGATGATCTTCGTCCGCGGGTCCCAGCGGCAGAAGTGGTGGGCCATCTCCTCGTCGACCGCCTTGCCCAGCGAGTACGACGACTCCGGGCGCACCCGGTACTCCTCGTCGACGGGGATGTACGGCGGAGGGGTCTCGAACGGCAGCCCGAGCACGGTCTCGCTCGACGCCCACACGACGTTGCGGATGCCGGCGACACGGGCCGCCTCGAACACGTTGTAGGTGCTGACGACGTTGTTCGCGAACGTCGCCGCGTTGGGGGCCATGCCGGGCGCGGGGATGGCGGCCAGGTGCACGACGCCGTCCACGCCGGCGTAGCGGTCGTCGAGCCGGGTCAGGGCGCCGAGGACCTGGCCGTAGTCGGTGAGGTCGACCCGCGTCACGCCGGCGGTCCACCCGGACGGGACGACCTGGTCCAGGACGACGACGTCGTAGCCGTGGGCGCGCAGGTCGGTCACGACCGCTCGCCCCAGCTTGCCGCTGCCACCCGTCACCGCGATGCGTGTCGTCATGCGGCCATCATCGCGTGCCGGCCGCTCGCGCGGCGCGACGGGTGCCGGATCGGGCACGGCGGGACGCCGCCGTTCACCACGTCGGCGTCTCGGAGGGCGACGCCGACGGATCAGTGGATCCAGGAGATGCGCACACCGATCTGGGCCCGCACCTTGGCGTTCTCCGCCTCGAGCGCCAGCCGGCGGCGTCGCGGCTGCGGGATCCGCAACAGGGCGAGCCGCTCGAGAGCCGAGCGCTCGTGGAGGGTGGTCAGGACCGGGGACTTTCGCATGGTGCTCTCCTCGCGGCCTCAGCTTGGCCGCACCCCGAGTATCCCACTACTCGCATGGTCGAGGCGCCACAGCCGCGGTGCAGCAGGGGCTAGCCGTGCGTGATTGCGGTCACCCCTACGGCACCCATGGCCGAGAGGTCGAGCGGGCCTCCCGCGGCGAGCCGGAGCGCCGCCGGGAGATCGACCGCTCGGCCGAACACGTGGCCCTGGGCGAGCTCGCAGCGCAGGTCGCGCAGCACCACGGCGCTCTCCCAGTCCTCCACCCCCTCGGAGACCACGGTGAGGTCGAGCGCACGGGCCATCGCGACGACGCCCTCGACCAGGGCGCGCGACCGCGTGTCGTGCAGCGCGGAGATGAACACCTTGTCGATCTTGAGGATGTCGACGGGGAGCCGGTGCAGGTAGCCCACCGAGGAGTAGCCGACGCCGAAGTCGTCGACGGCGAGGCGGGCGCCGACACCGCGCAGGCGGTGCAACGCGGCGATCGTGGCGGGGTCGTCACCGAGGAGGATGCCCTCGGTCAGTTCCAGGACGAGCCGCACCGAGGCGTCCAGCTCCACGAGCTCGCCGACCCGCTCGACCAGCGCGGGGTCGGTGATCTGCATCGCGGAGAGGTTCACACCGATCGAGAGCGGCCGTCCGGCGGCCCTCGTGAGCCGGCGGCCACCGTCGTGCGCCCGCTCGAGCAGCTGCAGGCCCAGGGTCTGGATGATGCCGAGGCGCTCGGCCGCCGGGACGAACACGTCCGGCCGCACGGAACCGAGGGTCGGGTGGTTCCAGCGGGCCAGGGCCTCGAACCCGTCGATGCTCCCGGTCAGGAGGTCGACCACCGGCTGGAAGTACACGTGGATCTGGTCCTCCTGGACACCGAGCCGCAGGGCGCTCTCGATCTCGAGGCGCGTGAGCTCCGCCTCGCGCATCTCGGGACGGAACCGCTCGACGCGACCCTTGCCCCGGCCCTTGGCGGCGTACATCGCGGTGTCCGCGCTGTTGATGAGCTTCTCGGCGTCGCTCGGCTCGGTGCCGGAGAGCGCGATGCCGATGCTGGCCTGCACGAGCACGTGCCGGTGCGCCAGCTCGAACGTGGTCGAGAGCGCCTCCAGCAGCCGCTGGGCCACCAGGTCCGCCTGCTCCTCGTCGGTGAGGTCGTCGAGCAGGATCCCGAACTCGTCCCCGCCCAGACGGGCCGCGGTGTCGCCGAGCCGCAGGCAGAGGTTGATCCGCTCGGCCACCCGCACGAGAAGGGTGTCGCCGGCCTCGTGCCCGAGCAGGTCGTTGACCTCCTTGAACCCGTCGAGGTCGATGAAGAGCACCGCGACCTGCCTGTGCGGCGCGCGCTGCTCGAGCGCCTGCGCCAGCCGGGCGGTGAAGACGCCGCGGTTGGCGAGCCCGGTGAGCGCGTCGTGCCGCGCGAGATACGTCATCTCGTCGGCGAGCCGGCGCCGGTTGAACGCCGAGACGCCCACGGCGGTCAGCGCCTCGAGCGCGGCCCGGTCGTCCTCGTCGAACCGTCGGCCGGACACCTGCGGCGTCACGACGAGGTGCCGCGTCGGCCGTCCGTCCACCTCGATCGGCGCGCCGATCCCGGGTGGCGCCGGCGGGTCGTCGCGGAACGACGCCGTGGTCTGCCGCAGGGTGCGCTCGGCCTGCACGAGCAGGGACCTCTCGATGTGCGGCTCGTCGGCCCAGTCCGGCGCGTGCGTCGCCGCCTCGAGCAGACCGGTGAGGCGCTGCCGCGCGATCCGGTTCTCGCTGACCGAGCGCACGGCGACCAGGATCGTGCCCACCGGGACGGCCAGCAGCAGCAAGGTCCAGGACTCCTTGTCGCGGAGCACCCAGGCGAGGAAGCCGAGGGTGTCGACGCTGACGAACGACGCCAGCCCCATCGGGATCGAGCTCCAGGCCACGCCCGAGCCGATCGAGCAACCGTCCTCGACCGCGAGGGAGGCCGCGGTGACGACAAGGTCGTAGGCGAAGTAGATCGCGCAGCCGATCATGATCGCGCCGAGCTTGTCGAGGTCCGGATCGGTGCCGGCGTCGAGGGCGTTGACGACGAGGACGAAGATGGCCCCGCCCGTGATCGTGAGCCCGATGTTGAAGGCGCGCAGCCGCCACGCCTTCTGCAGCGTGGCGTTCGCGACCGTCGTCCCGATGGCCCACAGGCAGAACGCCTCGAGTGGGGGCGAGTTGAGCGTGAGGAACACCAGCACGCAGGTCTCGAAGCCGAGCAGGATGTCGCCGGCCCGGTGGGCGAGCGCCAGGCGGTAGCGGGACATCACGACGACGAGCACGACCGACACGGCACCGGCGATTCCCGCGGCTGGTCCGTCGAGCAGCCACCGGACGAGAGCCGGGACGGCGATGACGAGCCCGAGCCCGAGCATCAGGTGGTCGAGGACGACGGAGACGGTGGCACGGTTCATCCGCGTGCTCGCCACGGCTGCACCTCCCACGGATCCGACACGACGTCCCGTATGGGTGTCGGCGCGCACGGCCGATCCTTGAGATGCCGGCGGCCCCGGACCGCCGGGAGCGGCGCCGGGAGCGGGCCGGAGCCCACGGCGGCGGGCGTCGCGCCTAGCAGCCGGCGAAGTCCGCGGCGGTCGCAGCGAGCGTCGGCCGCACCCGCACGGAGGTCACCGCGGCCGGGTCGAACGCCGCGGTGCTGCTCGACGGGCTGCCGCTGCGCAGCTGCAGCTGGACCTGCCCCTGCGGGTTGGCGAACGGCTTGCCGGCGAGGAGCTTCCCGAGCGTGGCGCTGCTGAGCTGCACGGCGTAGCAGGTGGCGAACTGCCGGCGCCAGACCACCGTGGCGTCCCGGGGCAGGGTCGCGGTCGCGAGCGCGATCGCCGTGGCGGCGGCGACCGCCGGCCGCGGCAGGTACATGTCGTAGCGCAGGACCCGGCCGCCGACGACCACGGTGTCGTTGAACTTGTCGTCGTTCGCCTCGTCCGGGCCCCAGCCGCTGGTCGCGTCCCACATCGCCCCGGGGTCGAACCGCTCGTCGGCCTTGTGGTGGGTCGCCCACACCGCCAGGGTCGCGCCGTAGTCGGTGACCGCGACCACGGGTGCCGGGGACGACGTCGAGGCGTCGGGAGTCGCCGAGTCGACCGGCGACGTCGTCGGGCTCGCCGACGTCGGGGTCGGGGACGTGGTCGGCGTCGCCCTCGTCGGCGACGGGGCGACCGTGGCCGACGACGAGGAAGCCACCGGCGCGCCACCACCGCTGCTGCAGGCGGCGAGGGCGAGCACGACGGCGAGCGTCGTCCCGACCGCTGCGAGCCGCACCCTGCCACCTCCCGTCGGCGACGGCCGGATGCCGCCCCGCCCATCATCACCTCCGCGCGGCGCTCCCCCGGGAGCCGGCGGCGGCGTGTCGGCGGGACCACCCGTCCGCCGCACCCGGCGCCGGCCCGACGCGGCCGCCGCCCCGTTAGGTTGGCGCCCATGGAGCTGCGCATCTTCACCGAACCCCAGCAGGGTGCGTCCTACGCCGACCTGCTCGCGATGGCGCGGACCGCCGAGGCCTGCGGGTACGGCGCGTTCTTCCGGTCCGACCACTACCTCGTGATGGGCGACGGCGACGGCCGCCCCGGACCGACCGATGCGTGGATCACGCTCGCGGGCCTGGCCCGCGACACGAGCACGATCCGGTTGGGCACGCTCGTCACTGCGGCCACGTTCCGCCTCCCCGGGCCGCTCGCGATCGCCGTCGCGCAGGTCGACGCGATGAGCGGCGGCCGCGTCGAGCTCGGCCTCGGTACCGGGTGGTACGCCGAGGAGCACTCGGCGTACGGCATCCCCTTCCCGCCTCTCGCCGAGCGCTTCGACCGGCTCGAGGAGCAGCTCGAGGTCGTCACCGGGCTCTGGTCGACCCCCGACGGCGAGAGGTTCTCCCACGAGGGACGTCACTACTCGCTCACCGACTCCCCCGCCCTGCCCAAGCCGGTGCAGAGCCCGGTGCCGGTCATCGTCGGCGGGTCCGGGGCGCGCCGGACACCGGCGCTCGCCGCGCGGTTCGCCGCGGAGTACAACGTGCCCTTCCACTCCCTCGAGGACACGAGCGCGGCGTTCGACCGGGTGCGCGCTGCCTGTGCGGCGGCCGGCCGCGACCCGGCCGCGCTCGTCTACTCGGCCGCCCAGGTGCTCTGCTGCGGCCGGGACGGGGCCGAGGTCTCCCGCCGCGCCGCGGCGATCGGCCGCGACGTCGACGAGCTGCGCGCCAACGGGCTGGCCGGCACCCCCGACGAGGTGGTCGCGAAGGCGCGGACGTTCGCCGCCGCCGGCGCCTCGCGTCTCTACCTGCAGGTGCTCGACCTCGCCGACCTCGAGCACGTCGAGCTCGTGGCGTCGGAGGTCATGCCGCAGCTCGGCTGACCCGGTGCGTCCGGGCCGGCGCGTCAGCCGGCGTCGGGGCGGGAGCGGGGCAGCCGCGTGATGAGGCTCGAGGTGTCCCACCGACGCCCGCCGGCCTGCCAGACCTCGGCGTAGAACTGGTCGACGAGCGCGGTGACCGGCAGGGCCGCGCCGGCCGACCGCGCCTCGGCCAGGGTGTTGGCGAGGTCCTTGCGCATGTGCTCGACGGCGAACCCGAAGTCGAACGAGTCGGCCGCCATGGTCGCGT
This sequence comes from Actinomycetes bacterium, assembly GCA_021784035.1. Classification (GTDB taxonomy): domain Bacteria; phylum Actinomycetota; class Actinomycetes; order S36-B12; family CAIYMF01; genus Longivirga. Next base: position 7,073 of record JAJXTD010000024.1, on the reverse strand, counting down.
GGCGGTTGGCCATCTGCCACGACCCCGCGGCCCCCGCACCGATGGTGTCGAACACGGCCTCGACGTCCTGGCCGGTGCGCTGCGCGAAGGCGACGCCCTCGGCGAGCGCCTGCACGAGCCCGGCGATGCAGATCTGGTTCACCATCTTCGCGAGCTGGCCCGCACCGACCGGGCCGAGCAGCCGACGCTTGGCGCTGTACGCCGCCAGCACCGGCTCGACCCGCGCGAAGTCGGTCGCGTCGCCGCCCACCATCACGGTGAGCGTGCCGTTGACCGCGCCGGCCTGACCTCCGGACACGGGCGCGTCGAGGAACCCGACACCTGCCGCGGCGCACGCGGCGGCCGCGCGCCGCGCGGTCTCGGCCGCGACCGTCGTGTGGTCCACGACCACGGTCCGAGGGGATGCCCCGGCGAGGACGCCGTCGTCCCCGGTGAGGACCTCGAGCAGGGACGCGTCGTGGCCGACGCACACCAGCACGAGGTCGGCGGCCGCGGCGGCCGCCCGGGCGGTGGCGGCCAGCCGGCCACCCGGATGCTCGGCGTGCCACTCCTCGGCGCGGGCCGTCGAGCGGTTCCACACCGTCACCTCGTGGCCCGCGCGCACCAGATGACCGGCCATCGGGTATCCCATGACACCGAGACCCACGAACGCGACCTTGGTCACTGCGCCCTCCTCGTTCCGCACGTCGACGTCGCGATCATCGCGCATGCCGCACGCGCGGCCGGCGCTCACGTCACCGGACCGTGCCGATGTGGTCCGGGCCGAGGCGGCCGGCCACGGTCCACTGCGTCAGCGACAGCAGGACGAGCAGCCCGAAGGGAAGCGCGAAGCCGCCGGACGTGTCGTGCAGGACCCCCACCGCCACCGGGGCCGCGGCGGCCACGGTGTACGACACGAGGAACACCAGCGCGGTGAGCCGGCTGGAGGCCTGGGCGTCCGCGGCGTAGTGGACGATGCGCGTGAGGCCGAGGGCGAAGCCGGCACCGAGGCCGGCCCCGAGGACCACGGAGGCGAGCCACGGCGCGGCGTCCGGGAGCAGCCAGAACCAGGCCGTGCCGACGACGGTCAGCGAGACCGCACCGACGACGAGCCGGCGGAAGCCCGCGATCCGGTCCGCGAGCGCCGGCAGGACGAGCGCCGCGCCGAGCTGGGCCAGGTTGTTGACCCCGACCAGCGCACCGGCCGCGAAGCCCGACCAGCCCCGCTCCACGTACGCGGGCGCGAGCCAGCCGAGGTAGGCGTACGCGAGCGCCGACTGCGCGCTCATGAAGGCGACGAGCAGCCAGGCCGGACGCGACCGCCACGGCAGGGCGACGTGCGGCGGGCGCTCGCGCGGGCCGGTCGCCCCGCGGCTGAGCCGGCGGGCCACGACGGCCCACAGCACCGCGGCGGCGGCCGCGGGGAGCGCCCAGATCGACAGCCCCCCGCGCCACGACCCGAGGGCGTTCGCGAGCGGGGCGGAGAACGTCGCCGACGTCGCGGCACCGAGCATCATCGCGACGGCGTACCCGCCGGTGGCGGCGCCGGCCCGCCCGGGGAACGCGTCCTTGACGACCGCGGGGACGACGACGCCGGCCGTGGCCACGCCGGCACCCGCGACGAGCGTGGCGAGCAGGAGCGCGGCGGACGAGCCGGAGAGCCCGCGCAGGCCGTTGCCGACCGAGATGAGCACGACGGCGGCCAGGGTCGCCACGGGCGCGCCCCAGCGCCGGGCGATCCGCACGGCAGGCGGGGCAAGCCAGGCCATGCAGAGCACCGGCGTCGCGGTGAGCAGGCCCGCGACGGCGCCGGTCAGCGGGATGTCCTCGCGCACGGCCGCGAGCAGTGGCGGCAGCGAGGCGACCGTCGTGCGCAGGTTCAGGGCGACGAGCACCAGCGCGACGGCGAGGGCCATCAGGCCGCGCGGTGTGAGCCGCGGGCCGGCGGCGGTCGGATCAGCCATCGGACACCATGACGGGACATCATTCCGCGCCGCAGGAATCACGCCGACGAGCGTCCTCGACGCGCCCGGACACTATGTACGGCACATGTGACCCCGATGGGTACACCATGTGTCCCAGGCGCTCTTGATCCTGGTTCTCGCCGTCCGCCGAGTCGGACCGCGGGAGAGAGCGCCCATCAGGTGTGACGGCCCGGCCTTCGTGGACGGGGCGTCATCGCGGGAGGGGGTCCCCATGTCCACCACGATCGATCGACCGGCCGACGTCGCCGAGGACCAGATCATCACCACAGCCGGCCAGAAGTGGTCCGGCGTCGTCCGGATCCTGCTGGGCTTCACGTTCCTCTGGGCGTTCCTCGACAAGACGTTCGCGTGGGGTTTCTCCACCACCAAGGCGTGGCTGTTCGGCACCGGCGACGGCAGCCCCACCGCGGGGTTCCTCAAGTTCGGCGTCAACCCCAACGGTCCGATGCACGACTTCTTCACCGGCCTGGCGCCGAGCTCACCGAGCGGCATCGTCAACTGGCTGTTCATGCTCGCGCTGCTGGGTGCCGGGGTCGGCCTCGTCCTCGGCGTCGGCATGCGGATCGCGAGCATCGGCGCGTCGATCCTGCTGCTGTCGATGTACCTCGCGGTCGCGCCCTGGTCGAAGTACGTCGACGAGGGCGGCTCCACCGTCGCCTCCAACAACCCGCTGCTCGACGAGCACATCATCTACGCCGCGACGCTGATGGTGCTCATGTTCGTGTGCGCCGGGCGCTACTGGGGCCTGGGTCGCTGGTGGGAGAGCAGGACGCCGAGCTGGCTGCACTAGCCGTCCGCCCATCGGGCCACCGGAGGTGTGAGGACGCCGGTGGTCCGGTGGCAGACTCGTCGCTTGCCGCACCGGCGGCGGGCAGGGACGAGCAGACGGGACAACCATGGCTGGCGGGGTCGCTCGCGAGATCGAGATGCACGAGGCGAAGGCGTGGGCGGCCTGCGTGGAGGCGACGGCCCAGGCCGACGGGAACCCGCTCGAGGCCGACGTCGACCGCGGACCCGGGATCCCCGTCCCCGCACTCGGTGCCATCAACGTCGGGCTGTTCAACCGGGTGATCGGGCTCGGGGTCGGCACGCGTGCCGACGACGCGCTGATCGACACCGTGCTGGCGAGCTACGAGCGGCGGGGCCAGACCGAGTTCGTGCTCGAGGTGACGGGCGCCAGCGAGCCCGCGGACCTGCGCGAGCGGCTCTCCGCGCGCGGTCTGGTCGACAGCGGTCACCGGCAGGCGAAGACCTGGCAGACGCCGGCCCGCTACGACGGACCGGGGATGGACGCCGTCGTCGCCCTCGGGCCCGACGACGCCGACGAGTTCGCCCAGGTGAACATGCTGGCGTGGGGTGTGCCGGCGTTCCTCGCGGTCTGGTTCGGCGCCACTCTGTTCGCCGACGACTTCCGCCACTTCGGGGTCAAGGTCGACGGCCGGATCGTGTCGACCGGGGCGATGTACGTCTCGGACGGCATCGCGTGGCTCGGCTTCGGCGCCACCCTGCCCGAGCACCGCGGCCGCGGCATGCAGACGGCCGTCCTCGCCCGACGCGTCCACGAGGCTGCGGTGCTGGACTGCCACATCGTGCACAGCGAGACGGCGGCGCACACGGCCGGGCACCACAACCCGTCGCTCGCGAACATGCTGAAAGTCGGCTTCGAGCACGCTTACGAGAAGGAGTGGTGGTCGTTCCCGACGAGCGCGGAGTGACCCCTCACGCGCGGTCGGACGGACCAGACGTGCCTGCGGCGACCGGCGGACACCCGGCCCGGAGGCTGCTCGGTGGCGTCGTCGCGCTCGCGAGGTGAAGACTGTCCGGCGACGAGACGCGGAGGTGCCGGATGCCCGACAAGCAGAACGCCGAGCCGAACGAGGACGTGAAGGCCAAGTTCCGCGAGGCGCTGGAACGCAAGTCGAAGGCCGCCCACCACCCGTCGGCGCGCGGCCCCGAGACCACGTCCGCGGCGCACGGCGAGCACGGGGCGGAGAGCACCAAGAGGGAGTTCCGGCGCAAGTCCGGCGGCTGACCGCACCCGCCCGCACCGCGCGTCCGCGCGCGGATCGTCGTACGTCCACGACGATCCGCGCCGCCGCGCCACGACGCGTCCGACCGGCCTACCGTTGTCGTGTCAGGAGGTGCACCGTGCGTGCCTCGGAGCGGCCTCGGCTCCCCCGGGCCGTCGGCCGGGTGTGCGCGTCGGCCGCGGTTCTCGTCCTCGCCGTCGCGTGCGGCGGAACGCCCGACCTGCCGCCCCCGTCACCGACGCCGTCTCCCTCGACACCCACAGGCAGCCCAAGTCCTACGCCGAGTCCTACGCCGAGTCCTACGCCGAGTCCTACGCCGAGTCCTTCGCCGAGTCCTTCGCCGAGCCCGAGCACCCCGACTCCGACATCGCCGCGCCCGACGACCGCCGCCCCGAGCCCCACGGCGACCGCACTCCCGGCCTGGCTCGCGGGCCAGGACGTGCGGCGCGTCCCCACCACTCGGAAGGTCGTCGTCCTGACCTTCGACGGGGGCGGGAACGCCGACGGACTCACGAAGATCCTCGCCACGCTCGCCGCGGAGCACGTGCCCGGTTCGTTCTTCCTCACCGGCCGCTGGGTCCAGACGTATCCCGCACGGGCGCATGCGATCGCGGCGGCCGGTCACGTCGTGGGCAACCACACGATGACGCACCCGCACAGCACGGAGCTGAGCGACGCGGCGCTGACCGCCGAGGTGCTGGACGCGGCCCGGGTGATCCGGACGGTCTCCGGTGTCAGTCCGAAGCCGTGGTTCCGCTTCCCCTACGGCGAGCGCACGAGCAGCGACGTCCGGCTGCTCAACTCCCTCGGCTACGTGTGCGTGAGCTGGAGCGTGGACACGCTCGGATGGCTCGGCACGTCGCGCGGCTCGGCGGCCGACGTCGTACAGCGCGTCCTCGACCGGCTCGAGCCCGGGCTCATCGTGCTCATGCACGTGGGCTCGAACCCGGACGACGGGACCACCTACGACGCGGACGCGCTGGCTCCGCTCATCGACGTGCTCCGCGCGCGCGGCTACACGTTCGGCACCGTCGCCGAGCTGCTACGTTCGTGACCGTCGGAGCTGCGACCCGTCCCGGGCAAGCCGCACGTCCCGCCGGACACGTGGCTGCTGCTGGCCACCGACGGCCAGGCGGGCAAGCGTCGCGTCACGCCCTGCCGCGCAGGCGCACCTCATCGGTGCATGGACGCAAGGATCCGAGCACGCCACCGCGTGCGCACCCCTCCGGGCATCGTCCGGTCACCCGCTCGGAGCAACCCCGCGGACGGCCGCTCAAGCGCCGCGCTGTCACGCCGATGCACTTGGAGTCACTGGGGAGTCAGCACGCACGGCTTCAGGAGCCACGCGTGAACGCCGCCGACCGCAATCTCGTGCGACTGGTCCTACCGCCGTTGCTCGGCCTCGGCCTGGTCGCCGCCCTCACGCACCCGCTCGACCGAGCCGCGCTTCTCTCGCCAGTCCCGAACCCCCCGACCGGCTCCGCCGCCCCCCAGCACACCGACAGGATCACACCGTGACGTCCTCCGAGTCCTTCATGACCGAGGTCTACGACGAAGGCGTCGTCAGCGAGGTCATCCGGCCCGCCGCGATCATCCCCGAGGAAGCTGCTCGCGCCATCCTGGTCGAGCTCGCCCTCAGCGACGCCCTCAACGCCGGTGTCTGGCTCGCCAGCCCCACGAGCTGGAACCGGTACGACCGACCCTGGCACGGCGCGGACAACCCCGCCGGCGCCGAGCTCATCGGCACCATCCACGTCGCGTACGGCATGCCGTCGCGCTACGAGATCACCGTCTTCCGGGTCACGGTCACCCGCTTCGGGACCGAGCTCGGCTGGACCGTCGAGAACCTGTGCGACGAGGCCCTGGCCGCCGGCGGGCTCACCCTCGCCGACTGCCCGCGCGCCGATCTCCAGCCGCCGCCGAAGCCGTTCCGCATGTAGCGACGGCGACGCCCTACGCCGAGGGTCGCCGGGGTTGTCGGCCACGCCCCGCGACGAGGCCGGCACCGGAGACGTCCGGCATCAGGTGAGGCGGAGCCCCAGCACCTGCAACAGCTCCGGCCCGGGCACGGACAGGTCGCCGCTCAGCCAGGACGGGTCACCGGTCAGGTGAGCCTCGTCGGCATAGGCCGCTCGCGTCATCGCCTCGGTCACCGCGCCGTAGGACCCCGTGATCCCCGTCGGATCGAGCGAGCCCAGCCTCCTCGTCCGCACCAGGAACTCACGCAGGGCCTCCTGGTACGTCGTCACGTCGCCGTTGCGTGCGCCAACCCTGAGGTGCGCCGGAGAGACCGGCGGGTAGGGGATGCGGGACAACGACGTCCGCAGGACGCGGAGCGCCGCCGCCGCGATCACCGCGTGACCGGCCGCGTCGGGGTGATCCCCGTCGGAGGCGAGCAGCGCCGTGTCGTCGCGAGCGGTCGTTCCGCGGAAGGCCAGCCACAGATCGGCGTACGCCGAGCCCGTCCGCTGCGCGACGCCCCGGATCGTCGCGTTGGTCGACCAGGTGACCGAGTCGCTGGCCTTCACGTACGCGGCGCCCCGGGCCGCGGCGTACCTGCCGTCGAGCCAGACGTTCCAGTAGCCGAGCAGCAGCACCGCGACGCGATGACCCGCCGCGAGCGACCGGATCGTCGCGACGATCTGCAGCAGCGTCTGCCGGACCCGAGGAAGTCGCGCCGCGTAGCACGAGGCCGTGGTGCCGCACGTCGCGGAGTACTGCACGTCGTTGGCGCCGATCTCAACGACGACGACCTGGGCGGCCCGGACGTGCGCCCGGACGTTCGCACTCCCGCGCAGCACCGCGAGGACGTCGGCAGCGACGTGGCCACCGCGCGCGTCGTTGTACGACACCACGGGCGGGCCCGTGATCGCGGCGAGGCGCGCAGCGACGAGCGCGGGGAACGGGCGGCACCCGCAGCGCGAGCCCGACGGGACCGAGTCGCCCAGGGTCTCGACGACCCGAACCGTGGTCAGACGGCTGCCGGTCACGGGCCAGGTGGAGTCCGTGGCCCGGGCCGGCGAGGCCGGCGCGACCATCGCAGCGACGCCGACCAGAGCCACCGTCGCAGCCCCGAGCC
>JAJXTD010000194.1 GCA_021784035.1 Actinomycetes bacterium | reverse complement strand
CCGGCGTCAGGCAGCCGCCGACGCAGCGCACCCGCGGTGCGACGGCGGCGACGCCCGCGTCGGCGAGGACGAGCCGGGTCGCGGTGCGCGCCCGTGACGATCCCTGCGCCGGTGTCGCCGACGTGACGTAGGCCCGCGCCGCCTCGCGGGCGGCGGACGTCACGGCGTACGACGCCGACTGCACGGCCATCACCGAGACGACGGCGTACAGCAGCGGGACGAGCAGGCCGACGCCGAGGACGAGCACCTCGAGGATCGCCGTGCCCGCGTCGTGGTCCGTGGATCTGGCGCGACGCCGCACGGCTAGGCCTCCGCCAGCGCGTGCCCGTGGACCACGAGCGTCGAGGGACCGAGCAGGCCGACGAGCGGGAGTCGCGCGCGCACCTCGACGTCGACCGTCGCCACGCCGCCCGACGCCGTGCGGCGCGCGACCACCGAGTCGACCACGCCCTCGGCGAGGGTGGCCGACAGCGCCTGCCTGGTCCGGCGCACGCCGGCCGCCGTGTCGCCGCCCGACACGGCCGCGACGCGGGCGCCCTCGGCCGCCGCCGACGTGATCGTCGAGCGGACGTGGAGCGCCAGGCCGACCTGCAGGACACCGAGGACGACGAGCATCAGCATCGGAACGACGACGGCGAACTCGACGACGGCCGAGCCGCGTGCGTCGCGGCGGCGTTCCACCGTCAGGGCTTCGTGACCGACGTGATGGCGCGCTGCAGCACCGAGGTGAGCTGGCCGTCGGCGACGACCCACAGGGCGGTGACCAGCCCGGCAGTCATGACGGCGACGAGCACCCAGCCCGGGACGTCGCCGCGGTCGTCGCCGCGAAGTCGGTGGACGAGGACGGCGATGCGTGCGGTCATGGATTCCTCCGTGGTCGTGCGGTTTCCCGCGGGTGGGTGTGGTGTGCGGTGGTGCGGCTCAAGGTGCGAGGGACGTCAGCGAGCTCACCGCGGGGAACAGCGCGACGAGCACGACGGTGGGCAGCACGAGGAACACGACGGGCATGAGCATGAGCAGCTCCTTGCGACCGGCGACCTCCAGCAGGGTGCGGTGGAGGTCAGCGCGCGCGTCGCCGGCCTGCGCGCGCAGGACGTCGGCGAGCGGCGTGCCGCGCTGCACGGCGGTGGAGACGCCGTCGACGAACCGGCGTACGGCGGGCACGGCTATGCGGGTCGCCATCGCATCGAGCGCGTCGACGAACGAGACACCGGACGCCGTGTCGTGGCACGCGCGACGGCACTCGTCGGCGAGCGGGCCGCGCGCGACCCGGGCGACCCGGTCGAGCGCGGCGACCGGCGACTCGCCGGACGCCACGGCGAGGGCGAGCAGGTCGGCCACGGCCGGCAGGCCGATCCGGATCGACTCCGCGCGTCGCGCGACCTCGCGACCCAGCGCGCGGTCGCGCAGCAGTGCGCCGCCGATCCCGCAGACGAGCGCCAGTGCGAGCGCCGCCACGGGGCGGACCGGCCGGCCGGTGGCGGCGAGCAGCACGAGCAGGACACCGGCGACGGCGAGGCCGGCCACGGTCCAGGTCAGCTGCTCGAACCGGAACGACAGCGCGGTGTCCTGCCCACGTCCGGCCGCGACCAGGCGCTGCTGCAGCGCGTCGCTGCCGCCGAGGACCCCCTCGAGCCGGACTGCGAGCGAGCGGAGCGACGGGGCGAGGAGCCGTTCGATCGTCGGCGCGTCGAGCCGCGTGCCGAGGTCGTCGCGCCGCGGCACGGCCGCCGACGGGCCGGCGACGTACGGCGCGATCCGCTCGGCCGGCGCGGCGGGACGCCGGGCCGCGAGCCCGGAGGCAGCGGTCAGGGCGCCCGTCGCCAGGAGACCGCCGGCCAGCGCGCCGAGGGCCGTCACGAGAGCACCCGCTCGTCGCCGGGGAGCCGACCGATACGGCGCATGACGACGTAGGCGGCCGCGCTCGTCGCCGCCGCGACCGCGAGCACGACGACGCCGCCCGCCGAGTCGTACGCCGACAGCGCGCCCGGACGCAGCGAGAGGAACGCCAGCGTCACCCACGGCGCCGCGACGGCGAGCCGGGCCGCGTTGACCGCCCAGCCCTGCCGCGCCTCGAGCTCCGACCGGGTCCGCGCGTCCTCGCGCAGGACGGCCGACAGCGTGCGCAGCAGGCGGCCGAGCTCGGTGCCTCCGACGTCGCGGGCGAGCCGGAGCGCCTCCACGACCCGGTCGCCGACCGGGTCCGACAGGTCGGCCTTGAGCCGGTCGAGGCACAGGCCGAAGGACCCCGTCACGCGGTGGTCGGCGGCGAACCGGGCGAACGACGGCCGCAGCGGCTCCGGGGCCCGCTCCGCCAGCGCCGCGACGGCGTCGGGCAGGGACATCCCGGCGCGCACGGCGGACGCCAGGTCGTCGACCGCGTCGGGCCAGCAGGCCACGAGCGCCCGCCGTCGACGCGACGCGCGCCGGCCGAGAGCCCCGAGCGGCAGCCAGGAGGCGAGGCAGCCGAACGCGAGCGCCACCATCGGCGAGCCGGACACGACGAGCATCACGGCCGCACCGGCGAGGGCCGAGCCCGTGCACGTCACGAGCACCCGCGCGACGGACAGGTCGCCCAGCCCCGCTGCGTCGAGGCGCCGGCGTAGGCCGTTCCGCCGTGGTGCAGACGGGATCGCGGCCGGTGCGGTGCGGGCCTGCAGGACCAGTAGCAGGCCGAGACCGAGCAGGAGGCCGAGGAGCGCACCCATCAGCGCGGCCGCAGGATCGTGGCGAGGTCGAGGCCGTGCGCCTCGAACCGGTCGGCGTGCGGCGGGAAGCCGCGCCCGCGCACGAGCTCGCCGTCGCGCGTCGTGAACACGTCCGACGTCTCCACGACGCCGTCCTCCACGCGGCCGGAGACGCCGACGATCTCGCGCACGCGGCGTCGGCCGTCCGGGCCGGTGGCGGCGTGCACGACGAGATCCACGGCGGACGCGACCGTCGGCACGATGTACGCCGCGGTGACGTTCTCGCCGGCGAGCATCGGCAGGACGCAGAGCTTGGTGACGGCGTCGCGGGCGGAGTTGGCGTGGACGCTCGTCATGCCCGGCATCCCGCTGTTGAGCGCGACCAGCAGGTCGAGCGCCTCGGCCTGGCGGACCTCGCCCACCACGAGGCGGTGCGGGCGCATCCGCAGCGCCTCGACCACGAGACGACGCAGCGTGATCTCGCCGGTCCCCTCGAGGCCCACCTGCCGGGTCTGCATCGCCACCCAGTCCGGCCGGTCGAGCCGGACCTCGAACACCTCCTCGCAGGTGACCACGCGCTCGTGTGCGGGAACGGCGTTGAGCAGGCAGCTGAGCAGCGTCGTCTTCCCGGCCTGCGTGCCCCCGGCCACGACGATGTTGAGCCCCGCGACGACGGCGGCCGAGAGGAAGCGCGCGGCCGCCGTCGTCAGGGAGCCGAGCTCGACGAGGTCGTCGAGCCGGGTCGCCGGCAGCACGTGCCGCCGGATGTTGACCGCCCAGTGCCGGCGGGTCACGTCGGGGATCACCACGTGCAGGCGGGACCCGTCCGGGAGCAGTGCGTCGACGAACGGCTGGCTCACGTCGACCCGGCGACCGCTCGTCCGCAGCATGCGCTCGACGAGGTCGTGCACCTGAATCTCGCTGAGCACGACCGTCGTGAGCTCGCTGCGCCCTCGGCGCGCGCAGAACACCCGGTTCGGCTCGTTCCACCAGATCTCCTCGACCGCGTCGTGGTCGAAGAGCCGCTGCAGCGGGCCGTAGCCGGCGACCGCGTCGTGGATCTCCTGGGCCCAGGCCTCGATGTCGACGTACGACGACTCGGCATCGACGGCGACGTCGTCGAGCACGTCGAGGATCGCGGCACGTACGCCGCGCGGGTCGGCCATCGGGTCGGTGCCGCGGTCGCGGACGAGGGCCCGGACCCGGTCGACGACGAGCGTGGAGTCGGCCGTCGAGGCGGACGTGGTCATGAGCGACCTCTGCGCGGTGGGAGGCCTGCGGCCTCGGCTGGGCCGCACCGACGGGCGGTGCGGGCGACCCTGGGGCTCCCAGCCGGGGGTCTGGTGGGTGAAGGCTAGGCACGCGGCCGCGCCGGACGCCGGGCCGAGGGCGCGTCGGTGGACCCCCGCGCGAGGCATTCGTGAGGTTGTGGACGTGCGCGTGCTCGCGGCGTAGCCCTGTGCGGCGTCGGGCCGGTCAGCCGATGGCGATCACCGGGTGGGCGCGCGGGTCGAGCCAGCGCAGGATCGCGACCATCGTGGTGCGCGGCACCGCGACGCAGCCCGCGGTGGCGTGGCCGTCGGACACGTGCAGGAAGATCCCGGCCCCGCGGTAGCGCACCGCCGGCGCCATGTTGAAGTTGATGACCACGGCGTAGTCGTACTGCACCCGGTGGGCGATCAGCCGCTCGCTGCCGTTGACGTCGGACTCGGGCAGCCTGGTGTCGAACCCCCCGGCGGCGCCGCGGCGCATCGTGTTGTACCAGGGGCTGCGGTTGTCCTCGACCCACCAGTCGTCCCGCCCCACGCGGTGGTACGGCAACCGGCTGCCCGGGTTCGCCCGGATCCCGAAGGCCCGGGTGAGCCCGTACGTGCCGGCCGGGGTCGTGGACCTGCCCTGACGACGCGTGCTCCCGGCCACGATCCCGTGGCTGCCGACCCGTGCGGCCGACGTCGACAGCACGCGCCTCCAGCCGGTGGAGGTGCGCTGCCACGTCGTCACGGTCGCGTACGACCCGCGTGCCTTCACGGTCACGACCTGGGTTGCGCTGCCCACCCTGACTGCCACCGGGAAGGGCAGCCGGACCGGCGCGGCCAGCGAGGGCGCGGACACCGAGGGTGCGACGGACGACGCGGCCGCGCTGCGCAGCGGCCGGGACGGGTAGCCGGTGTCGAAGTGCTGGTAGTCGGTCGTCGAGCTGTCCTGCCAGATCCAGCCGGCGCGGGTGAACGCGGTCCACGCCGTCCCGCCCTTGGTGATCACGCCCGTGCCGGTGCGCACCCGGCCGTACCGCGCGCTGGGCCGGAAGCAGCCGCACCGCGGGTCGATCCACGGGTTCTCGTAGGGGTTGACGTCGATCGCGCGCCCGTTGGCGTGCGGTGACGCCGTCGCCGGGGCGTTGGCCTGCCCGACTCGGCGGCAGTTGTACGCCGAGGTGTTGTCCGCCGCCATGCTGGCGTTGTCGTCGCCGCCGAACGCCTCGATCGGCTCCATCCGGTGGATCGGGAAGCCCCGGTCGAACAGCGCGGTGAAGATCGTCGCGACGCTCGACGCGACGTCCGCGTTCACCACCAGCGCGCCCCGGTGCACGGCGCCGTCGAAGCCGTGGAAGCTCACCTCGACGCGGCGCAGGCCGGCGCGCGCGACCGGGCAGCCGGAGTGCCAGGCGCCGACGGCGACTATCCGCGCCCACTGCGCCGCCGGCACCGCGGTCACCACCGCGTCGGCGCGAAGCGGTGGCCGCGACGCCGACGGCGTACGGCTCGGGCTCGGCGTCACTGTCGGTGTCGGTGTCGGTGTCGGTGTCGGTGTCGCGGGGAACGGGGTGGA
>JAJXTD010000023.1 GCA_021784035.1 Actinomycetes bacterium | reverse complement strand
CTACGTCGTGATCTGGCTGACCTCCCTCCCGTCGGCCGACGGCAGCTACCAGGGCGGCATCGCCGACGTCCGCATCCTGGGCTGACCGGCACGACGGCGCCGACGCCGCGGGTCCCCGGCGGTGACCCGCCGGCGCCGTAGGCTGACCGACGCGATGAGCAGCGACGAGAGCGGGGGCCGCCCCGTCACCGGCGACCCCGACGCGGACGCCGCGCTGCTCGCCGCCCACGTGGCCGGGGACCCCGACGCGTTCGGCACGCTCGTCGCCCGGCACCGCGACCGGCTCTGGGCCGTCGCCCTGCGCACGACCGGCGACCCCGAGGACGCCTCCGACGCGCTGCAGGACGCCCTCGTCTCGGCGTACCGCAACGCGGGCTCCTACCGCGGCGAGGCGGCCGTCACCACGTGGATGCACCGCGTCGTCGTCAACGCCTGCCTGGACCGGATGCGCCGGCGCCGGGCCCGACCGACGGTCCCGCTCCCCGAGGAGGACGGCGAGTCCGGTCACCGCGGGCTCGCGGACCCGCGCGACGACCTCGACCGCCTCGAGCTGCGGATGGAGATCGACCGCGCGCTGCGTGCGCTGCCCGACGACCAGCGATCGGCGATCGTGCTCGTCGACGTCGAGGGCCTCTCGGTGGCGGAGACGGCCGGGATCCTCGGGATCCCCGAGGGCACGGTCAAGAGCCGCTGCTCCCGGGGCCGGGCCCGGCTCGCCGTCGCCCTCGCCGGGCTGCGGAACCCCGACGCCCCGGGGGACGTCCCACCTCTGTCGCGGCCGCTCGACCCGCCGCCCGCTCCGGGTGGCGGCACGCACCACGACGGGACCCGGGAGGTGACCCCATGACCGACGCGACGCCGGGCGGGTTCGCCGACACGCCGGGACCCGAGGCCACGCCCGAGCAGGACGCCGACGTCCGGGCGCTGCTGTCGTTCCTGCGCGACGAGCCGCTCGAGATGCCCTCGGACGTCCGGGCCCGCCTCGACGCGGTGATCGCGGAGGAGCGCCGTACGGCCGCCGTCGCGGTCGCCGGAGCGGCCGCAGCCGCGCCGGGGGCCGACGCGTCCGACGTCGGCGTGGGCCACGTCGCACCGGTCACCGTGCTCCCGACGGCGCGCCGCGGTCCGTCGACCCGAGCCTTCCGGATCGTCGGCGGCCTGGCCGCGGCGGCGCTCGTGGTCCTCGGCGGCGTCACGGTGCTCCACGGCATCGGTGGCAGTTCCTCGTCCTCGAGCGGCGCGGCGGCGTCGAGCGCGGCCGGCGGCGCCGCGGACACCGCCACGGCCACCCGGCTCACCGCGAGCGGCACGAGCTACACCCGGGCGTCGCTGGCCACCCAGGCGGCCGGGCTCGTGGCCGCCGCGCGCGCCGCCAGCCCGCTGACGGAGCGGACGGTCGCCGCACCGAGTCCTGCGCCGGCGGAGGGGAAGCCCTACTCCGCGGCGCTCACCCCCACCGACGCGGCCGCCTGCGTCCGGGCGCTCACCGAGGGTGACGGCTCGACCGCGGTCGCGGTGGACTCCGGCAGCTACGACGGCACGCCGGCGATCGTCGTGGTCGTCCCGCCCCCGGACGCGCCCGGCAGCCTCGACGTCTTCGTGGTCAAGCCCGGCTGCGGCGCCGGCGCGGCGGACCTCCTCGAGTTCCAGCGCATCCCGGCGTCCTGACCCGGGTTCGGAATGCCGGTCCGCCTAGGATCGTTGATGCCGGAGCAGCAGAAGAGCGCCACCGGGACCCGTCCCGCCGTCGAGAGGCACGCCGTGAACGACGTCCGCAACGTCATCGTCATCGGATCCGGTCCCGCCGGCTACACCGCGGCCATCTACGCCGCCCGCGCCCAGCTCGCACCGCTGGTGTTCGAGGGCGCCGTGACCGCCGGCGGCGCGCTCATGAACACCACCGAGGTGGAGAACTTCCCCGGGTTCACCGACGGCGTCATGGGCCCGGCGCTCATGGAGAGCATGCGCGGGCAGGCCGAGCGCTTCGGCGCCGAGCTCGTCACCGACGACGTCACGGCGGTGGACCTCACCGGCCCGGTCAAGAGCGTCACCGACGGCGAGGGCCGCGTCCACCGGGCCCACGCGGTGATCCTCGCGATGGGCTCCGGATACCGCGAGCTCGGTGTCGAGGGCGAGAAGCGGCTGTCCGGGCACGGCGTCTCCTGGTGCGCGACCTGCGACGGCTTCTTCTTCCGCAACCAGCACATCGCCGTCGTGGGCGGCGGGGACTCCGCGGTCGAGGAGGCCACCTTCCTGACCCGCTTCGCCGAGAGCGTCACCCTCGTGCACCGCCGCGACAGCCTGCGCGCCAGCAAGATCATGGCCGAGCGGGCCTTCGCCAACGACAAGATCCGCTTCGCGTGGAACTCCGAGGTCGCCGAGCTCGTGGGCGAGGACAAGCTCTCCGCCGTCGTGCTCCGCGACACCGTCACCGGGGAGACCCGCACCGAGGCCGTCACCGGGCTGTTCGTCGCGATCGGCCACGACCCGCGCTCGGAGCTCGTCCGTGGCCAGGTCGACCTCGACGAGGAGGGCTACGTCCTGGTCCAGGGTCGCAGCACCCGGACGAACCTGTCCGGCGTGTTCGCCTGCGGCGACCTCGTCGACCACACGTACCGCCAGGCCGTCACGGCGGCCGGCTCGGGCTGCGCGGCCGCCCTCGACGCGGAGAAGTTCCTCGCCTCGTTCGAGGCCGCCGAGAGCACCCACGACGCGCTGCAGGTCCTGGCCTGAGCGTGGGCACGCCACCCCGTCGCCCCGCCGGGACGAGGGGAGTCGATCCTGGTCGGTCCCACCCCGTACGGTGGGCCGACCGGACCCCGTAGTCCGTCCGCACGACCGTCCTGGAAGGAGCGCCGCATGGGCGCTGTCAAGATCGTGACCGACGCGACGTTCGCCGACGACGTCCTGCTGTCCGAGAAGCCCGTCCTGGTCGACTTCTGGGCGGAGTGGTGCGGACCGTGCAAGATGATCTCCCCCGTGCTCGAGGAGATCGCCGGCACGCAGGAGAAGCTCGCCATCGTCAAGGTCAACGTCGACGAGAACCCCGTCACCGGTGCGAGCGAGCGGATCATGTCGCTGCCGACGATGAACGTCTACCGGGGCGGCCGCGTCGTGAAGCAGATCATCGGCGCCCGGCCGAAGGCCGCGATCCTCGCGGACCTCGCCGAGTTCCTGTAGATCGATGCCCCCGGCCGCGATCCGGCGGGGCGACACGGGGCCGGCGGTCGCGGAGATCCGTGACCGGCTCGGTCGGCTCGGGCTCCTCGCGCACGAGGCGCCGGACCACGAGCAGCGCGTCGACCCGGCCCACGACTGCTTCGACGATGCCGTCGACCGTGCGGTCCGCTCGTTCCAGCAGGAGCGCGGGCTCACCGTCGACGGCGTCGTCGGCGAGCAGACGTTCCGGCGGCTGGAGGAGGCACGCTGGGCGCTCGGCGACCGGGTCCTGTCCTACAGCCCCGGCCACCTGGTGTCCGGTGACGACGTCCTGGCGCTGCAGCAGCGGCTGTCCGGGCTCGGTTTCGACCTCGGTCGCGTCGACGGCGTGTTCGGCGTGCGCACCGACGCCGCCCTGCGCGAGTTCCAGCGCAGCGTCGGGGTCGACGCCGACGGCACCTGTGGTCCCAGCACGTTCCGCGCGATGGCGCGGCTCGCCCGCACGATGAGCGGCGGCGGCACGGCCGCCACGCTGCGCGAGCTGCACGCGCTCGAGTCGCTGCGCAGCGGGGTCGCGGACAAGGTCGTCGTCATCGACCCGGGGCACGGCGGACCCGACGACGGCCTCGCGCACGGCGGCCTCACCGAGTCGGTCGTCGCCGGCGACCTCGCCACCCGCGTCGAGGGCCGGCTCGCCGCGATCGGCGTCCAGGTGCTGCTGACCCGCTCCCCCGAGGCCGACGGCCCGGTAGCGCCCGACGAGTCCGGGCGGGCCGCCTTCGCCAACGCCACCGGGGCCGACCTCGTGCTGTCCCTGCACGTCGACTCGGTCGCCTCCCCGACCCCGGCGGGCTGCGCCACGTTCTACTTCGGCGACGCCGTCGCCGGCACCGGGTCGAGCCTGGGCCAGCGGTTCGCCGACATGGTGCAGGAGGAGATCTGCTCCCGCACCGACCTCACCGACTGCCGCACCCACGCCAAGACGTGGGACCTGCTGCGGATGACCCGCATGCCCGCCGTACGCATCGAGTGCGGCTACCTCTCCAGCCCGCGCGACGCGCGCCGGCTGCAGGACCCGGCGTTCCGCGACGCCGTCGCCGAGGGCATCGCCGCGGCCGTGGTGCGCTTCTTCGCCCCCGTCCCCGCCGAGGTCTGACCCCGCGCCCCCGCCCCGCCGGCGGCCCCCAGCTCCGCATGAAGGTGCCCAGGCCGCGATAGCCGCACCTGCAGCGCCCCACTGAGTCCACAGGTCCGGCGTGCCGGCCACGCCGCAGGCGGGGGTCAGCCGGTGGGGTCGTCGCGGTGCAGCGTCCCGACCGCGCGGCGGCGGCCGAGCAGGCGGTCGAGCGCCGCCTCGACGACGTCCTCGCGCCACACGACGGTCGAGCGCAGGTCGAGCCGCAGCCGCGGCGTGCGCGGGTGCGGACGCACGGTGGTGAATCCCACGGCCAGCAGGAACTCGGCGGGCACGAGGCACGTCGTGGCGCCGTCCGTCGACGCGATCGCCTCGACCGCACGGACACCGCGCCGGGCGAGGTCGGTGGCCATCCCCTGCACGAGCATCCGCGCCAGCCCACGCCCGGAGTGCTCGGGCTCGACCCGCAGCGCCGCGAGCGCCACGGCGTCGGACGCGACAGGGGCGGTGGGGTACGCCGCGAGGCCCGGGAGGTACGCCGGAGGCGCGTACAGGGCGTAGCCCGCGACCACGCCGTCGACGCGCACGACCTGGCCGCACGAGCCCCAGTCGAGCAGCGTGGCCGACAGCCAGTCGGCCTTGGCCGCCGCACACGCGTCGTCGCCCTCGGCCTCGGCCCGCGCGCGGCTGACGGCGTCGAGCTCCCAGCGCGTGCATGCGCGACAGGGCGCGGGCAGCTCGTCGAGGGAGTCACGGGTCAGCGGCGCGAGGCGCCGGGGCACGGCCACGGTGCTCAGCCCGGGGCGACGGCGGCCGGACGGGTCCTCGTCATCGGCCCACCGGACGGGGCAGCTCGTCGGGGTGCGGGCGGAACAGGCCTGCCACGAAGCCCAGCACGAGGCCGAGGGCGAGCAGCCCGATCAGCCAACGGAGAACCCGCATGACACCTCCGACCCTTCATCCGGCATCGTAGATCCTGCACAGGGAGCCCCGACAACGGCGTCCGGGCCCGGGTGCGCCTCTCCGGTGCCGGCGGCCCGCCGCACCGGACGCGCCGAGGGCAACGAGGGAGTCATGGAGCCGACGCAGCAGCCGGGGGCAGGGACGAGGCTCGACCCGTGGGTCGATGCCTACGCCGCGCGCACGCGCGGGTTGACCGCCTCGCAGGTCCGTGCGCTGTTCGCGGTGGCCTCGCGGCCCGAGGTCGTGTCGCTCGCCGGGGGCATGCCGTTCGTGTCGGCGCTCCCGCTCGACGCGATGGCCGACACCGTCGCGCGGCTGATCCGTGACCGCGGAGCCGTCGCGCTGCAGTACGGCTCCGGCCAGGGCGACGTACGACTGCGCGAGCAGATCCTCGAGGTGATGGCACCGGTCGGCGTCACGGCCCACCCCGACGACATCGTCGTCACCGCGGGCTCGCAGATGGCGCTCGACCTCGTCGTGCGCGTGTTCTGCGACCCGGGCGACGTCGTCCTCGTCGAGGCGCCGACGTACGTCACCGCGCTCGGCGTGTTCTCGTCGTACCAGTGCGAGGTCGTCCACGTGCCGATGGACGACGAGGGGCTGCGGCCCGACGCGCTGCGGGAGGCGATCGACGCCGCGAGGGCCGCCGGCAAGCGGGTGAAGCTGGTCTACACGATCCCGTCGTTCCACAACCCGGCCGGCGTGTGCCAGGGCCCCGCCCGGCGGGCCGAGGTCCTCGAGGTCGTGCGCTCGGCCGGCCTCCTGCTGCTCGAGGACGACCCTTACGGCCTGCTCGGCTTCGACGGCTCGGTGCCCCGCGCGATCCGCGCCGACGAGAGCGAGGGCGTGGTCTACCTCGGCACGTTCTCCAAGACGATCGCCGCGGGGCTGCGCGTCGGCTGGGCCGTCGCACCGCACGGCGTGCGCGAGAAGCTCGTGCTGGCCAACGAGACCGCGACCCTCTGCCCGTCGAACCTCACCCAGCTCACGATCTCGGAGTACCTCGCCACCCAGCCGTGGTTCGACCAGGTGAAGGTCTTCCGCGAGGTCTACCGAGAGCGGCGCGACGCCCTGCTCGAGTCGCTCGCCGGTCTGATGCCCGAGGGGACGCGCTGGACCGTCCCCGCCGGCGGCTTCTACAGCTGGGTCACGCTGCCCGACGGTCTCGACGCCGCCGCGATGCTGCCGCGCGCGGTGGCCGCCCTCGTGGCCTACGTGCCCGGCACCGGCTTCTTCGCCGACGGCCAGGGCCGCCAGTCGCTGCGGCTGTCGTACTGCTACCCGGAGCCCGAGCGCATCCGCGAAGGGGTACGCCGGTTGGCCGGCGTCATCGAGACCGAGCTCGAGATCGTCGAGACGTTCGGCTCGCCCACCGCCGTGGCCGAGCGCGAGGGACCGTCCGCCCCGTCGCCGGACCTCGCATGAGCACGCCGCGCTTCGTCCTCGCAATCCACTGTGGCACAAGGGGTTACGCCGTATGAGCAGAACCACGTCGGGTCGCGTCCTCGTCCTCGCCGGCGGCCTCTCGCCCGAGCGCGACGTGTCGATCCGCTCCGGGCGCCGCGTCGCCGACGCCCTGCGGACCACCGGTTCCGACGTCGAGCTCCGCGACGTCGACGCCGCGCTGCTCCCGTCGCTCGCCGCCGAGCGGCCCGCGTGCGTCGTCCCGCTGCTGCACGGGGCGGCGGGCGAGGACGGCGCGGTGCGGGACGTCCTCGCCGCGCTGGGACTCCCCTTCGTCGGCTCCGACCCGACCGCCTGCCGCCGCGCCTTCGACAAGCCGGTCGCGTCCGGTCTTGTCGCGGCCGCGGGGGTCGCCGTCCCCGCCTCCGTCGCGCTGCCGCACTCGACGTTCCGCGAGCTCGGCGCCATCGCCGTGCTCGACGCCGTCGTCGCCCGGCTCGGCCTGCCGCTCATGGTGAAGCCGACTCGCGGCGGCTCGTCGCTCGGTGCCACGGTCGTCCGCTCCGCGTCCGAACTCCCGGCCGCGATGGTCGCGTCCTTCGCCTACGGCGACACGGCGCTCATCGAGCACTTCGTGCCGGGCACCGAGGTGGCGGTGTCGGTCGTCGAGGGCGCCGACGGACCGCGCGCGCTGCCCGTGGTCGAGGTGGTCGCCGACGGCGGCTTCTACGACTACGGCGCGCGCTACACCGCTGGTGCCACGGAGTTCTTCACACCGGCGCGGCTGCCCGACGACGTCCTCGCGACATGCGCCACCACCGCCGTGACGGTGCACCGGACGCTCGGGCTGCGCGACTGGTCGCGCAGCGACCTCGTCGTCGACGCGGCGGGCACGCCGTGGTTCCTCGAGGTCAACGTCGCACCGGGGATGACCGAGACGTCGACGTACCCGCAGGCCGTGCTCGCCGCGGGCCTCGACCTGGGCGAGCTGACCGCCGAGCTCGTCCGACGCGCGATCTCGCGCGGCTGAGACCTCAAGTGGCGCAATGGTTCTCAGCGGTCTGGCGAGCCTGATCCGTCGATGACGTCGACGATGCGGCGCAGGTCGTCGAGCGTGGCGAACTCGATCGTCACCTTGCCCTTGGACTTCCCCGAGTCGATGCGCACACGGGTCTCGAGCCGGTCGGAGAGTCGATCGGCGATCTCGGTGAGGCCGGGCGCCACCGGACGCCGTGGCCGCGCGACGCGGGCCCGCTCGCGGCCGTCGGCCTCACCGACCGCCACGATCTCCTCCACCGCGCGGACCGACAGTCCCTCCGCCACGATGCGCGTCGCGAGCCGGTCCATCACCTCGGGGTCGTCGAGCGCGAGCAGGGCGCGGGCGTGCCCGGCCGAGAGCACCCCGGCGGCCACGCGACGCTGGACCGCCGTCGGGAGACGCAGCAGGCGGAGCGTGTTGCTCACCTGCGGCCGGCTGCGGCCGATGCGCACGGCGAGCACCTCCTGCGTGCAGCCGAAGTCGTCGAGCATCTGCTGGTAGGCCGCGGCCTCCTCGAGCGCGTTGAGCTGGGCCCGGTGCAGGTTCTCCAGCAGGGCGTCGCGCAGCAGGGCGTCGTCGGCGGTCTCGCGCACGATCGCGGGGATGCGCTCGAGTCCGGCCTCGCGGCTGGCCCGCCAGCGCCGCTCGCCCGCGACGAGCTCGTGGTGCGGGCCATCGGGGCCGGCGTCGGGCACCGGCCGGACCACGATCGGCTGCAGCAGGCCGATCTCACGGATGGAGTGGACCAGCTCGGCGAGGGCGTCCTCGTCGAAGACGGTGCGCGGCTGGCGCGGGTTCGGGCGGATGTCGTCGAGCGGGAGCTCGGCGTAGCGCGCCCCGGCGACGATCTCGAGGTCGTCGCCGCGGTGGGACTCCACCGCCGGCTGCGCGGGGGACTCCTCGGTGGCCGGTGCGGGCCGCTCCCCCGTGGGGATGAGTGCCCCGAGGCCGCGGCCGAGCCCTCGTCGCTGGTTCACCCTGCCGACCTCCGGTCCCTCGTGCGTTGCTGTCGGCGTGACCCTACCGCGCGCTCCCCGGGCACCCGGGGCGCCCGCGGATCCACCGCTCGAACGGCAGTTCTTAGTCCCTAATACCGCTGCTGCGGCGGTATCTCGTCCAGCTGGGGACCACCCGGGGCGACGGCCGCGGCCTGCCGAGCCAGCTCGCGGGCCGCCTCGAGGTAGGACAGCGCCCCGGTGCTGCCCGGGTCGTAGGTCATGACGGTCTGGCCGTACGACGGCGCCTCGGACACCCGCACCGAGCGGGGGATCGCCGTCGCGAGCACCCGGTCGCCGAAGTGCGCCCGGACCTCGTCGGCCACCTGGGCGGCCAGCCGCGTCCGGGCGTCGTACATGGTCAGCAGGATCGTCGAGACCGACAGCCCCGGGTTGAGCTCGGCGGTGACCAGGCCGACCGTGCGGATCAGCTGGCCGAGGCCCTCGAGGGCGTAGTACTCGCACTGGATCGGGATGAGCACCTCGTCGGCGCACACGAGCGCGTTGAGGGTCAGCAGGCCGAGGCTCGGCGGGCAGTCGACCAGCACGTAGTCGAGCCGGCCGTGCGCCGCCTCGTGCACCGGGAGGTACGTCGCGACGGCCCGGCGCAGCTTGTGCTCCCGGGCCACCATCGAGACGAGCTCGATCTCGGCGCCGGCGAGGTCGAGGGTGGCCGGGGCGCACCACAGCCCCTCGATCTCGGGCACGGCCACGACGACGTCGGCGAGCGGACGACCCTCGATGAGGACGTCGTAGACGCTGGGGACCTCGCTGTGATGGGCGGTCGACAGCGCGGTCGAGGCGTTGCCCTGCGGGTCGAGGTCGACGACGAGGACCGCGAGCCCTTGCAGCGCGAGAGCGGCTGCCAGGTTGACGGTGGACGTCGTCTTGCCCACACCGCCCTTCTGGTTGGCGACCGTGATGACCCGGGTCCGCCCCGGGCGGGGCAGGTCCTCGCCGAACCTGCGGTAGCGGACCTGGACCGCGGCCTCGGCGGACCGGGCCAGGGGGGTGTCGTCGCTCACCGGGTCTCCTCGCGGGGCTCGTCGGCCGGTCCGGGGTGCGGTGCCGGTCCGGGCTGCTCGGGCGGCCAGCCGAGGCCGGGCGCGGGGTCCGGGCTGGGGTCCGGCCAGCCCAGCCCGGCCGTGGTCGCGTCGGACCCGGTTCGGTCGCCCGGCGTGCTCATCGCGCCCCCTTGCGTCGGCCGGCGGTGAGCCGCACCACCCGGACCACGGTCGTGGGAGGCTCCACCACACCGGCTCCGCAGGTGAGCACCTCGATCTGGCCGCCGCCCAGGCGCTCGAGCGCCGCCGCGGAGGCGGACACCTCGTCGGCGGCACCCTCCCCCTTGAGCGCGAGCAGCGTGCCGCCGACCCGGGCCAGCGGCAGGGTCCACCCGGCGAGCCGGTCGAGCGGGGCCACCGCCCGGGCGGTCACCACGTCGACCGCGAGCGTCTGCTCCTCGGCCCGGCCGCGGAGCACCTCCACCCGCTCGCCCAGCCCGAGCGCGGCGACCGCCTCCCCGAGGAACGTGGCCCGCCGCAGCAGCGGCTCGACGAGCACGACCCGCAGGTCCGGCCGCACGATCGCGAGCGGCAGGCCGGGCAGCCCCGCGCCGGAGCCGACGTCGGCGACGAGCGCCCCCGGGGGCACGAGCTCCTCGAGCACCGCGCAGTTGGCCAGGTGCCGGCTCCACAGCCGGCCGACCTCCCGCGGGCCGATGAGCCCGCGGACCACGCCGTCGGTGGCGAGCAGGTCGGCGTAGCGACCCAGCGCCTCGGCGGCGGCCGGGTAGCGCGCGCGCAGCCGCTGCTCGACGAGCAGGTCCGTCTCCTCGCGGACGGGGGGCTCCCCCGTCACCCCTTCGGTGGCCGGCATCGGGTGGGTCAGACGCGGGGCAGGACGACGACGTAGCGGCGCGGCTCGACGCCCTCGGACTCGCTGGTGAGGCCCGCGGCGGCAACGGCGTCGTGCACGACCTTGCGCTCGAACGGGCTCATCGGCTCCAGGCGCACGGGCTCGCCGGTGCTCGTCGCGCGCGTCGCCGCCTCGGTGCCGAGTGCGGTGAGCGCCTGCCGCCGCGCCTCGCGGTAGCCCGCGACGTCGAGCATGAGGCGGGACCGCTCGCCGGTCTCCCGGGTGACCGCGAGCCGGGTGAGCTCCTGGAGCGCGTCGAGCACCTGGCCGTGGTCGCCCACGAGGTGCTCGATGTCGCCGCCCACGATGCTGACCAGAGCCCGGTCGCCCTCGACGTCCATGTCGATGTCGCCGTCGAGGTCGGCGATGTCGAGCAGGCCCTCGAGGTAGTCCGCCGCGATGTCGCCCTCACGCTCGAGCTCGCTGACCGGCGCCGAGCCTCGGCTCGTTTCACGGGAAACACGGACCGGGGGGGCCGTGGGGGTGTCGCTGCCCTCGACCTCGGGGGTCTCGGCGGCCGTGGTGTCACTCATGGGTACTCGTCTTCCGTCGGTGGGGGCGCCGTGCGGCGCGGGGAGCTCGGGGGGTCGTGCGAGGGGCCGTTTCACGGGAAACGGCTCAGGGTGAACCAGGGGAGCCGTCCTCGCCGGCGCGCGGGTCGCCGACCGGGTCGGAGCCGGTCACCGGGTCGGGCCCGGTGCCGGGCGCCCTCTTCTGCCGCTCGCTGCGCGACTTCTTCTTCGGCTGCTGGCGCGGCGCGGGGGGCGCCACCACGATGACCGGCGCCTCCGGGTCGACCCCCGCGTTCCTGCGCCGGCGCTTCGCGGCCTCGCGCTCCTCCCAGGCGGTGTACGCCGGGGTGCCGGGCTGGGGGTTGTTCCGGATGACGTAGAACTGCTGGCCCATCGACCACAGGTTCGTGGTGAGCCAGTAGATGAGCACGCCGACGGGGAAGTTGATGCCGGTGACGGCGAAGAAGAAGGGGAAGACGTAGAGCAGGATCTTCTGCTGCTGCGCCATCGGGTTGTCCCGCGCGGTGTTCTTGACGATGAGCTGGCGCTGCGTGGTGAACGTGGTGATCGTCATGAGGACGATGAGGATGATCGTGAGGATCGTCGTCGCGGTCGCGTTCGGGGTCTCGGCGGCCGAGGTGAACTTCGCCCACAGCGGGACGCCGAAGATCGTCGCCTCCTTCGCCTGCTGCGCCTGCTCCTGGGTCATGACGCCGTACGCCTCGCCCGCGGCGACGCCGTAGTTGAGCACCCGGAACAGCGCGAAGAAGATCGGCGCCTGGGCCAGGATCGGCAGGCAGCTGGCCAGCGGGTTCGTGCCGGTGTCCTTGTAGAGCGCCATCATCTCGGCGCTCTGCCGCTCCCGGTCGCCGGCGTACTTCTGCTGGATCTCCTTGATCTTGGGCTGGAGGATCTGCAGGTTGCGCTGGCTCTTGATCTGCCGCACGAACAGCGGGATGAGCGCGATGCGGATGACCACGACAAGCCCGACGATCGACAGGGCCCAGGCCCAGCCCGAGGTCTCGCCGAGGACCGCCCCGAAGACGGTGTGGAACTGGATGAGGATCCAGGAGACGATGTCCTCGAGCCAGGCGAGGGGATTGAGGGTCACGCGGCGCTCCGGTCGTCGGTGGGGCGGTCAGGTCCGGTGGTGGGCGTCCCCGGGTCGGCGTCCCCGGCCGACTCCAGCGAGACGTAGGGCTCGGGGGTCCAGCGTCCCTTGTCCGGGACCCGGTCCACCCCGCCGGCGTTCCAGGGGTTGCAGCGGCACACCCGCCAGGTCGCGAGCGCGGTCCCCTTCGCCGCCCCGTGCACCCGGATCGCCTCCAGGGCGTACGTCGAGCAGGACGGGTGGAACCGGCAGCGCGGACCGAGCAGCGGGCTGAGCAGCGTCCGGTAGCCCACGATGACGCCGGTGAGCAGCAGCCGGAAGAACCTCCCCACGGTGGCACCGAGCAGGCGGCGTACCGCGTTCCCGGTCCTCATCCCGACTCCGCCCCCGTGCGTGCGGCTGCGATCGCCGTGCGCAGGGCACGCTCCAGCGCGGCGTCGAGGTCGGCCGCGAGCCGGTCCGAGGACGCGGTCGCCGCGTCCGGCAGGGCCCGCACGACCAGGCGCGCGCCGGCCGGCAGGGTCGCCAGCCGGGGCCGCACCAGGTGACGCAGCCGGCGCACGACGGCGTGCCGCACGACCGAGCCGCCGACCGCCTTGCTCACGACGAATCCCGCCCTCGGGTGGTCCCCGGGGCGGGATCGGTGGGCGGCGGCGTCCGACGCGGACCCCAGGTCGAGGTGGACGACGAGCAGGGGCCGACCGGCCCGTGTGCCTCGTCGTACCGTCTCGGTGAAGTCCTGGCTACGGCGCAACCGCGCGGTGCTCGGGAGCACGGACGCGGCCGACCGGGCCGTCAGGCCGACAGCTCGGTGCGGCCCTTGCGGCGACGGGCCGAGAGGATGGCGCGGCCGGCGCGGGTGCGCATCCGCAGGCGGAAGCCGTGGGTCTTGGCCCGCCGGCGGTTGTTCGGCTGGAAGGTGCGCTTGCTCATCGGTCGGCTCCGAACCGTGGTGGGGCCAGGGACCTGGCCGGGCGTGGAGGGGATCGGGCGGGCCCGATCCGGCGTGCGGGTGGCGAGACGGTGGCACTGGCCGGGATCCGGCCGGCCGCCACCGGACGCCGACGCACGAGGCGTCGGCATGCGGCAGCGGCCGCTGACGTGACCCAGCACCCGAGCGGGGGCTCGGGCAGGGGCAGTCGTCGGCGCGTCCACGGTACGGGGCGTTCCTCGGGAGGGTCAAACCGCGGCCGCCCCCGCCCGCTGTGATCGTGGCCGCAGCGCGAACCGCCCATCCTCTCCGAGCCCGTCCGGGCGGGCTCGGAGCGACACGCCGACAAACCCGGCGGAACGTGGCAGACTCCGGCCCCTGCCTGTGGACAACCCCTTGACGGGGGCCGTGGGGGCCCGGCTACGGTCACGCCGCCACGCCAGTTCAGGCAGGGCCGACGACCGATCCACCGCAGGGGTCTCCCGATCCCCGCCACCGGGCTCCGCACGCCGCCCGCCCGTTCCACACCTGTGGACGAGCGTGTGGACGCCCCGCCGGGGAACCGGCACGACAGCGAGGGGACGCCACCCGTGGCCGACGACGACCTGGACCTCATCGACGTCTGGACCCGGGCCCTCGCGTCCCTCGGCGACGAGGGGATGACCTCCCAGCAACGCGCGTTCGTCGCGCTGACCCGGCCGCTCGCCATCGTCGAGGACACCGCCCTGGTGGCGGCGCCGAACGAGTTCACCAAGGACGTGCTGGAGAGCAAGCTGCGCCCGCTCGTGGTCGACGCGCTCTCGCGCACCCTCGGCCGCGAGGTCCGCATCGCGGTCACCGTCGACCCCACGATCGCCCCGTCGCTCGACGACGACGCCACCGACGACCTCGCCGACTCGACGTACGCCGACCCGGTCGCCGCGGCCGTCGCCGTCGTCCCCTCCATCACGCCGCCGGCCGCCGCCGCGCCGGAGCCGGTCCGCCCGGGCACCGGCTCGCCCGGTACCCGCGGCGAGGAGGCCAGCCGGCTCAACCCGAAGTACACCTTCGACACGTTCGTCATCGGCTCGAGCAACCGCTTCGCGCACGCCGCGGCCGTCGCCGTCGCCGAGCAGCCGGCCAAGGCCTACAACCCGCTGTTCGTCTACGGCGAGTCCGGTCTCGGCAAGACCCACCTGCTGCACGCGATCGGGCACTACACCCGCACGCTCTACGCCGGCGCGCGCGTGCGCTACGTGAGCTCGGAGGAGTTCACGAACGAGTTCATCAACTCGATCCGTGACGACAAGGCGGCCGCGTTCCAGCGTCGCTACCGGGACGTCGACGTGCTCCTCGTCGACGACATCCAGTTCCTGTCGGGCAAGGTGCAGACGCAGGAGGAGTTCTTCCACACCTTCAACACGCTGCACAACGCGAACAAGCAGATCGTGGTCACCAGCGACCTGCCGCCCAAGCAGCTGCAGGACTTCGAGGACCGGATGCGCTCGCGGTTCGAGTGGGGCCTCATCACCGACGTCCAGCCGCCCGACCTCGAGACCCGCATCGCGATCCTGCGCAAGAAGTCCGCCCAGGAGCGGCTGTCCGCGCCGCCCGAGGTGCTCGAGTTCATCGCCTCGAAGATCTCGACGAACATCCGCGAGCTCGAGGGTGCGCTCATCCGGGTCACCGCGTTCGCGAGCCTCAACCGCCAGCCGGTGGACCTCCCGCTCGCCGAGGTGGTCCTCAAGGACCTCATCACCGACCAGGCCGGCCCCGAGATCACCTCGTCGATCATCATGATGCAGACCGCCACCTACTTCGGCGTCACCGTCGACGACCTCTGCGGATCGTCCCGCTCCCGGGTGCTCGTCACGGCCCGGCAGATCGCGATGTATCTCTGCCGCGAGCTCACCGACCTGTCCCTGCCGAAGATCGGCCAGGCCTTCGGCGGCCGGGACCACACCACCGTCATGCACGCGGACCGCAAGATCCGCCAGCTCATGGCCGAACGCCGGTCGCTGTACAACCAGGTCACCGACCTGACCGCCCGCATCAAGAGCACCGCGCGGCAGGCCTGAGCCGGTCCGGCGCTCCCGTCCGCGCCCGCCGCCGTCCCGTCCCGGCCGCCCCTGTCACGCACCGTCACCAGCCGCGGAGCGTCGGTCACGGCCTGCGTTCACACCCTGGGGATAACCCTGTGGACGACCATCCCGACCGGTTGGGGACGGTCCTGGGGACGAGCGCTGCAGCCGCAGTTCCCACCTGTGGACGGCAGGGGACGACGAAGCACACCGGACGCTCCGTCCCCAGCGCGGACGCCGTGTCCCCGGGCGTCGTCCACAGGCACGGGGGACGGCGACACGCGGCCCGACCTGCGACGACGCGCCTCGTCCCCAACGTCCACAGCCCCTATGACGACAACTCACTGTCTAACTGGAGGAGTTGTCGACCAGCCTTCGCCGCCGGTCGACCTGTGGACGACGGACGCGGGAGCCGCTCGGAACGGACCCCGGCGGCACCGCCGAGCCGCTCCCGCCGGACGGGCCCGGCACCCCGCCGACCGCCGCTCCCGCCGGCCCCCATGACATCCCCCCGGGCATCCCCCGCTGCCCGCCGCCGTGCCGTCCGGGGTGCCGTCTGTCCGAGCGTGGGTGCTCCGTGGAAGCATGACCCGGCGTACGCTCCGCACCTCGCACCCGCTCACCTGCCCGCCCGGCCCCGACAGGAGTGACCCGACGTGAAGTTCCGGCTCGAGCGCGACGTCCTCGCCGATGCCGTGGCGTGGGCGGCGCGCACCCTGCCCTCCCGCCCGTCGATGCCCATGCTGGCCGGGCTGCTCATCGACGCCGCTCCCGGCGCGCTGACGCTGTCGAGCTTCGACTACGAGGTGTCCGGCCGGGTGGCGATCGCCGCCGACGTCGACGAGCCCGGCCGCGTGCTGGTCTCAGGCCGCCTGCTCGCCGACATCGCGCGGGCCCTGCCGGCGGCACCCGTCACCGTCTCCTCCGAGGGCAGCCGCGTCGAGGTCCGCTGCGGCCGCTCATCGTTCACGCTCCCGACGCTCCCGGTCGACGACTACCCGTCGCTGCCCGACATGCCGGGATCCACCGGCACGATCGACGGCCCGACGTTCGCGTCGTCGGTCGCGCAGGTGGCCGTCGCGGCCGGCCGCGACGACACGCTGCCCACGCTCACCGGAATCCGGGTCGAGATCGCCGACGCGCAGATCACGCTCGCAGCGACCGACCGCTACCGCCTCGCGGTGCGCGAGTTCTCCTGGAGCCCCGAGCACGCCGGGCTCGACACCAGCGCGCTCGTCCCGGCCCGCACGCTCGCCGAGACGGCGAAGTCTCTGGCGCACTGCGACCTCGTGCACCTGGCGCTGTCCGCGTCGGGCGCCGGCGACGGGCTCATGGGCTTCGAGGGCGACGGACGCCGCACGACCAGTCGCCTGCTCGACGGTGAGTTCCCGAAGTACCGCGCGCTGCTGCCCAGCGAGTCGGCCACGGTCGCGTCGGTGGAGACGAGCGCTCTCGTCGACGCCGTCAAGCGCGTCGCCCTCGTCGCGGAGCGCAACACTCCGGTGCGGCTCACGTTCGCCGGCGGCGAGGTCGAGCTGCGCGCCGGTGCGGGTGACGAGGCCCAGGCCAGCGAGGCCGTGGAGTGCGCCGTGGACGGCGACCCGATCGAGATCGCCTTCAACCCGCAGTACCTCCTCGACGGGCTAGGCGCCCTCGACGACGCCACCACGCGGCTGTCGTTCACCTCCTCGACACGTCCCGCCGTCCTCACCGGCGGCTCCGCCACGGGTGCGCCGACCTACCGCTACCTCCTCATGCCGGTCCGGCTCTCGGGCTGAGGCCCGCCGCCCCGGTCACCGGACGACGCACCGTGCACGTCGCAGCGCTCTCCCTCACCGACTTCCGCTGCTACGCGCAGGCCGACGTCGAGCTGCGCCCTGGGGTGACGTCGTTCCTCGGGCGCAACGGCCAGGGCAAGACCAACCTGGTCGAGGCGCTCGGCTACGTCGCCACCCTCGGCAGCCACCGCGTGGCCACCGACGCACCGCTCGTGCGGCTCGGCGCAACGCAGGCGGTGGTCCGCGCCCAGGTCGTGCGCGACGACCGCCCGACGCTCGTCGAGATCGAGATCAATCCCGGGCGCGCGAACCGCGCGCGCATCAACCGCTCCCCGGTCCCGCGCCCGCGCGAGGTGCTCGGCCTGCTGCGCACGGTGCTGTTCGCACCGGAGGATCTCGCGCTCGTCAAGGGTGACCCGGGCGAGCGCCGTCGCTTCCTCGACGAGCTCCTCGTGGCCCGCACCCCCCGGCTCGCGGGTGTGCGCGCGGACTACGACCGCGTCCTCAAGCAGCGCAACGCCTTGCTCAAGACCGCCTCGGCCGCCCGCCGCGGCGGCCCGGCCGCCGGCGACGTCCTGCGGACACTCGAGGTGTGGGACACGCACCTGGTCACGGTCGGCGCGGAGATCCTCGCCGCCCGGCTCGACCTCGTCGCCGCGCTCGCCCCGCTCGTGGACAAGGCCTACGACACGGTGAGCGCGGGCGGCGGCCCCGCCGCGCTCGAGTACACGTGCTCCCTCGGGCCCGACGTCGAGCTGGTCCCCGACCGTGCCGTGCTGGCCGACCTCCTGCTCGCGGGGCTGGAGCGCCGCCGCCGCGAGGAGCTGGACCGCGGGTTGTCGCTCGTCGGCCCGCACCGCGACGACCTGCTCCTGCGGCTCGGCCCCGCACCGGCGAAAGGCTATGCGTCGCACGGGGAGTCGTGGTCCTACGCGCTCGCGCTGCGCCTCGCGTCGTACGAACTGCTGCGGCACGACGGCTCCCCGGGAGGCGAGCCCGTGCTCGTCCTCGACGACGTCTTCGCCGAGCTCGACGTCGAGCGCCGGTCCCGCCTCGCGACCCTCGTGCGCGAGGCGGAGCAGGTCCTCGTCACGGCCGCGGTCGAGGCGGACGTCCCCGACCTCCTCGTGGGCGACCGGATCGACATCGCCGACGGGCTGGTGTCCCGTGCCCGCTGACGACGACGTCGAGCCGGCGACCGGCCCTCCTCCCGCCTCCGGGGCGGACGCCGCGAAGGAGGCCCTCGCCCGGGCCAGGGCCGCGGCGGGCGCGAGCCAGGCCGCCTCCCGGGCCACCGGCGGCCCGAACCGGACCGGGTCGCGCCGTCCGGACGCCGGCCGTGCCGGCGTCTACAGCGGCCCGGGTCCCGACGGGCGGGATCCTCAGCAGCTCGGCACGTCGGTCGAGCGGATGCTCCGCGAGCGCGGCTGGGAGCAGCCGACCGCCGTCGGCGGCCTGACCGGGCGCTGGGCCGAGATCGTGGGGGTGGACGTCGCCGAGCACGTCGTGCCCGAGACGTTCGAGCCCGCGGCCGACGGGCGCGGCCTGCTCCTGGTCCTGCGCGCGGACTCCTCGTCGTGGGCCTACACGATGCGCACCCTGCTCCCGGACCTGCGCCGCCGGATCGACGCCGAGCTCGGGCCGGGCGCCGTCCGTGAGATCACCGTGCTCGGCCCGGCGGCCCCGTCGTGGAAGCACGGCCGGTTCCACATCAAGGGCCGCGGGCCCCGTGACACGTACGGTTGAGCCGGAGACCGGCGGCCGCGAGCGCGGCGCCAGGGTCTGACAGCCGCCGGACCACGTTCCCACGCGGTCTGAACCGCGTCCACAGCCGACGGACCCCGGCGCACATATCCCCACATGTGGGCGCCTTCGTGACGGCTCCACGGCCCTGCTCACGCTAGGATGAGGACCAGTTCCACGGGGCACCCGGGCCAGGTCCGGGCCCGCCCCGACCGGTCGACCAGCGCCGGGACGACGCCCCCGGCGTCGGCCCTTCCGGGGCGCCCGGCCGGGCACCCCGGAAGCAGGAGGGCCACCCACCCGTGTCCTACGACGCGAGCGCCATCACCGTCCTCGAAGGTCTCGACGCCGTCCGGAAGCGACCCGGCATGTACATCGGGTCCACCGGCGAGCGCGGCCTGCACCACCTGGTCTACGAGGTGGTGGACAACTCCGTCGACGAGGCCCTGGCCGGGTACTGCGACCTGATCGTGGTCACACTGCTGGCCGACGGCGGCGTCCGCGTCATCGACAACGGCCGGGGCATCCCCGTCGACATCGTGGCGAGCGAGGGCAAGCCCGGTGTCGAGGTCGTCCTCACCGTGCTGCACGCCGGCGGCAAGTTCGGCGGGTCGGGCTACGCGGTCTCCGGCGGCCTGCACGGCGTGGGCGTCTCGGTCGTCAACGCGCTCTCCACCGACCTCGACGTCGAGGTCCGCCGCAACGGGCACGTCTACCGCCAGTCCTACCGCTACGGCGTCCCCACGGGCGAGCTGGTCATGGGCGAGGCGACCGACCACACCGGCACGACCATCACCTACTGGCCCGACGGCGACATCTTCGAGACCACGCACCACGACGTCACGACCCTCGCCCGCCGGTTCCAGGAGATGGCCTTCCTCAACAAGGGCCTCACGCTCACGCTCGTCGACGAGCGCGTCCCCGAGCCCGTCGCCGACGGCGACGAGCCGGACGAGTCGATCCAGCGCGAGGTGACCTACCACTACGAGGGCGGCATCGCCGACTTCGTGAAGCACCTCAACGCCACCAAGGGGCCGGCGCACCCGCACGTCATCCACGTCGAGAACGAGGACGAGGAGCGGCGTATCTCCGCCGAGGTCGCGATGCAGTGGAACTCGGGTTACTCCGAGTCGGTCTACACCTTCGCCAACACGATCAACACCGTCGAGGGCGGCACCCACGAGGAGGGCTTCCGGTCCGCGCTCACCACGCTGGTGAACAAGTTCGCCCGCGAGTGGAACATCCTCAAGGAGAAGGACGCCAACCTCTCCGGCGAGGACATCCGCGAAGGTCTGACCGCGATCGTGTCGGTCAAGCTGGGCGAGCCTCAGTTCGAGGGCCAGACCAAGGCGAAGCTCGGCAACACCGAGGCGAAGACGTTCGTGCAGAAGCTGGTCCACGACCAGCTCGGCGCCTGGTTCGAGGCCAACCCGGCCGAGGGCAAGGAGATCGCGCGCAAGTCGGTGCAGGCGGCGTCGGCGCGCATCGCCGCGCGCAAGGCGCGCGACCTCGCCCGCAACCGCAAGGGCCTCATGGGCGGTGCGGGTCTGCCGGGCAAGCTCATCGACTGCTCCTCGACGAACCCCGACGAGTGCGAGGTCTTCATCGTCGAGGGTGACTCCGCGGGCGGCTCGGCCCGCAGCGGCCGCGACCCGCGCACGCAGGCGATCCTCCCGATCCGGGGCAAGATCCTCAACGTCGAGAAGGCGCGCATCGACCGCGTGCTGCAGAACAACGAGGTGCAGGCGCTGATCTCCGCGTTCGGCACCGGCGTGCACGACGACTTCGACATCGAGCGGCTGCGCTACAACAAGGTCGTGCTCATGGCCGACGCCGACGTCGACGGCCAGCACATCCGCACCCTGCTGCTCACGCTGCTGTTCCGCTTCATGAAGCCGCTCGTCGAGCAGGGCCACGTCTACCTCGCGCAGCCGCCGCTCTACAAGATCAAGTGGCAGCGCGAGGACCCGGGCTACGCCTACTCCGACCGGGAGCGCGACGCCCTCATCAAGGCTGGTCTCGAGGCGGGCAAGAAGCTGCCGAAGGAGGAGGCCACCCAGCGCTACAAGGGACTCGGCGAGATGAACGCCGACGAGCTCTGGGAGACCACCATGGACCCCGACCGCCGTGTCCTGCTGCAGGTCACCATCGACGACGCCGCGCAGGCCGACGAGATGTTCAGCGTCCTCATGGGCGAGGACGTCGAGAGCCGCCGGGCCTTCATCCAGCGCAACGCGCGCGACATCCGCTTCCTCGACATCTAGCCGTACGGCGCCCGCGTCCCGCTCCCGTCGTACCGCGAAGGAACCCCATGCCTGACGACATCGACACCACTCCCCCGGCCGCCGACGAGTTCAACCCGCGCATCGAGGCCGTCGACCTGCAGGTCGAGATGCAGCGGTCCTACATGGACTACGCGATGTCGGTCATCGTGTCGCGCGCGCTGCCCGACGTCCGCGACGGCCTCAAGCCGGTGCACCGCCGGGTGCTCTACGCGATGTTCGACGGCGGCTACCGGCCCGACCGCGGCTTCTCGAAGTGCGCACGCATCGTCGGCGACGTCATGGGCAACTACCACCCGCACGGCGACTCCTCGATCTACGACACCCTCGTGCGGCTCTCGCAGCCGTGGGCGCTGCGCTACCCGCTCGTGCAGGGTCAGGGGAACTTCGGCTCGCCCGGCAACGACCCCGCCGCGGCGATGCGCTACACCGAGGCGCGGATGGCCGCGCTGGCCATGGAGATGGTGCGCGACATCGACGAGGAGACCGTCGACTTCACGCCCAACTACGACGGCCGCACCCAGGAGCCGGTGATCCTGCCGAGCCGGTTCCCCAACCTGCTCGTCAACGGCAGCGCGGGCATCGCCGTCGGCATGGCCACGAACATCCCGCCGCACAACCTCGGCGAGATCGCCGAGGGGGCGCAATGGGCGCTCGCGCACCCCGACGCGACGAAGGAGGAGCTGCTCGATGCGCTCCTCGCCAGGGTGAAGGGCCCGGACTTCCCCACCGGCGGACTCATCGTGGGCCGCAAGGGGATCGAGGACGCCTACCGCACCGGCCGTGGCTCGGTCATGATGCGCGCGGTCGTCGAGGTGCAGGAGGACAGCCGCGGTCGCACGCTGCTCGTCGTCACCGAGCTGCCCTACCAGGTCAACCCGGACAACCTGCTGCTGCGCATCGCCGAGCTCGCCAACGAGGGCAAGATCGCCGGCATCTCCGACGTGCGGGACGACTCCTCGTCGCGCACCGGCATGCGCCTGGTCATCGAGCTCAAGCGCGACGCCGTCGCGAAGGTCGTGCTCAACAACCTCTTCAAGCACACGGCACTGCAGGACAACTTCTCCTGCAACATGATCGCGCTGGTCGACGGCGTGCCGCGCACGCTCTCGCTCGACGGGTTCGTGCGGCACTGGATCACCCACCAGATCGAGGTCGTCGTCCGGCGTACGCGCTACCGCCTGCGCAAGGCCGAGGAGCGCGCGCACATCCTGCTCGGCTACCTCAAGGCCCTCGACGCGCTCGACGACGTCATCGCGCTCATCCGTGCGTCGGCCACCGTGGACGACGCGCGGACCGGCCTCATGGCGCTGCTCGAGGTCGACGAGCTCCAGGCCACCGCGATCCTCGACATGCAGCTGCGCCGCCTCGCCGCCCTCGAGCGGCAGAAGATCGTCGACGAGTACGACGACCTGCAGGCGCGGATCGCCGACTACAACGACATCCTCAGCAACGAGCCGCGTCAGCGCTCGATCGTGAGCGACGAGCTCGCCGAGATCACCGCGAAGTACGCCGACGAGCGCCGCAGCGTTCTCGTTCCCTGGGACGGCGAGGTCACCGACGAGGACCTCATCGCCGAGGAGGACGTCGTCGTCACGATCACGCGCGGGGGCTACGCGAAGCGGACCCGCACGGACAACTACCGCGCGCAGCGGCGCGGCGGCAAGGGCGTGCGGGGCGCGGCACTGCGCGGCGACGACGTCGTCGAGCACTTCTTCGTCACGACCACGCACCACTACCTGCTGTTCTTCACCAACAAGGGACGCGTCTACCGCGCGAAGGCCTACGAGCTGCCGGACACCGGCCGCGACGCCCGCGGCCAGCACGTGGCGAACCTGCTCGCGTTCCAGCCCGAGGAGCAGATCGCGCAGGTGCTCGACATCCGCGACTACAACGCCGCGCCCTACCTCGTGCTCGCCACCCGGGACGGCATGGTCAAGAAGACCCGCCTCGACGAGTTCGACTCCAACCGCAGCGGCGGCGTCATCGCGGTCAACCTCCGGGACGACGACGAGCTCATCTCCGCCCAGCTGGTCGACGAGGGCGCCGACCTGCTGCTGGTCAGCCGCAAGGGAATGTCGGTACGGTTCACCGCCGACGACGAGACGCTGCGCCCCATGGGCCGCGCCACGTCCGGCGTGATCGGCATGCGCTTCCGCGACGGCGACCAGCTCCTGGCCATGGACACGGTGACCCCGGACTCCTACGTCGTCACCGTCACCGACGGCGGCTACGCCAAGCGGACCCCGGTGACGGAGTGGACGCCCAAGGGCCGAGGCATCTACGGCGTCCGCGCGATGAAGCTCGTCGAGGAGCGCGGCTCGCTCGTCGGTGCGCTCGTCGCGGCGGAGGACGACGAGGTCTACGCCATCGCGTCGGACGGTGTGGTCATCCGCACCCGCGTCGCGGAGATCCGCGCCACCGGCCGCGACACGATGGGCGTCTCGCTCATGGACGTGAGCGGCGACAACGCGATCGTGGCGGTGGCCCGCGGTGAGGCGTCCGACGACACGGACGACGACGAGGCCGAGGGCACCGGGACGACCGACGGCGCAGCCGAGCACGGCGACTCGGACAGCACGTCCGACGGCTCTGACGTCGCGGGGATCGCCGGGTCGGTTACCGTGATCGGGGACGACTCCGCCATCCAGGCGCAGGACGGTCCCGAGGTCGAGGGCTAAGGAGCATCCCGGTGGACACGGACGGCACGGCGGCGCGGGCCGGGGGGTCGCGCCCGGGGGCGACGGCGCCGGTCGCGGTGCAGAAGCCCACGCAGCCTCGCCCGGCTCCGGCCCCGGCTCCGGCTCCGGCCGCC
>JAJXTD010000193.1 GCA_021784035.1 Actinomycetes bacterium | reverse complement strand
GGCCGCGACGAGCGCGCCGCGCACCGCCCGGACCCGGCCGTCGAGGCCGAGCGCGCCGACCACGACGAGGTCCGTGACGGCGTCCCGCGGAACCTGGGCGCTCGCCGCGAGCAGCGCCAGCGCGATCGCGAGGTCGAGCGTCGGCCCGCGCTTGGGCAGCTCGGCCGGCGAGAGCCCGACCGTGATCTTCGGACCCGGCCACACGAGGCGGGTGTTGATGACCGCGGAGCGGCAGCGGTCCCGTGCCTCGTTGACCAGCTTGTCGGCCATGCCGACGACGGAGAAGCCGGAGACGCCGATCGACACGTGGGCCTCGACGCCGATCACGTGGCCGTCGACGCCGAGCAGCACGACCCCGCGCGTGCGGGCGACGGCGCTCACCGCAGGCCCCGCACGTGCTCGATCTCGGTGCGGCCGGACCGGGGCCGGAGGACGGACACGACGTCGACGCGCATCGAGGCGGGGCGCACGCCACGGTCGCGCATCCATCTCAGGCCCAGGCGTTCGAGCCGGTGCAGCTTGCGCTCGGTGACGGCCTCGAACGGCGACCCGTGGGACGCGCTGCGCCGCGTCTTGACCTCGCACACGACGAGGACGTCCGCGTCGCGCGCGACGATGTCGACCTCGCCGAGGTCGCACCGCCAGTTGCGCTCGAGCACGACGAACCCGTCCGCCACCAGGTGGCGGGCCGCGAGCTCCTCGCCGTAGCGGCCCAGCGCGTCCTTGGCCCGCACCGGCGCCGCCCCGGCCGACCCGTCCCGCACGGCACCCATGTCGCTCTCCCCACCGGGCGCCGATGCGCCCTCCGGGGACGACCGTCGCGGCCGGGACGGACGGCTCCGGGCGGGGGCCGGGCGGTCGTGGGGAGGACGCGCCGCACTGGGGATGCCGACGGCGGCGCGGAGCTCGGGCCGTCGCGGCGCGAGCGGCCGCGGGTCAGCGCGAGCCGTCGTCCGGGATGCGCAGCTCCGGCTTGGCGAGCTCCTCGACGTTGACGTCCTTGAACGTGAGCACGCGCACGTTCTTCACGAACCGCGCCTGGCGGTACATGTCCCACACCCAGGCGTCGGACATCCGGACCTCGAACCACACCTCGCCGCCGTCGCCCGTGCGCACCTGCACGTCGACGGAGTTGCAGAGGTAGAAGCGCCGCTCGGTCTCCACGACGTAGGAGAACAGCCCGACGACGTCGCGGTACTCGCGGTAGAGCCCGAGCTCGATCTCGGTCTCGTAGCGCTCGAGGTCCTCGGCCGACATCGTCCCCTCCTCCGGCGGCGCCCGCGGCGGCGGTCGACGCCGCCCATCCTCGCGCACCGCGGCCCGGTCGCGCGCGTACGACCCCTCAGCTCGCGGCCGGGCGCGCCCCGGCCGGGCCCGCGGCGACCCGACCGAGCACGTCGGTCCTGGGATCGGCATCGTCGTCGGCCGGCAGCCCGTCGGGGCCGGTGGGGATCGCCCAGCTGCGCCGATGCAGCTCGCAGGGGCCGAGCCGGCGCAGCGCGTCGAGGTGCTCCGGGCTGGCATAGCCCTTGTTGACGTCCCAGCCGTACGCCGGGAAGCGCCCGGCCAGCTCCACCATGAGCGCGTCCCGCGTCGTCTTGGCGAGGACGCTGGCCGCTGCGACCGACGAGCAGGTCATGTCGGCCTTGACCTTGACGGTCACCGGCAGGGGCGCCCCCTCGCGGTCCGGGTCGCTCGGCGTGCCGTCGTCGTCGAACAGCGTGGCGGCCGGACGCGACACCCAGTCGTAGCTGCCGTCCAGGAGCACGTGGTCCGGCCGGACCGGGAGCTCGGCGAACGCCCGCTCCCCTGCGAGCCGCAGCGCCCGCAGGATGCCCACGGCGTCGATCTCCGCCGCGCTCGCGTGCGCCACCGCCCACGCCGGCGCCCAGCGCTGCAGCCGGGGCGCGAGGCGCACCCGCGCGGCGGGCGTCAGCAGCTTCGAGTCGCGCACGCCGGCCGGGGCCGAGGGCGTGTCGAGGTCGACGAGGACGACGCCGACGGTGACCGGCCCGCCGAGGGCACCGCGCCCGACCTCGTCGACCGAGGCCAGCCAGCGCACGCCGCGGCTGCGCAGCAGCTCGCGTTCGTAGCGCAGCGACGGTGCCCGGCTCACGGCAGCACCGCCCCGAGCACGCGCACCGGGCGCTCCGGCGGACCGTCGCGCAGGATCTCCGCGAGCCGCTCGACGGCGTCCGGCGGCGCGAGCAGGTCGCGCTCCCCCGCCGCCCGGAGCTCGTCGGGCGTGAACCAGCCGTGGCCGGAGAGGTACTCCAGCTCGATGTCGTTGTGCCCGGTCCGCTCCGGCTCGAACTCGGCGCCGACGTGGGCCAGGAAGAACACCTCGTACTGGTGGTAGAGCACGTGGTTGAAGGAGAAGTCGAGCTCGCGGTCCCACACCAGCGGTCCGAGCTCGACCGCCCGACCGGTCTCCTCGACGAACTCGCGCGCGGCCGCGGCGCGATCGGTCTCGCCCGCCTCCACCCCGCCGCCCGGGGCGTGCCAGATGTGCGTGCCGGGCCGGGCCGGGTCGCCGCCGCGGAGCAGGAGCAACCGGCCGCGCTCGGACACCGCGAGGACCCGGGCCGCGCGGCGGAGCACCCGACCCGGGACACCCACGTCAGCCACGCCTGGACTCTACGTCGCGTCCTAGTTCCACAGGTCGAACGGCTCGTCGATCGGGACGCCCGCGAGGAAGTCCGCGATGAGCTCGGGCAGCCGGCCGGGGAAGAAGCGCACGGTGCCCGCCGCGGCGACGAGCTCGCCGACGCTCCACCAGCGGTGGCCGACGTACTCCTGGAGCTCCTCCGGCGTGCGGCCCTCCCGGGCGGGCACGGGCTCGACGCCGACGACGTGCGCCGTGACCACGACCTCGTGCTGCCACGTGCGCCGGTGCCGCCGGACGTACGTGCTGTCGCGGCGCCAGGTGGGGAGGCCCACCTCGCCGCGGGCGAGCTCGAAGCCGGTCTCCTCGGCGATCTCCCGCACGGCCGTGTCGACGACGGTCTCCCCCGGCTCGACACCGCCGCCGGGCAGCTCCCACCAGAGCCCGATCTCCGGCATGGTCGGGTCGATCGTGCGGAACAGCAGCAGCCGGCCGTCGTCGTCGAGCAGCACCACGCGGACGCTGGACCGCTCCACGTCGTACGCCGGCCAGGGCGTGACCGCGTCCCCGCCCATGGTCAGCCGGCGCTCGCCACGGTCCCCGACGGGCGGTCGCCGGAGCCGTTCGCCGGGCGGGCGGCAGGCGCGGCGTTGAGCTTCGGGTTCTCGAACGTCACCGGGACGGGCGCGCCCGACCAGCGCGACATCGGCCAGATCACGGCGACCACCCGCCCGACGATGTTGGCCTCCGGCACGGTGCCCTGCGCGACGTCGAGGTGGAACCTCGAGTCGGAGGAGTCGCCGCGGTTGTCGCCCATGACGAAGTAGCGGCCGGCCGGCACCGTCACGTCGAAGCGCACCTGCGCCGTGCCGTCCCCGGGCTTGAGATAGGGCTCGACGAGCGGGACGCCGTTGAGCACGATGCGGTTCTTCGCGTCGCAGCACACGATGTGGTCGCCGCCGACGCCGATGACGCGCTTGACGAGGTCCTCGCCCGTGTCCGACGGCAGCAGGCCGACCCACATGAGCGCGTTGCGCACCGCGCCGGCGGCCCCGCCGACCGGCGCGGTGGCCGGCAGCCAGCCGCCCGGGTCGGTGAAGACGACGATCTCGCCGCGATGGACGCCACCGATCTCGGTGGACAGCTTCGAGACGAGGATGCGGTCCTGCACCAGCAGGGTGTTCTCCATCGACGAGCTCGGCACGTAGAAGGCCTGCGCGAGGAACGTGCGCACGAGCACGGACAGGATCAGCGCTACGCCGACGATGAGCACCAGCTCACGGACGAGCGAGGTCTGCTTGCCCGCTCCGCGCCGCTCGGCGTCGCGCGACCGCGGGCTCGACGTCGTGGACATCAGCCGCTCCCGGCGAGAGCGGGCTGCGCGAACGTGTCGGGGATCTCGAGCACCTGCGCGTCGGCGAACGGCCAGATGACGGCGAACGCGCGGCCGATCACCCGGTCCGTGGGCACGAAGCCACCGCCTGGGTCGCCGAGGTGCGCGCGCGAGTCGCTGCTCGCCGCGCGGTGGTCGCCCATCACCCAGAGCCTGCCCTCGGGGACGACGACGTCGAACCGGTCCTCGCTCGGGACGTTGCCGGGGTAGAGGTACGACGTCTCGTCGAGCGCCACGCCGTTGACGGTGATGTGCCCGGTCGCGTCGCAGCAGACGACATGGTCGCCCGGCACTCCGATGACCCGCTTGACGAAGTCGCGCTCGCTCGGCGGGGCGAAGCCGAAGGTGCGCCCGAACCAGTCGGCGACCTTGCCCACCGGGTCCGTCGGCTCGGCGATCGTCACCTCGGGGGTGAAGGAGTCGACTCCGTTGAACACGACGACGTCGCCGCGCTCGATGGGCCGCAGGTGGAACACGACCTTGTTGACGAGCACGCGGTCCCCGATCTCGAGGGTGTTCTGCATCGAGCCGCTCGGGATGTAGAACGCCTGCACCAGGAACGTCTTGACCAGGAAGGCGAGCCCGAACGCGACGAGGAGCAGGAGCGGCAGCTCCTTCCAGAACGAGCCCGAGGACTTCACCGGGGGCGCGGCGTGCGCGCCGCGGCCGGAACGTCGCCGCGGGGGCTCGGACTCCGGGAGCGCCGCTGCGAGGTCCGTCTGGTCAACCATGGTGGGGCGAGCCTAACGGGACGCGGGGCACGAACGACGAACGCCCGGGCCCCACGCGGGGTTCCCGGGCGTCCGTCGGTCGAGCGGGTCGATCAGGCCTTCGGCGCGTTGTCGCGCTTCTCCTTGATCTTCGCCTTCTTGCCGCGCAGGTCGCGGAGGTAGTACAGCTTCGCGCGGCGCACGTCCCCGCGGCTCACCAGCTCGATCTTGTCGACGATCGGGGTGTGCACGGGGAAGGTGCGCTCGACGCCGACGCCGAAGCTGACCTTGCGGACGGTGAACGTCTCGCGCACGCCGCCGCCCTGGCGACGGATGACGACGCCCTGGAAGACCTGGATCCGGGACCGGTTGCCCTCGACGACCTTGACGTGCACCTTGACGGTGTCACCGGGCCGGAAGGCGGGGATGTCGCCCTTGAGCGATGCTGCGTCGACGACGTCGAGCGTGTTCATGTCTGCTCCTCACGAACGCCACAGGCCGGTCGCGGAATCAGGTGCGGAAAGTGGGTGCCCGCCGCCCAGGAGGGCGGTGCCACCGCCTCCCCCCTGTGGCAGGGCGGGCGGTGCGAACCCCGACAGTCTGCCACGCCAGCCCCCACGACCCGAAATCGCCCAGGGAGCCGCAGCCCGGGAGACCACGCGGCGACCGGAGGGAGCCGACCAGGCCGCGCAGCGGCGGGGTGCGCCGACGGTCCGCTCCGCGAGGAGCGGACCTTGGAGGCGCTAGGAGACACCGCAGTACCCCGAAGCGGAGCGGCCCGAGGCCGGAGACGGCCCCCGAAGGGGGTCGGCGAGGCCGAGCGGGAGGCGACCGCAGGGAGCCGACCCGGCCGCGCAGCGGCGGGGTGCGCCGACGGTCCGCTCCGCGAGGAGCGGACCTTGGAGGCGCTAGGAGACACCGCAGT
>JAJXTD010000022.1 GCA_021784035.1 Actinomycetes bacterium | reverse complement strand
CGCCGGGCGCCGGCTGCCGATGCCCGTCGGCACGGCCGGCGGCGTCGCCGAGGTCGTGGCGGTCTCGGCGACCGCCGGCGCCGCGATCTCGGCGGCCGACCTCATGGGCCTCGCGCTGCCCGAGCCCCTGCGGCCGCGCCACCCGGTCGCCGTGGCCGGCGGCGTGGTCGTCGCCGGGGCAGCCGTCGCGGTGGTGTCGACCCATCCCCGGTTCCTCGGCTACTTCGCGCTCCCGCCGGTGCCGGGCGCACCGCCGCAGGAGCTCAGCTTCCAGCCGGGGTCGACCCTGCCGGGCGCCATCGGGCGCGCCGTCGGGGTCGCGGGCCTTGCCGTCGCCGTGATGTGGGCGGAGTCGCACGCCGCCGACCGGCTCGCCGTCGTCCTGGACCGGTCCGATCGCCCCGGCGTCGGCCTCCGCGTGCTCGCGCACGGCCTGCTCGTCGCCGGGTTCGCCGCGAGCTGCGCGGCCGGCCTCGGGCTCTACCTCACCCGTTTCACGGTGCAGAACCGGCTGCTCGAGGCGGCCTACGCCGCCGTCCCGAACCGGTTCGGCGTGACGGGCGGGCCGGGTTCGGCGTACGCCTTCGCGACGCTTGGCCGCGAGGGGCGGCGGTTCGTCTCGCAGGCGCACACCGCCGAGGAGCTCACGGCGGTGCTGGGCGTTCCCGCGACGGACCCGGTGCGGGTGTTCGTCCCGCTCGGTCAGCTGTCCGGCGACCCCCGCCGCGACGCCGCCGCCGTGGTCGACGAGATGGAGCGGGTCGGCGCCTTCGCCAAGGGCACCATCGTCCTGGCCGTCCCGACCGGCGACGGCTACGTCTCCTACGTGCAGACCGAGACCGTCGAGATGCTGACCGCGGGCGACTGCGCGACGGTGATCGTGCCCTACGCCCAGATCCCCTCGACGTGGGCGTTCTTCGCCGCGGGACGCCGGGCGGCCGCGCACTACGCGCTCTTCGCGCGCGCGATCTCCGACCGGTTGCGCGACACCGGCGCGCCGTCCCGGCTGTTCCTGTTCGGCGAGTCGCTCGGGTCCATCGTCGCGCTCGACGCCTTCGGCCCCGACCTCGTCGCGACGCTGGACGGGCTCGGCTTCAGCGGCGGGCTCTACCTCGGCGTGCCCAGGTACAGCCATGTCGACCGGGTGCTGCGCCCCCGCGACCCGCGGGTGCGCCGCGTACGGGGACTGCAGTACGCCGCCGACCGGGATCAGGTCCGCGCCGCGTCGCCCGGTCACCTGAACGTGACGCACCCGAGCGATCCGCTCGGCGTGGCCGACGTGAGCCTGCTGGTCCGCCACCCGGTCGACTACTGGGGTCGGCCCACAGGTGCCTTCGTCCCCGTGGTGTCGTTCCTCATCGAGCTCTCCGACGTGAAGAACGCCATGACCCTGCGACCCGGCGACTTCTCGCCGTCCCCGGGCCACGACTACCGCTACGAGACCGCCCTCGCCGTCGCGCGCGCGTACGGTCTGCCGTTCGACCGCGAGGAGGTGATCGAGCTGGCGCTGCGCGAGCGCGAGCTCGCGTGGTCGGTCCGGCGGCTGCTCGCGCGTCGCATCGGTGACGCGCGCGAGGCCGTGGTGGCCCAGCTCCAGTCGTGGGGCGTCGACCCCGCGAACCTCGGCGAGCGGTTCGCCGCACAGCGCGCGGAGCTCCCCGCATGGCTCGACGCCCTCCTCCCCGACGGCGAGGCGCGCACCGGGACGGCTGCCGACCGACCGTCGCCCGGCGAGGAGCGGACGGACTGACGCCGAGGGCCCCCGGTGCAGAGGTCTGCACGGGGGCCCTCGGCGGGACTCGTCGTCCGGGTCGCGCTACGCCTTCGGCTGCGGCGTCCAGCGCAGGTAGGGCTTGACCTCCTCGACGTCACCGAAGCGCGCCCGCGCGTCCTCGGTCGACACGCCGACGGACACGATCACCTTGTCGCCGGGGACCCAGTCCGCCGGGGTGGCGACCGGCTGCGCGTCGGTGAGCTGCAGCGCGTCGATGACCCGCAGGATCTCGTCGAAGTTGCGCCCCACCGACTTGGGGTAGGTGAGCGTCAGCCGCACCTTGTTCGCCGGGTCGATGATGAACACCGAGCGCACCGTGGACGTGTCGCCCGCGCCGGGGTGGATCATGTCGTAGAGCTCGGAGACCTTGCGGTCGGGGTCCGCGACGATCGGGAAGTTGAGGTCGGTGCCGCCGACGTCGCCGATGTCCGGGGCCCAGCCGCGGTGGTCCTCGATCGGGTCGACCGACACGGCGATCGCCTTCACGCCGCGCTGGTCGAACGCGTCCTTGAGCTTCGCGGTCCGGCCGAGCTCGGTCGTGCAGACCGGCGTGTAGTCCGCCGGGTGGCTGAAGAAGACCGCCCACGTGCCGGCCTTCCACTCATGGAAGTCGATCGTGCCCTCGGTGGTCTCGGCGGTGAAGTTCGGTGCCTCGTCGCCCAGTCTGAGTCCCATAGGGGCCTCTCCTTCGATTCGATGGTCGTGGTGCTCGGATTCTCTCCTGCCGGCTCCCCGGGGGAACCGTGGCCCCGCCCGAGCGGTGCGTCCGCGGCCCGGGATCCCCCGGGCAGGGTCGCCCGGCCGCGGGTGTCAGTCGACGTACGTCGCACCGAGGCGGTGACCGTGCCCCGGCGTCGTGATGGGGAGCCCGGCCTTGGCCGCGTTGGGGAAGT
This sequence comes from Actinomycetes bacterium, assembly GCA_021784035.1. Taxonomy (GTDB): domain Bacteria; phylum Actinomycetota; class Actinomycetes; order S36-B12; family CAIYMF01; genus Longivirga. Next base: position 21,215 of record JAJXTD010000022.1, on the reverse strand, counting down.
CGTCGTCGACGTGCACCACGTCCACGCCCGCAGCCTCGAGGATCGAGGCCCCGGCCGAGGCGCGGAACCCGCTGCCGCAGTACAACCAGACCGGACCTCCGTCACCGCTGTCGCGCGCCCAGGCGGCGACCTCGTCGATCCGGCCGCGCAGCTCGTGCAGCGGCACGTGCTTCGCGCCGGCGACGTAGCCGTCGTCGAACTCGCTGTTGCGGCGCAGGTCCAGCATCGGCAGGCGCGGGTTCGCGGCGAGGGCGGCAGCCATCTCGGCGTGGGTCACCCGCGGGTAGGACGACACCGGGGCGGCGTCGCTCGCCCAGCCGGCCGGCGCTCCGACGGCGTACGCCGCGGGGCGGTCGATGCCGATGCGGACGAGCTCGCGCTGCATCGTCGAGACCTCCTCGGCGGTGGCCCCGAGCAGGATCAGCGGCGTGCCCCAGTCGATGAGCCAGCCGAGGTAGGTGATCGCGTTGCCGTGCACGTCGAAGGACAGCGAGCCCTTCACGTGCTCGGCGGCGAACAGGCGCCGGTGGCGCAGGTCGACGACCCACTCGCCGCGCGCGATGGCAGCGGCGATGTCGGCCGGACGCGCGAGGCGGGGGAGGGAGAGGTCGATCGCCCCGGCGCCGGCCTGGTTGGCCGGACCCATGTGCGCGTAGTACGCCGGGAAGGCGTCGAGACCGGCGATGAGCTCGGCGACGAACGTCTCCTCGTCGACGGTGAACGCCGGGTTGTTCGCGATCTGCTCGGCGAGGGTGGACGACGTGCCCACGGTCGCCGTGGCGCTGCAGAACGACCCGAACCCGTGGGTCGGGTAGACCTGCGCGGTGCCGCTCACGTCGGCGGCGAGTCGGCGCATCGACGCCCACTGCGCGCGGGCGAGCGGTTCGGTGAGCTCGGGCCCGAGCAGGTCGGGACGCCCGACGCTGCCGAAGAGCAGGGAGCCGCCGGTGAACAGCGCGAGGTCCTGACCGTCGACGTTCACGGCGAAGGAGATGTGGTTCGGCGTGTGGCCCGGCGTGTGGATCACGCGCACGAGACCGGCGCCGGACTCGATCTCGGCCTTGTCGCTGACGGCGTGCGCCGGGAACGAGATGTCCATGCCCGACGGGACCACGTACTGCGCGCCGAGGACCCGAGCGAGCTCGAGGCCGCCGCTCACGTAGTCGTTGTGGAAGTGCGTCTCGAGCACGTGCGAGACGGTCCAGCCACGGGCGTCGAGGATCGCCTCGACTCGGTCGATGTCGCGCTGCGGGTCGATGACGATGGCGCTGGCACCGCGGCCCACGACGTAGCTGCGGTCGCCCAGGTTGGGCGTCTCGATGGAGACGATGTCGAGGTTGCTCATGGGGTCACTACCTGTCCTCCGGCCGGCGCCGGGTCGAAGAAGCCTCGGGAGAGGTCGTCAGCGTGGGTGAAGCGGTCCAGGGCCATCGCGTCGGTCGCGTGCGTCAGAAGACTGCCGGCTCGAGCCCAGTCTCGACCGGGAGCCCGGCACCACGCCAGGCGGACATCCCGCCCTGCACGCTGCGGACGTCGAATCCCTGCTGCGCGAGGTAGGCGCAGGCCTGGCCCGACCGGCCGCCGGACTCGCACACGACGTAGTAGGTCTCCGAGCGGTCCAGCTCCGAGGCGCGCAGGGGCACCAGGTGCAGCGGCATGAAGACCGCTCCGGACACGTGGCTGCGCGCGAACTCGTCGGCGTTGCGGACGTCGAGGAACGTGCCCCGGCGTACGGCGCGGGCCTCGGCGGCCTCGTGGATCGATGCGGTGCGGATCATGCGGAGGCCACCTGTGCCTTGATCTCGGTCATGTCCAGGTCCCGGATGGACCGGATGAGCTTCTCGAGCGCCTTCGCGGGCAGGGCGCCCGCCTCGCGGTAGACGAGGATCCCGTCGCGGAAGGCCATGAGCGTGGGGATCGCGGTGATCTGCGCGGCGCCGGCCAGGGCCTGCTCGGCCTCGGTGTCGACCTTGCCGAACGTGATGTCCGGGTGGGCCTCGGCGGCCTTGGCGAAGACGGGTGCGAAGGCGCGGCACGGGCCGCACCACGAGGCCCAGAAGTCGACGAGGGTGATGCCGTCGCGGGTCGCGACCTCCTCGAAGTTCTGGCCGGTCAGCTCCACGGGAGCCATGGGCACTTCCTTTCGGACGGGGCAGGTGGAGACGATAACAGATACCCCCTGGGGTATATTCCGAACGGTTGGCGACCGTGCCGGATCCCGCTCGCGCCAGGGGGTTACGCGGGTGGGACCGGCGGCGCGACCAGGTCCGCGAGCGCGTCCAGGCCGCCCTGCCGGTAGGCGATCCAGTCGGGACCCGCGCCGCGCTGCGTGAGCCGCTCGAGGTCCTCCGCCCAGCTCGCCCGCACGTCGGTGGCGGCGTCCTCCGGGCTGCGGGACGTGCGTCCGCCGAGGCGGGCGACCTCCGTGAGCGCCGCGCGGCGCCCCTCGTGGTACTTGATGCCGGGGACCGGCGTCCCCGCCTTGGTGAGGACGCAGACGGCAGCGCCCCCGGCGGCCGCGGCCAGGCCGGCCTCGGCCGCCGCGAGCAGCCGGGAGAGCCGCGCGTCGGCCCGCTCGCTCACCGTCGGGCCTCCTCCGGCCGCATCGGCGCGGGCGTGACCGGGCAGGACCGCTCGCCCGCGAGCCGGCGGCGCAGCGCGTAGCCGAGGAGGACGATGCCGGCGACCGCCAGCACGGGCTGCACGGGGGCGAACCACTGGATCGCCCCGGCCGAGCCCAGGGCCAGCAGGGCCACCTTGTTGCAGACCGGGCAGCCGACCGCGAGGTAGGCGAGGAACCCTCCGAGGAGGCTCGAGCGCGAGGGCGTCTCGCCGGGTGTCGTCGCGGGTGAGCCGATGTAGGTCGCCGTCACGAGGCCGGACAGCACCGCGGTGAGGACCAGGACCGGCCAGGCCCACCAGGTGGGCGGGACGGCGCGGCCGAACCACGGGTTCGGGATCAGCACGGTCGGGACGCCGACGACGAGGACGGTGAGCGCCGCGGTCACGGCGGCGACCGCCCACCGCCGGGCCGGCCAGGTGCGCATCATGCGCGCGGGCGGGTGGCCACGACGAGGCAGTCCAGCGCCGTGCGCTCGCCGTCCGGCGTGGTCACGACGCGGGCCGCCTGCTCCGCCCGCTCGACCGTGAGCCCGGACCCGGCGATGTCCGAGGTGACGTCGCCCGCGGAGTACAGGACGGCCGGGTCCGGCGGTCCGCCGTACCCCCGCTCGAGGTTGTCGGTGTCGTGCGCGACGACGACGAGCATCCCGCCCGGCGCGACGGCGGAGGCGGCCGCCCGGAGCACCCGTGCCCGCTCGTCGGCCACGATCTGGAGGTAGACGACGATGACCAGGTCGTGGGACCGCGGCTCGGGGGAGTAGGTCAGCAGGTCCGCCTGCAGCGTGCCGAAGCGGGCCGCGCCGGCCCCGAGCCGCTCGGCCGCGATCGCGGTGGCGCGCTCGAGCGCGACCCCCGAGAAGTCCACCGCGGTCGCGTGCCACCCGCGCTCGGCCAACCAGATCGCGTTGCGTCCCTCGCCGGCGGCGAGGTCGAGCGCCGTGCCGGGCGGGAGGTCCGCCGCGACCTGCTCGACCCACTGGTTCGGTCCCTGCGACCACATGAGGTCGGTCTGCGCGTAGCGGCTGTCCCAGTCCGTGGCGTCCATCGGCTCCTCGTTCGGCGGTGCGGCGGGTGGTTCGGCGTGGCTCAGGCGAGCGAGAGCAGCAGCCGCTCGAGGTCCTTCGCGGTGACGTGGTCGGGCTCCTTGCCCTCGACGTAGCACTGCTTGATCCCGATCGAGACGATCTTGAGCGCGGCCCGGTCGATGGCGGAGGAGGCCGCGGCGAGCTGCGTCACGATGTCGTTGCACGACCGGTCGGCCTCGATCATGGCGAGGACGCCGTCGATCTGACCGCGGGCGCGCTTGAGCCGGTTGCTGACCTCGGCGCGTTCCTTGTCGTTGATGTCCATGACGCTCCGTTCGACGGGGGACACTGACCAGGATACCCCCTGGGGTATTGATCCGTCATCGTCAACGGCGGGACAGGGTGGGACATTCCGTGGCGACGTCCCGGGGGGTCGCCACGATCAGCCGCCCGTGACGGAACGGGCGACGGTGTAGACGGCCACGAGGACCATGAGCGAGCCGAAGGCGCCGGACAGGATCCACCCGGGGATACGTCGTGACAGGAGCGCGCCGCCCACGGCGAACGCCGCGGCCGCGACCGCGAGACCGACCGCCACGTCGAAGGTGCCGAGGGAGTCGTGGCGGACCACGGCCGCGACGGCGCTGTTGATGACGATGACGACGAGCGCCGTGGCCGTGGCCTTCTTGACCGGCAGCTTCATCGCCGCCACCAGGGCCGGGACCACGACGAACCCGGCACCCACGCCGAGCAGGCCCGTGACGAGCCCGACCGACGAGGCCAGGGCCACCAGGCGGAGCCGCCCGCTGACTCCGGTGTGCAGGTCCATCGCCGACGTCCCGGGGAGCTCCGGGGCGACGGCGCCGCCGGCCATCTCGACGTGGGCCGCGGCCGGGACCAGCGCCCGGGCGCGCTCGCGGGACGCCGCCCGCAGCATCGTGAACGCGCCGCCGACGAGCAGCAGCGTCAGGGCGCCGAGCAGCAGGGCGGGATCGAGCACCTGGGCGAGACGCGCGCCGACGATGGCGCCGGCGGCACCGAGCGAGCCGAAGAGCAGACCCACCTTCCAGTCGACCCGGCGGGCCCGGTGGTGCGGGACGAGAGCGGCGACGGCGGCGGCGCCGACGATGATGAGCGACTGGGAGGAGGCCACGAGGAACGTCTGGCCCGCGGCGATGAGCAGCGGCACCGCGAGGATTCCGCCGCCGCCGCCGAGCAGGCCGATGACGAACCCCAGCACGGCGGCGATCGAGATGACGGTCCAGGGATTGCTCAACGTTCGTTCCGCCGCCTTCGTGGGTGGTTCCGGGGCCGGTCGTGCGGGCCGCTCCGCCACGTGCAGGGGTCGGAGCGCCGTGGCGAACCGGTCAGCGGCAGGTGCAGCGGTTCTCGGGGGCCACGCCGCGCAGGACCTGGTCCACGTGCATGCCGCACCCGGAGTACGTGACCTTGCCACAGGCACGGCAGACAGCGGGGCTGCACACAGGAGTACCTCGTCCGTCGGGGGTGGAGTAGCGACACAATACCCCGGGGGGTATTGTCCTGTCACATCGCGCAGGCCGTGGCAGGTCCAGGGCTGGGCCGCGGTGCGGGCGGCGCGGAGGAGGGACACGGGGATGAACGGGTCGTTCCGGGCCGAGAACCTGCCGCCGTGGCGGTCGGTCCTCGTCGTCGTGGCCCACCCGGACGACGAGTCGTTCGGCCTCGGCGCGGTGATCGACGGGTTCGTGCGCTCCGGCGCGTCCGTCTCGCTGCTCTGCTTCACCCGCGGCGAGGCCTCCACGCTGCACGGCGTCGACGGCGAGCTGAGCGAGGTGCGGGCCGCCGAGCTCGCCGACGCCGCGGCCGTGCTCGGCATCGCGAGCGTGCGGCTGCTGTCCTACCCCGACGGCGCGCTCGCGCAGGTGCCGATCGACGAGCTCGTCGGGCAGGTCCTCGACGTCGTCGACCTGACCGGCGCGGAGGGCCTGCTCGCCTTCGACCCGTCCGGGGTCACCGGTCACCCCGACCACGTGCGGGCGACGGCCGTCGCGGACCGGGCCGGCGAGCGGCGGGGGCTGGGGGTGCTGGCCTGGACCCTGCCCAACCCGGTGCCCGCGCAGCTGGAGTCCGAGTTCGGTGCCTGCTTCACCGGCCACGACCCCGAGCAGGTCGACGTCGTCCTGCCGGTGAGCCGGGAACGTCAGCTGGAGGCGGTCACCCGGCACCCGAGCCAGGCCGTCCCCGGCAGCGTGCTCTGGCGCCGGTTGGAGCTGCTCGGCGACCTCGAGCACCTGCGCTGGGTCCGGTCGCCCGCCACGGCGCCGGACGCGGCCCGGGCCTGAGCGCGGCGACTTGCCGGAGCGATACCCCCGGGGGTATCTTCTTCACCTCAGCAGACCCCGACCGAAGGACAGCTCGATGTGCCGACAGGTGACATGCCGTAAGTGTGGGAACGCGACGTGGGCCGGTTGCGGCCAGCACGTCGACCAGGTCATGCGCGGCGTGCCGAAGTCCAAGCGGTGCCAGTGCCCGCCGACCCCGTCGCTCGTCGACCGCCTCTTCGGCGGCCGCAAGGCGAAGGTCTGACGCAACCCCGCTCGTCGAGCGCCGCTCCGTCCGCGGGGCGGCGCTCGTGCGTCCGGGGCGTGCCGGGCGGCTCAGCCGTGCGACCGCAGGATCATCCGGGTCATCCGGATGCCCACCGCGGCGAAGCGCCAGGCCTGCAGCGGCAGGTTGGTGCGCAGCCGCACGGTGCGCTCGGTCGGCACCGGCGCCTCGAAGGCGGACGGCTCGAGCAGGCCGGCCGGCGTGGCCCGCGGCTCCTCGGCAGCCTGCGGTGCGGGGGCCGCGGTCATCGGTTCCTCGCTCGACGGGGTTCGACTGCTCATTCCGGGATCATCGACCAGCCCGGCCGGCCCTTCGCCTTGTAGATGAACATGTGGTGGAGCAGGTGCTTCATCCAGTGGCCGGCGAGACCGATCTCGCCCGTGGTCTCGGTCAGGCTGCGGCCGTAGCCGGGGAAGCGGTCGTAGTCGGGGACGACGGGGTACATCGTCATCGACGCCGCGGTGCCCGTCGTGAACCCTGCGCCCGCCGACGCGACGCACGCCGCGCCCATCTCGGCCATCGACGCGTGGTGCGTCGGGACGCTGGATCCGGTCTTGATCATGTCGGCGATGCTCTGGGCGACCGCGCGGCCCATCAGCCCGGAGGGCATGCCGGTCCGCGGCGGGGCGGGGGAGATCACGGTGCCGTTGGGTGCCTTGCGCGGCGTGGAGATCGGGTGCGGCGGGGCGAACGCGATCCCGACCCCGAACACGTTGGGATACCTCGGGCTGACATAGGTGCTCGGCCAGTCCGACGCCTTCCACTCCTCGACGGGCTTGGGCGTGTAGTCCGCGTCGACCTTGAGGAAGCCGTTGGGCGCGAAGACCTCCGCGGTGATGTCCGCGCCCTCCCGGTCGAAGGCCTGCAGGTCCTGGCCGCGGAAGGGCGGGAGCAGCATGGCGAAGTCGAAGTCGAGGGTGTCCTCGACCCCGTCGAGGGTCTCGTAGGACAGCCGGCCCTCCTCGACCTTCTGCACGTGGGCGCGCACGATGGACTTGACGCCGCGCTCCTTGAACAGCGACTCGGTCCACAGCTTGCTGCTCGTGACGAAGCCGCTCTGCTTGAACGTCAGGCCGCCGACGCCGAAGTCGCCGAGCTCGTACTCGTTCGTGAGGTAGATGACCTCGGCGCGGTCCCGTACACCGGCGGCGCGCAGCTCGTGCTCGACGTTGAACGTGTACTCGAACGCGGCGCCCTCGCAGGTGCACGTGCCGTGCCCCACGCCGATGACGAGCGTCTGGCGCTGCCCGGCCTTGAGCTTGCGGATCACCTCGGCGAGTGCGGCCGCGGCCTGCTCGGCGTGCCCGTACGTGCAGACCGACAGGCTGTGACCATCCGGGCCGAGACCCGGGGTCGCGCCGAAGTTCAGCTTCGGTCCGGTGGCGTTGACGAGGAAGTCGTACTCGATGCCCTGCACCTCGCCCGACCGCGCGGGATCGGTGTAGACGACGTCGACGAAGCCCTTCACCGTCGTCGCATCCCCCTCGGGGTGCAGCGCGACGGCCTTGGCCTGGCGGAAATCGATCCCGTGCTTGTCGTAGACCGGGCGCAGCGGGAACGTCACCTGCTGCGCCTTCATCCAGCCGACGCCGACCCAGATGTTCGACGGGATCCAGTTCCACTGGGAGTTCGGCGACACCACCACCACCTCGTGCCGCGGATCCAGCAGGCGGCGCAGGTGGAGGGCTGCGGTGTGGCCGGAGATCCCGGCTCCCAGGACGACGACTCGAGCCATGTCTGCCCCCTGATCAGGTCGGGCGGGCGGTGCGTCCTTCCACGATACGAGCGCGGCCCGGGGGAGTCCCGACGGACTCCCGCGGCCCGGGGGAGTCCCGACGGACTCCTTCGCGTGCGGCAGGGCCGGGCTCCATGGCCCCGGCGAAGGCGAGGTCGGCCGGGGCGCTCGGTGGCGTGGCGGTCGCGGCGGAGCGCCGTCAGGGACGAAGAGCGGCGCGGGCGGCCTGTCGCAGTGCCGTGATCATGCTGTCGACCGCGGGCTCGGCCGCGACGGCCGGACGGGTGGCGACCCAGATGTGGCGGGCCTCCGGTGGTGTGCGGAGCCGGCGGACGACGACGTGGTCCCGGACCGCGCCGAGGGCCAGCAGCGGGACGAAGGCGACCCCGAGCCCGGCGGCGACGTAGCCCTGGGTCACGGCGAACTCGTCGGCCTCCGCGACGATCCGCGGGCTGAACCCGGCTCGGCGGCACGTGGTGACGGTGGTCTCACGGACGTAGTCCGCCGGGCCGGCGGTGACGATCCAGTCGCTCGTCGCGAGCGCCGGCAGGTCGACGAGGCGTCGTCCCGCCAGCGGGTGCTCGCGCGGGAGCAGCACGCGGTACTCGTCGTCGCTGAGGTGGACCCGGAGGAGGTCGTCCCGGGGTTCGTCGCCCAGCCCGAACGGTTCGACGACGACGACCAGCTCGACCTCGCCGGCCCGCAGGCGGCGGAGGGCGCCGTCCGTCTCGTCGACGATCGGCGACACCGCGACGTCGGGGTGCGTGGTCCGGAACCGGGCGATGGCCGGGGGGAGGAGGGACTCCCCGGCGGAGTGGAACGAGACCACGCGCAGCCGGCCGGTGCGCCCCGCGCGCAGGTCGGCGAGCGCCGACTCGGCCTCGGCGACCGCGCCGAGGATCCGCTCGGCGTGCTCGGCGAGCAGCAGACCGGCCGCGGTCGGGCGCACCCCCCGACCGACCTTCTCGAACAGCGCCGAACCGGCCTCGACCTCGAGGCGGTTCACCTGCTCGCTCACCGCGGAGACCGTGTAGCCGAGGATCGCCGCCGCTCCGGTGACCGAGCCGTCGCGCACGACCTCGAGATGGACGTTCAGGAGCCGGTTCGTGAGCATGCGGTTATTGTCCATCATCGATGAACTGTTGTTCAAGAAACTTCGCTGGACGGAGAAAGTTGAACGGTGCACGATGATCCTTGTCGGGACGAACCCGACCCGGACCCCGGAGGTCGAGATGCTCGGCGTCATGTTCATCGTCCTGCTCGCCGCGAGCGTCGCCGCCCCGTTCCTCGGCACGAACACGAGCGACTCGCGCAGCGAGTCCGCGCACCCGACGCAGGGCTGGTTCCCGGCGCTCTGACCCGAGCCAGGGCCTCTCGCGGCTGTCGGGGGCGTCAGGCTCGGGGGCGCTCACGGCCCCAGCGGACTCGTCTGACGGATCATCCACACCACGCCGGCGTCGTCGAGCGTGTCGAAGTACGTGAAGCCGGTCCCGTTGTCGCGCCGGCCGCGCATGAGGACGTCCAGACCGGAGTCCCGCGCGGCCGCCTCCCCGGCTTCCAGCGGTGACTCGAACCCGAGCTGGAAGACACCTTCGCCGCGGGTGTCGAGGAACCGTCGCTGCGGGCAGTCCTCCTCCGCGGGCTGGCAGAGCTGGATCTGCACGTTGTCGAGGTCGACGAAGCGGTACTGCGTCTTCGCGAACGCGTCCGGGTCGGGCACGTCCAGGGTCGTGTACTCCGTCAACGGCGGGTACGGCTGCCACGGACCGATGCCGAGGCGCTCGTAGTACGCGACGGACGACTCGATGTCCCGGACGACGATGCACACGTGGTGCAGACGGCGGAAGGGTGCGGGCACGGGGATCTCCTCAACCGTTGGTCGTGGGCGCGACGGGTCGTCGGTCACACCCGGTGCCCAGGGCTTCGAGGACGCGCTCGTTGAACTCGTCCAGGTCGATGGTGTCGGCTCCCGGGCTCGCCAGGTCGTAGGTGGGCGGCGCGGTCTCGATGACCGAGTCCAGCGCCTGCCGCACCTGTCGGTGCAGACCCAGGGCGGCCAGGTCGGGGCACCAGGCGAGCAGGTCGACGAGCGCCAGCCAGGACCCGGTGGGGTTCGAGCGCCGGCTCCCGGTGCGGTGCGGCGAGGAGCCGTGTGCCGGTTCGAAGAGGGCCGTGATGCCCGAGCCGAACGTCCGGTCGGGGTTGATCGTGGCGGAGCCGCACAACGCCGGCGACCCGGCCCGGGCGCAGACGACGTCGCTGAGGATGTCGCCGAAGAGCCCCTCCGTGACGATGACGGCCGGGAGATCGTCGTACTTCACGAGCTCGTAGGCGGCACGGTCCACGTTCACGTTCTCGAAGACGACCCCGCTCGACTCCGACGTCGAGCGCGACAGCCGGCGCCACAGCCGGCTCGTGGCGTAGACGCTCGCCTTGTCGACGCTGATCGTCCGACGCCCCGGCATGGCGCGCGCGTGCTCGACCGCGATGTCGAAGACCTCCTGCACGTGCGCCGGATCGAGGACGAGGCGGTCCTCCGCCGGACGCACCCCGTCGCTCTCCACGCGTTGGTCGGGGCTGCCGTAGGCGCCCCCGATGATGTTGCGGACGATGACGACGTCGGGCCGGCCGGGGACGCGGACGGTGCGCACGCTGATGCGCAGGTCGAACTCGTGCCGGAGCGCGATGAGCGCGGCCTCCGGGTTGGGGCACTCGTCCGACGAGACGCCCGGGTGGCTCCCGACCGCACCGGACAGCACGACGTCGGCGTCGCGGCAGGCCTCGACCGTCTCCGCGGGAAGGGTCGTGCCGGTCTGCAGCCAGCCGGTCGTGCCGTAGGGGAACGGGCCGGTGACGCGCACCGGGAGACCCTCGCGCTCGAGCTGGCGCAGGTAGGCCACCGGCCCGTCGAGGATCTCGGCGCCGATGCCGTCGCCGGGCAGCAGGGCGATGGTGCTCATGGCAGCAGCAGCTCCTCGGTCTGGGTGGTCATGATCCTGCGGGCGACCGGTTCGCCGACGCGGGCCTCGAGCCGTCGCAGCCACGGCCCCATCGCCTGCGCGGGTGGTGCGTGGTGGGCGTGGCCGAGGTCGCCGCCGAACACGAGCAGCGACGTCGGATACGTCGCGGTCAGCAGCAGGCTCGCGTGGTCGGCGTCGCCGAGGAGGTCGGGGAGGATCCCGAGCTCCAGGCGTACGTCGAGGCGCTCGAGCACCTCGGCGGCCGCGGAGCTCCAGCTCAGGAACGCCATCATCGGGTGGTTCACCATGAGCCGCCGTACGCCGTGCTGCCCGGCGGCTCGGAAGAGCACGACCGTCTCGTCGGCGGAGAGGTGCCCGCTGGCCAGGACGAGGTCGTGGGCGGCGACGACGTCGAGCACGTCGTGCCACTCCGGGCGCAGGACGCCGTCGTCGACGACGTCGACGGGTCCGAGCTCGAACCCCTGGTGCACCCTCAGCTCGGGCGACGCGGCGCCGGCCTGGTGGGTGCGGGACGACACCGTCGGCATCCACACCATCCGCCCGCCGAGGCGGGCGGCCACCTCGACGGCGTCGGGGTTGGCCCCGCCGATCGCGGAGTTGAGCACGATCCCGCCGTACACACCGTCACCCGCGATGGCGGCACGCTCCACGGTGCTGCCCTCGTGGGACTTGAGCACCACCGTCGTGAAGCCCAACGACCGCTCGGCGGCGACGGTCTGCACGTCGTCGCCGTGCCGCGGGAGCAGGCTCGGTGCGGCGTGCGCGTGCAGGTCGGTCATGCCCGTGGCCCAGTCGGGAACGGGCACGACGGCGTACATCTCCTCGGGCATCACAGCTCCACCCACTCGATGACGGGCACGTCGTCCAGCAGGCGCCGCTGGACCTTCCCGGCCGCGGCGTCGCGCGGGAGCGACTCGACGCGGGCCACCACCACGGGACGCATGAAGGCGGGCAGGTCGGCGACCGCGGCGCGGAGCCGTCCCACGGGGACCGCGTCGGCGACGACGTAGAGGACCACGTCGTCGTCGACGAGGGCGCCCGGGCGCTTCCACAGCGCCAGGTCGCGCAGGCCGTCGACGCTCGACACGGCGCTCTCGACGAAGGGGATGGGCACGAACTCGCCCTTGACCCGGATCGACTCGGCGCCGCGCTCGAGGAACACGAGGTAGTCGTCTCCGTCGGCGCGACCGACGTCGCCGGTGTCGAACCAGCCGTCCGCGTCGCGGGCCGGGTCCACGCCGTCGGCACGGACGTAGCCGCCGAACAGCGCGCCCGGCGCACGCTCGCGGACGAAGATCATGCCGTCGTCGTCCAGGCGCCACTCGACGTCGCCGCGTCCTGGTCCGCCATGGCGGCTCGCGTCGGCCGGGATGTCGTCGGTGGCCACCCAGCGACGCAGGTGACTGACGCCGCCCGCCTCCGTCGAGCCGTAGCCGCTCACGGCCGCGGGGACGCCGAACCGGTCGAGGAAGCCGCGGTCGGCGTAGAACATCGTGCGCACGCGGTGCCCGGCCGCCTGCTGCGGCGTCGCCGCCCGCTTGAGGATCTCCACGGGCGGGGCGTGCAGGACCAGCACGGTCACGTCCTGCTCGAGGACTGCGGGCCAGAACCCGCCGGCGGAGAACCTCGAGACGGTGAGCGCGTCCGCACCCGTGAGGAGGGACGTGATCATCCCGTATCCCATCGGGTTGATGTGGAACAGCGGCAGCGGCGCGAGCACGCGGTCCTCCGGCGTCAGGTCCAGGGCCGAGGACATCGCGCGCGCCAGGCGGAGGAAGTACTCGTGGGTCTGCACGCAGAACTTCGGCGGACCGGTCGTGCCGGAGGTGTGCATGAAGGACACCTCGTCGAACGCGTCACGGTCGAGCCCCGGGAGACCGTCGGCGTCGCCGGGCCGGGACGTCCGCGCGCGGGCGACCTCGTCGGGGCCGAGCACGAGCATCGGCGACAGCGGCTCCAGCATCGTCGCGAGCAGGTCGTGCGGGTACGTCGGGTTCACCAGCGCCACCGGCGCTCCGACGAGCAGGCACGCGAGCCACGTCACCACGTAGTCGGTCGACGAGGAGTCGACCAGCGCGACCCGGTCGCCGGGTCGTACGCCGTCGTCCATCAGGGATCGCGCGCGTCCCGAGGCGAGCGCGACGAGCTCGGGCAGGAGCAGCTGGTCGTCGACGGTGCCGACCCGCAGGCCGGGGCGCGCCTCTGCCTGGTCGACGATCGAGCGGGCCAGGTTGCGGACGTCGCTCACCGGAGTCCCTCGTGGCCCGGGTCCTTGAGGATGCGGCGCGCGATGAAGTTGCGCATGACCTCCGACGAGCCGCCGGCGACCTTGAGCACCTTGATCTCGTTGTCGATCTCGAGGTACGGCTGGTCGTGGTAGAGGCTGTGCCCCCCGGTCATGCTGAACGCCGCCTTCGACGCGTTCTCCGCCGCGACGACGGCGAGCTGCTTGGCGGTCGTCGTGTGCAGCGCGACGTCGGCGCCGAGGTCGTACACCTCTGCCGCGTGGTCGCGCGCCAGCGAGGCGGACTGCAGACCCGTCCAGGCGTCGGCCAGCATCCACTGGATCCCCTGGAAGTCGGTGACCATCGTGTCGCCGACCTGCCGCTGCTCGGCGTACTCCACGGCGAGCTCGAGCATGCGCCGGCCGAAGCCGATGAGCTCGGAGGCGTTCCCGAGGCGACTGACGTTGAACGTGGACAGGAACGTCTGCACGCCCTCCCCGGCCGGCCCGAGCAGGTCCGCGTCGCGCACCCGGACGTCCTCGAGGTGGACGTCCGCCGTGCGGATGAGCCGCGACCCGATCGCGTCCGAGACCTCGGTGTGCACGCCCGGGAGCGTCGTGTCGACGAGGAACGACGTGAGCCCCTCGGGGGCGTAGGCGTAGAAGAGGGTGACGTCGCAGTCGGCGCCCATGTTCACGTGGCACTTGGACCCGTTGAGGATCCAGTCCGAGCCGTCGCGGACGGCGGTCGCCTTCATCTGCTTGAAGGACGAGCCGGCCCCCTTCTCGCTGATGGACTCGGAGAAGATCAGCTCGCCGGTGGCGATGCCGCGCAGCCAGCGCTCCTTCTGCTCGTCGGTGCCCCAGTCGAGCAGCCAGCGCTGCCCCTGCACGGAGACCTGTGGCGTGACCATGCCGTGCCGTCCGGTCTCCTCGTTGACGACCACGTACTCGCGCACGCCGCCCCCGAGGCCGCCCCACTCGGTGGGCACCATCGGTCCGCAGTAGCCGCGCCGACCGAGCTCACGGAAGACGTCCCTCGGGAAGCGGTTCGCGCGGTTGGCCGCGTCGAGCTCGCTGCGGGAGTCGGTGGCGAGCGTGGCGATGTCGGCCGAGACACGGTCGATCCAGGCGGAGCGCTCGGCGTCCAGGCGCAGCAGCGGGTACATCAGGACTCCTTCTTCCGGGCGACCGCGCGGACGCCGAGGGTGAGGTCGCTCCTCGTGGTGGTCATCAGAACGTCATGCCGATCGTCGAGTCGAGCCCGGGGTCGGCGAACCGCTCGATCCGCAGCGGGGCCACGTCGAGCGAGGTGATGACGCCGTCGACGACATCCTCGGCGACCAGCTCGCCGAGGACCGGCGACTGCATGAGCCCGTGTCCGGAGAACCCGCACGCGTTGTACAGCGCGGGAACCTCCGGGTGCCGGCCCAGGATTCCCTGGTGGTCGGGCGACATCTCGTACGTGCCGCCCCAGCAGGCGGACCGGTCGAGCGGGAGGTCGGCGAGCCAGGGGAAGCTCTCGACGCCGAGTGCGAGCAGCTCCTCCATCCACGGCCAGTCGACCGCGGTCGAGTAGCCGAGGTGGCGGGGGGAGGGGGGCCCGCCGAACAGCAGCCGCTCTCCCTCACTCCGCAGGAAAACTCCGGTGGCCATGTCGATGGTCATGGGCCGGCGCCCGGGCACGGCGCGTGCCGCGCTCGCGAAGATGCTGCGGCGTGAGTGGTGCACCGGCACCTCGACGCCCGCCAGCGACGCCACCTCGCCGGACCAGCCGCCGGCCGCGTTGACCACCACGCCGGCATGGATCTCGTCGCGTCCGGCCTCGACCACCAGGTCGTCGCCCGCGGGGCGGACCGCCGTGACAGGCCGACGGAACCGGACGTCGGCCCCGTTCCGCCGGGCCAGGGCGAGATACGCCGAGGTCACCCCGTGCGGGTCGACGGCGCCGTCGGCGGGACCCCAGGTGATCCCGGCGATCCGCCCGGCCTCGAACGGGGTGAGCTCCTGCGCGGCGTCCACGTCGATCACCTCGACGGGGACGCCGAACGACCGTTGGAGCTCCACCGCGTCCCGCGCGGCGTCCCAGGTCGACTCGCCGTGCAGGAACAGGTAGCCGCTCGCGACGTAGCCCACGTCGATGCCGTGCTCGGCGGGGAAGTCGCGGAACGCCTCGATGCTGCGCCAGGAGACGGCGACGTTGAGCGGGTCGGCCCACTGCCCGCGCACGGAGGCGAACGACCGGCCGGTGCTGCCCTCCGCGGGACCGTCGAACTGCTCGACCACGACGACCGACAGCCCGCGGCGGGACAGGTGGTACGCCGCGCTCGCGCCGATGGCGCCCGCGCCGATCACCAGCGCATCCGTCGTGGTGGTGCCCATCCCGCCTCCTCGGTCGGTCCGACCGTAGGCGGACGCGGCGCGGCCGCGATCCGTACGCGAGCGGAACTTCGCCCGCGACTTTCGACTGAGGTCGAAGAATCAGTCGTCGGGGGTGGTCCGCGCGTAGGCGTCCAACCACAGCGCGAGGTGCAGCTCGGTGCGCCCGTGCCCCTCGCGCAGGTCGACGCCGATGAGGTCGCGGATGCGGTCGAGCCGGTAGTAGAGCGTCGTACGGTGGACGTGCAGCAGGGCCGACGCCGCGTTCACGTCCCCGCCGTGGTCGAGCATCGCGCGCGCGGTCTCGAGCAGGTCGGGCCGGCGCCGTGCCGCGAGCACGGCCGCTCCCGGGTGCACGTCGGCCGCCGCCAGGCCCGCAGGGGCGTCGACCACCAGCCGCCAGGCGCCGAGGGCGTCCCAGACGGGCGCGGCGAGCAGGGCACCGGCAGCGAGGGCCCGCCGGACGCACAGCGCTCGCCGCAGCGCCTCGCTCAGCTCGGCCAGGGGGAGCGCGGGGCCGCTCGGCGCGGGGGCGCTCCGCGCGCTCCACGCCTGCCCGGACATGCGGTGCGGCAGCAGCCAGCCGGAACCGCCGTGCGACTCCCGCACCACGACCCGGACGTCGTACGGCAGCCGTTCGAGCTCGGCGAGCTCGCGCGCCGCGTCCTCGTCCGGCCCGTGCAGCAGCCGGTCGACGAGGCCGGCCCGGCGGCGCTCGCGGTCGGCGGATCCCGTCCGCGTCGCGCCCAGGACCGTGCTCGCCAGGTCGGCGCACTCCTCGAGGACGGGCAGGCGGTCCGCGCCGACCCTGCCCTCCGGGTCGACCACCCAGAGGTAGCCGACGTGCTCCCCGCCCGCGCGCAGCGGCACGCACCACCGTTCGCGCATGGCCACCTCGGGGACCTCCGGCGTCCGCACCGCCGCCGTCGCGCGGTCGAGGCGCAGCCGACGGACCATGGCCGCCGCCTCGGGCGCCACCGTGCGCTGGAGGATCGACCGCAGGCGCACCTCGTCGCCCGGGTCGGAGCCGCTCCACCAGAGCGGTTGGTGCGCCGGGTCCTCGACGAGCACGGGGCAGGACAGCTCGGCGGCGAGAGCGTCGACGGCGGCCTGGACGTCGCGGGAGTCGGGCACGGTGCTCCTTCGGTCGGCGTCGCGATCGTACGGGGAACTTCGACCCCAGTCGGAAAGAGGCGAGCACATTCCGAGCGCACGCCGAAGCCGCCGGGCGGCCGGGTGCCTACGGTCGACCCGTCCGAGCGTCCCTCGTCAGCGGAGACCGACATGCCCGTTCCTGCCGGCCGTACCGGCCTGTTCCCGATCGGTCCGACCATGCCGCGCGCGTTCGCTCCCGGATCGCCGGAACGTGCGGCGGCGACGGCGGCGGTGGAGCGGGTGCGCGTCGAGTCCTTCGACGTCCCGAACCTCATCGACGGCGCCGAGGTCCGCACGGGCCGGACGCACGCGATCGTGACGCCGCACGACCACGACGGGGTCCTCGGTCAGGTCCACCACGGCGGGGCGGAGCAGGTGCGGGCCGCCATCGACGCCTCGCTCCGGGCCGGGCAGTGGTGGTCGCGGCTGCCGTGGGAGGAGCGCGCCGCGCCGTTCCTGCGGGCGGCCGACATGCTCGAGCACGGACCGTGGCGCGAGCGGCTCAACGCCGCCACCCAGCTCGAGCTGTCCAAGACGAGCTACCAGGCCGAGATCGACGCCGCCTGCGAGACGATCGACTTCATCCGCGCCAACGTCGAGAACATGCTGGCGATGTACGACGTGCAGCCGGGCTCGCTCCCGGGCGCGTGGAACAGCGTGGAGTACCGCCCGCTCGAGGGCTTCGTGTTCGCGGTCTCGCCGTTCAACTTCACCTGCATGAACAACCTCGCGCTCGGCCCGGCGGTGCTCGGCAACACCGTGGTGTGGAAGCCGGCCGAGAGCGCCTCGCTGGTCGCCCACCTCACGATGGAGCTCATGAGGGAGGCCGGCCTGCCCGACGGCGTCATCAACGTCGTCCACGGGAACGGGCCGGAGATCGGCGACGTCGCACTCGCCCACCCCGCTCTCGGGGCCGTGCACTTCACCGGCTCGACGGGGACCTTCCAGAGCATCTGGCGGACCGTGGGCACCAACGTCGCCTCGTACCGCAACTACCCCCGTCTCATCGGGGAGACCGGCGGCAAGGACTTCATCGTCGCCCACCCGAGCGCCGACGTGGACGCGCTGGCGGTCGCCGCGATCCGTGGCTCCTACGAGTACCAGGGACAGAAGTGCTCGGCCTCGTCGCGGCTCTACGCGCCGCGCAGCCTGTGGCCGGCCCTGCGCGAGCGACTGGTCGAGCTCACCGAGTCGGTCGTCGTGGGCGACCCGACGAGGCCGGAGACGTACGTCGGCGCCGTCATCAACGAGCGCCAGTTCCGCAAGCACGAGGCTGCCCTGGCCCAGGCGCGGGCCGAGGGCCTCGTCGTGGTCGGCGGCGACACCGACGACTCGACGGGCTGGTTCGTCGACCCGACCGTCCTCGAGGTGCCGGACCCCCACTCCTCGTTCATCACCGAGGAGCTGTTCGCCCCGGTCCTGACGACGTACGTCTACGACGACTCGGACTGGGAGGGGACCCTGCGTCTCGTCGACGAGAGCACCCGGTACGGACTCACGGGTGCCGTCTTCGCCCAGGACGCCGAGGCGGTCGCCCAGGCCGACGACGCCCTGCGCTACACGGCGGGCAACTTCTACGTCAACGACAAGCCCACCGGATCGGTCGTCGGACAGCAGCCCTTCGGCGGCGCACGGGCGTCGGGGACGAACGACAAGGCCGGCACGGTCTGGAACACGATCCGCTTCTCGAGCCCGCGTGCCACGAAGCGCAACCACCTGCCCGCGACCGACTACCGCTACCCGCACCACCAGGCCTGACCGCCGGCCGGTCGCTGCCCCGGCTCCCGCCCTTCCCCGGTTGCCCAGAACCGGCGCAGGACTGCCGAACCTCGACCACGGGATCGCTACGATCCCCACCATGCACGCGTCCCCGCAGGACGACGGGATCATGCTCGCCGACCTGCTGGCTGCCTTCTCGCTCGCGACCGACCTGGGCCTGGGCCAGCCCATGGAGCACGTCCTGCGGTCGTGGCGGATCGCCGCGCGGCTGAGCGAGCACGTCGAGCTCGACGAGGACGAGCGCGCGTCGCTCTACTACATCGCCGTGCTCGCCTGGGTCGGATGCGTCGCCGACACCCCGGAGGTGGCGAGGTGGTTCGGCGATGACATCGCCTTCCGCGGTGACAGCTACCAGGTCGAGCTCGCCGGGCTCCCGGGGCTCGCGTTCATGCTCCGCCATGCGGGAGCGGGGAGCTCGGGGCTGCACCGGCTGCGCCTGGCGTCCACCCTGGTGGCCACCGGTGGCAAGGGCATCGAGCGCGGGCTGCTGTCGCACTGCCTCACCACGTCGAGCATGGCCGATCGCCTCGGCATGGGCGACCAGGTCTCGGGTCCGCTGCTGCAGTTCTTCACCCGATGGGACGGCAGCGGCATGCCGTCCGGCGTACGTCACGACGAGATCGCCGCCTCGGTGCGGCTGTTCCACCTCGCCGACGTCGTCGAGGTCGTCAACCGGACCGACGGGCCGGACGCGGCGGTGGCGGTCGCCCGGGCCCGGCGGGGGAGCCATTTCGACCCGGCGGTCGTCGACGCCTTCTGCGCCGCCGCGGCGGAAGTGCTCGACGACGCCGACGACCCCGACTGGCACGACCTCATCGCCGCCGACCCCGCGCTCCAGCGACGGCTGAGCGGCCCGGAGCTGGACGCCGCCCTCGAGGCCGTGGCCGACTTCACCGACCTGCGGTCCACCTGGCGGGCCGGGCACAGCCGCGGCGTCGCCGACCTTGCCGGCCGGGCGGCCGAGCTGGCCGGGCTGCCGGCGGTCGATGTCGTGGCGGTCCGCAGGGCGGGCCTGCTCCACGACGTCGGCCTGCACGGGGTTCCCGCCACGATCCTCGACAAGCCCGGCCCCCTGACGGCCACGGAGTCCGAGCGCATGCGGATGCAGGCGTACTACACCGAGCGGGTGCTCGCCCGGCCGCCGGCGCTGGCCCGGCTGGGCGCCATCGCCGCGCTCGCCCACGAACGCCTGGACGGGTCCGGCTATCACCGCGGCCTGTCCGGCGCGGCCCTGTCCGCACCCGCGCGCATCCTGGCGGTCGCGTGCGCGTACCGCGCGATGACCGAGCCACGGGCGCACCGCCCGGCCCTTCCCGCACAGCGCGCCGCCGACGCCCTCCGGGCCGACGTCCGAGCCGGGAGACTCGCCCCGTTCGCGCTGGACGCGGTGCTCGCTGCCGCCGGGGGGACGCGGCCCCGGCGCAGCGTCGGTCCGGCCGGACTGACGCCGCGCGAGGTCGAGGTCCTCGTCCTGATCGCGCGTGGCGCGTCGACCCGTCAGGTGGCGCGCGACCTGGGGATCAGCACGAAGACGGCCGGCACCCACATCGAGCGGATCTACGCCAAGACCGGTGCCTCGACGCGGTCCACGGCGACGCTCTTCGCCCTGCAGAACGGACTGCTCGTTACCCTCGAGCAGGTCGAAGCGTAGGGAGAACTCCGTACGACGCGGCCTGTCGCGGTCCCTAGCGTGGATGCGCACCGGACGACGCCGCTCGAGCCCGAGGTGTGCCGTCCGGAATCGCCCGTCACCCACGAGTCCGCGGAGGAAGCCATGCCCGGCAAAGCTGTGATCAGTCTGACGACGGGGCTCGAGGACCCGGAGAAGGTGCTCGTCGCGTACCTCGTCGCCGTCGGCGCCGCCGAGACCGGCCGCGAGACCCTCATGTTCCTGACCAAGGAGGCCGTACGCCTCGCCCTCAACGGCATCGCCGTCGGCGTCGCGTGCGACGGCTGCCCCCCGCTGGCCGACCTCGTCAAGCGCTACGAGGCGGCCGGCGGCAGGTACTACGTCTGCCCGATCTGCTTCAACGCCAAGGATCTCGACAAGGGCGCGCTCATCGCCGGCGCCGAGCTGCAGGGCACCATCCCGCTGTGGCAGTGGATCGGCGACGAGCCCGCCACGACGTTCAGCTACTGACGCCTGGCGAGCCCGGGAGGCGAACCGTCATGCTGGACCTGCGTTCGACACTGGGCGACCTCCCCGCCGCCGCCGAGGCGCTCCGTCCCGGGTTCGAGCAGGCGTGGGGCTGCTTCTACTTCGTCGACGAGGCCTCCGCGACGGTGGGCGGCGCCGACCTCGGTCGCCCGGTCCGGGTCGTGGCCAACGCGAGGATCGGGGACTTCGCCCTGCCCGCACGGGGGGTCCTGGCCATCGGGCGGGGTGCCTGGGAGATCCGGGACCCCGTCGAGTACGAGGCCACCCGCGCCGGCACGGCTGGTCAGGCCGCCGCAGGGTGACGCACGCGGGCGAACCCAGGCCCCCGGGAGGGCCTGGGTTCGCCTTGCCGCAGTGCAGATCCTGGCGATCGACAGCTCCGGCGCCTCCGCCATGGCCTCGATGACCAGACGGATCGCACGCTCACTCAGATCCTGCGGGCACTTCCTCTGTGCAGGCATGACCCCACCCTTTCGTGGGTTCTGACCCTCCATCAATCCCGGGGCGATTCAAGCATCCTCGCCGCGGACGCCGCCCGCCTGTTCAAGGGTCTCCTCGATGTCGAGCG
>JAJXTD010000192.1 GCA_021784035.1 Actinomycetes bacterium | reverse complement strand
TCACAAGACCTGCCGGAGGGTTCGCTCGCCTTCACCTTCTGTCAGGTCCCTGTCGTGTACCGACATGGCGATCGACTCGCACTGGTCGCGCGTCGCACCGACGGTCCCGACGTGCACTGCGTCGCCGGGGTCCTCGACGAAGGCTTGAGCACCAGCATCTTCCGCCGCGACGGCAGGGTTACGGCGTTGATCGTCGACAGCCCGGACGGAGTCCTCGCCGAGGCACGGCGACCGGCTGCGACCACCACGGAATGGTGGAGGTGGCTGGATCCGTCCTTGTCGGACGAGGCCGAAGCGCGGCGCTTCGCACCGGACATGGTGACCCGGTGAGTGCTCCTCCGGGGCCGAGCCCGGTATGACCAGGCAGCCCGGGCCCACAGCCTGGGTGCGCTTGCCCGAATCGCTTGCCCGGCCATCCGTGTGGAGGGGCCCCCGCGCGTCGGGTATGCGGAGGTGGGTGCGGCCGTGGGCTCGGTCGGCCGATGCCGTCAGCGCCGGCGCAGCGTCGGAGGCACGAGACCGGTGCCGTCGTCGCCGCGGTCGAGTCGCGCCAGCGCGTCGTCCGCCCACGCCCTGAGGCCCGCGACGTCGACGGCGTGCGGAGCGGCGTATCCGTCGAGGTTGGACCGGCCGCGGCGCAGCACGGTGACGGCGCCCGCGGTGTTGCCCCGACGCGCGTGGGTGAGCCCGACGGCGAGCTGGGCAAGGCCTTGCCACAGAGGACGTTCCGGCTCGGGTGCGGTCTTCCACGAGGCTTCGAGCACCTCGTGGGCCTGGAACGGTCGACCCTCGTCCAACAGCCGCTGCGCCTCGTCGAGGGCGTCGTCGGGAGCGAGCAGGAGATCGTCGGGCAACGAGGGGATGCCCGTGGCGCCGCGCGGGAGCGGGCGTCCGAGCTCGTCGCGAGGTCGCGCGTTGTGCGCCCGCCCGGACCCGTCGCGGTCGCGTGACGTCCCGTCCTCCGGGCTTCCGGGCGACCCACCCGTGTACGACGCGCTCACCGCTCCATTGTGTCGCTCCTCGGTCCGGCTCCGTCGTCGCGGGCGCGGGCGAGCGGGTCCAGTGCAGCCGGACGGCCACGGTCGAGACGGCGATGCTGACCACGACGGCCGTGAGCATCGCGGCGGTCCGACTCGCCCGGATCCCCCCGGCCGGCGGTCAGTGAATCACCCGCGACTTCCTGGGTCAGCGGCGCTCCCGCGTCAGCGCTGTCGCACTGCCGATCGATGACCACCGGGCCTTGAGACGGCGACGTGCGGCGGTGTCATGGGCTCGCCTGGGAGCCCCAGCGCGCTGAGTGCCCGTTGGGCTGCGGCGAGGGCGCGCCGGGGTTCGTCGCTGGCAGCGAAGACTCCGGCGAGCTGCTGCCAGACAGCAGCTGCCTGGCGTGGCGCCCTGGCTTCCTCGAGGTTCATAGCGGCTTCGTCGAGGGCAAGCCTGCCCGCCGAAAGGTCGCCGAGGGTGACGTAGGCAGCTCCAAGTGCGGCGAGCGCTCGGGCCCGTTCGATGGGGTGCTCGACGCTGAGCCGTTTGAGCGCGGACTGGGCGTGGCGGCGTGCGATGTCGGGACGGTTCAGGATGACCTCGCAGCGGGCGAGCTCAGTTTCAGCGCTGGCGAGGGCGAGAGTGCTGTCGTACTGGCGCAGCAGGGGCAAGGTGTCGCGGAGGATGTTCCGCGCTTCTTCGGCTCGCGGCAGGGTCTGGGCGAGGAGGATCCACGCTTTGGTGACGGAGGCCCTGGCTCGCGCTCGCATGTCGTTCCCCAGGTTGAGCAGGTGGGCCGCCTGGTCGGCGAGGTGGAGGGCCTGGTCGGGCTTTCCCCGCTCGACGGCCGTGATGGCGGAGTTCCAGTAGGCGTAGGACTGCTCCTCGAGGCTGCCGTTGCGTGTGGTCTCCTCGAGCAGGTCGTCGAGGAGGAACGACGCCCGAGCGAGGTCACCGCGCTCGGTGTATGCGGAGGCCAGGGTGGAGATCAGCGACGCATGCGAGCCCAGTGCGATCGATAGCGCCCCCCCGAGTTGTCCTCGGGTTTGCTCGCCGACGTCGATGGCGCGACCGAGGTCGCCGCAGTCTCGGTAACAGCGGATCAGGGACACCGACACCGACAACCACTCCCGACGGCCGGGCGTCGACTCCACGGCATCGCGAAGTCCTTCCAGCACTCGGATCGCGTCGTCGAGGCGTCCGACGCGCTCGAGCCCGGTCGCGTAGGCCTCACCGGCCCGGAAGGTGAGCGGGCTGTGGGCGGTCTTCTCGAGGGTGAACTCGGCACTCCAGGGCTCGAGCAAGGAGACAGCCTCGGCGGGGCGGCCAAGGCCGAGCGCGGCCTCGGCCATGGCCACGGGGCCCGCCAGGTCGCTTTCGAGCCTGCCGGTCAGTTCAGAGACGGTGATGCCGAGTCGCCGCGCGATCGTGGCGGTGGCCTCCGCTGTCGGGGTCCGGCGCCCAGACTCGAGCAGGCTGATGTAGCTCGGGTGCAACTCGTCGCCTGCGAGGGCCGTCTGCGACATGCCGGCGGCCTGGCGGAGACGTCGAAGGCGGGCGCCGAAGGGTTCCGAGGCGCTCGCCCCACGCGTTCGCACGTTCGATGTGGCCACAGCAGCCCCTCCTGAGTAATCGCACATTCAACCATGGTTCGGGCCGGCCGCGGGGACCGACGTCGGCCTGTCTCGCCATGCAACACGAGGGGATGACATATGCAGTATCAATCCATGACTCTTGCCTGGCATAGCTTCACCGTGACGCTAGCCCAACCAGGAGGAACTCATGTCCCGTGCCCGTCGCAGCACCATCGCGCTCGTCGCCGTCTCGCTCGTGGCTGCCGGTCAGATGCTGGTAGCCCCGATCGCTCAGGCTGATACGCCCTCTACCACCACAAGGCTCATCGGGGTCGACGGTCCCCTGCCCTGCTGCTGAGCGCTCCCGGTGGCCAGACCGCTCCCGGGCTGGCTGCCGGGCCTCTCGGCCCCAGAACGACACGTGCCCTGGAACTCGTGATGAGTCAAGAAGCATGACATGGTGAGTCATAGTGATGATTCGCAACGACTGTTACGGCGTTCCAGGCATCGATGGGTGGCCGTCGACTCCGTCGTGACTGCCCGAAGCCCGTTGTCGATACCCGAGAGGCACCAGATGGCCACGACAATGGCGGCCAACCGCGGCAGAGGAGGACCACCCCCTGTGCTGCGGGGCGCTGTGCGGCGGATCGTGCCGGCGATCGTAGGGCTCGGGCTCGTGGCGGTGCTGGCCATCAACGGAACGCAGGGGCTGGACCAACGACCCCCGACGGCTGCCCCGCTGATTCGCGTGACCAATGCCCAGCTCACCGACGGCGGGGGCCCGTCCACACTCGTTCCTGGAGGCCCGGCAAGTCTCCTGTTCACGGTGCGCAACAGCTACACGTTCCCGGTCCGGATCACCGCGGTAGATCTCGCGCCTACCTTCAGCCGGTCGTGCCAGACCCGACTCGCACTCGATCCCGCAGCAACCAGTGGCCACCGGGTGATCCCGCCTGGGCAGTCCTTGGTCGTCGAGCTGCGAGGAGCCGTGCGCCTCACCGGACCGGCATGCCAGAACCCACCAGACGCCCTGCGGGTCACCGTCACCGTGGACCAGTCCGGCTAGATCCCATGCCCCTCACCGGTCTGGCGCGACGCGTCCACAGCCTCACGCGGCCGCCGCGTGCACGCCCCCTACGAAGCCCCATGCCGTGAACGGCCAGGAGAGCGCACCCATGAACAACGCCGAGATCTTCAACACCGAGCTGTACGACGACGTCGCGGTCACCGAGGTCATCCGGCCCTCGGCCATCATCCCCGAGGACGCCGCGCGCAGGATCCTCGTGGAACTCGCCCTCCAGGACATCCAACGAGGTGGGGTGTGGGCCTCAGCACCCACCCGCTGGTCCCGCTACCACAGCGTCTGGGGCCCCCTCGGTGAACCAGAGGGATCCGATCTCCTCGGCACCATCGAGGTCGCCTACGGCACACCCACCAAGTACGACATCACCATCTACCGGGTCACCGTTACCCGGCAAGGCGCCGCCCTCGGCTGGACGGTCGAAAGCCTCTGCAACGACGCCCTACGCTTCGGCGACCTCGAGCTATCCACCTGCCCCCGCGCGAACCTCGCCCCGCCACCCAAGCCATTCCGCTTCTAACAGCCACCACGCTCGCAGAGGCGTCGACGCTTGCCCGAGGATCGAGTCACGTCCTGTACCCGTCGAGCAGGTCACAGTCGAGAGCGAACAGTGCGCGCTCTTGGTAGTTGACGAACGCGATGGCGTCCAGGCGGGTGATGCCGAAGGTGCGGACGAGTGCGGGCCATCGGGCCCGGTCGCCACGTGTCAGAACGAGGCAGGTGTCCGACGTGGTGTTCGACTCGGTGCAGATGACCCACTCGTAGCAGCCGTTGTCGTCGACCTTGACGCGGCGGCGGTGGGCGGTCAGGCGAGGGTTCATCGGCGGGCCCCGACACGGGCGTCGAGGGCCCGCAGGAACGAGGGCTCCCGGAGGAGGCCGTAGCCGACGCTGTGGCATCCGTGACGGCCGGCGGACTCGTGGACTGAGTCCAGGAGTCGTCCTGGTGCGAGCAACCACGGGACGACCGTCGCGCCACCCGGGCGGGTGGCGTCCGTCAGCCGGCGGCCGGGACCGGTGGCGTACGCCTCGACGGCCGGGACGCTGGTGCGCGCGGCGGCCCGGGCGACGGCGTGGGCGAAGGCGGCGCGCTGCTCGTCGTCACGGGTGCCGGCGGCCACGAGCACGGTGGGTCCGGCGCAGCGGCGCAGGATGGAGTCGAGCACGCCGGACGGGTGGCCGATCGGGTCCAGCAGGTCGACGGGCCGGTCCAGCGCGGACACGGCGGCGGGTACGTCGACGCGTGCGTGGAACGCAGTCGCGAGCAGCAGCGGAAGGACCGCCACGTGCTCGTCGTCGTCGATCTGGGCGACGACGGTGCGGAGGTCGCGCTCGTCGTGGTCGAGGAACGCAGCGGTGACGGTGGATCCGCTCCCCCTGGCCACGGCGGTGACCGTGTCCTGAACCGCCCGCTGCGACCTCGGGTCCGGCGATCCGTGTGCCAGCAGCACGACCGCGCTCATGGCAGCTCGGGAGAGAAGGCGCCGAGCGCTTCTCGCAGCGACACGACGTGCCCGACGACGACGACGGCCGGCGATGCGACGCCTCGGGCCCGGGCGATGTCGGCGATGTCGGCGAGGGTGCCGATCGTGGTGCGCTGCTGCGGGGTCCAGCCGCGTTCGATGATGGCGACGGGTGTCGAGGCGTCACGGCCTGCACGGACGAGCGCGGCCGCGGAGTCGCGCAGCTGCCGGACGCCCATGAGCAGGACGAGGGTGGTGCTCGGCGCGTGCTCGTGCGCGGCGTGTTCGACGGGTTCGACGCCGTCGTGCGCGGAGACCAGGGCGAACGACGAGGCCACGCCGCGGTGCGTGACGGGGATGCCGGCGGCGGCGGGGACGGACACCGCGGACGTCACGCCGGGCACGACCTCGACCGGGACTCCGGCCGCGTGGCAGGCCAGCGCCTCCTCGCCGCCGCGACCGAGCACGAAGGGGTCGCCGCCCTTGAGCCGGACCACGTCGTGGCCGTGCAGCGCCCGGTCGACGATGACGTCGTTAATCTGGTCCTGGG
>JAJXTD010000191.1 GCA_021784035.1 Actinomycetes bacterium | reverse complement strand
GTGGCCGGTCGCCGGAGGACGGGTCGCGGCGGTCAGGAGCGGGCGGCGCGGCGACGGCGCAGGGCCTCGCGCAGCGGGGGCACGTGCGTGCCCTCGGACGCCATGCGGGCGCGGACCCGGCGCCGGGCGCGGAGGAAGCCGACGAGGCCGACGACCCAGAACAGGTACTGCACCGACAGCGCGACCCGGAACCCCGACAGCGTGTACGTCTCGCCCTGTCCGACGAGGTCGAGCACCAGGCCGACCAGCAGGATCGTGACGAGCGCCGCGACGAAGCCGCCGACGTTGACGATGCCGGTCGCGGTACCGAAGCGGTTCGGCGGGTTGAAGGTCCGGGCATAGTCGAAGGCGATCATCGAGCCGGGTCCGCTCACGCTGAGCACGAGGACGAGGACGAGCAGCAGCCAGCCCGGTGCGGGCTCCGGCAGCGCGAGTACGACGGTCCACACGCCCATCGCCGAGAGGATGATCCCGAGCACGAGCCAGGACCGGCGCAGCGGATGTCGCGAGACGAGCACGCCGATCACCGGCCCGGCCGCCATGCCCGACAGCACCATCACCGTGAACAGCGCACCGGCCTCCTGGCGGGTGAGGCCCTCGCCCGAGGTGAGGAACGGGTAGCCCCAGAGCATCACGAACACCGTGCCGGAGAACTGCGTGGTGAAGTGCGTCCAGAGGCCCAGCCGCGTGCCGGGGTGCTGCCACGCGGACACGAGGTCGTGACGGATCTTCGCCCACGACGGCGACTCGTCGGCGGACCGCGTGCCGTCGGGGGTGTCGCGCACCACGACCAGAGTGAGCACCGCGGCGAGGACGCTGAACGAGGCGGCCGACAGGAACGCCGGCGTCCACCCCGCGGTGTGCAGGATCGCGACGAGCGGGATGGCGCTGAGGATCTGCCCGCCTTGCCCGACGAGGCCGGTCACCTGCGTGAGCACGGGCACCTGGCGCGGCGCGAACCACGACGCGACGAGGCGCAGCACGCTGATGAACGTCATCGCGTCGCCGGCCCCGACGAGCACGCGGGCGAGGATCGCGGCCGGGAACGACTCGGCCAGGGCGAGCGCCACCTGCCCGAGCGCCATGAGCAGCGCACCCGCGACGACCATCGCCCGGGGACCCACGCGATCGACCATCGCGCCCACCGGGATCTGCATGGCGGCGTACACGAGCAGCTGGACGACGGCGAACGTGGCGAGCAGGGCGGCCGAGATCCCGAAGCGTTGCGCGGCGTCGAGGCCCGAGACGCCGAGCGACGTGCGCTGCAGGACGGCGATCGTGTACGCCGCGACGGCGACGCCCCACACGAGCCAGGCGCGCGCCGGGGTCCGCTCCACGGCTGCCATCCTCCCCCAGGCTCCAGGTCGGCATGTAACTGATCGAAGGGTCGTCTCCCGAGGCCGGAAGCGACCCGATGATCAGTTACATCCGCCCGGGACGGGGCCGACGCGTCAGGTGCGGGGGGATCCGGGGGCGGTGTACGCCGTCTTGCTCGTGGTGAAGAAGTCGATCGCGGCGAAGCCCTGCTCGCGCGGGCCGTGGCTGGACTCGCCGCGGCCGCCGAACGGCACGTGGAAGTCGACGCCGGCGGTGGGCAGGTTCACCATGACCATGCCCGCCTTGGAGTTACGCCGGAAGTGCGCGGCGGTCGCGAGGTCGGTCGTGCAGACGCCCGCGGACAGGTTCATCGTGCTCGCGTTCGCCGCTGCCAGGGCCTCGTCGTAGTTCGCGACGCGGATGAACGACACGACCGGGCCGAAGACCTCCTCGCGGTTGATCGTGTGCGTCGCCGTCGTCCCGAGGACGAGCGCCGGTGCCATGTAGTGGCCGGCCGTCCCGAGGTCGAGCACGTCGCCACCGACGACCTCGGCGCCCTCGCCGCGCGCGACGTCGAGGTAGCGCAGGTCCTGCGCGAGCTGGGACGGGTCGACGACCGGGCCCATGTCGACGCCGGCACCGCGGGCGTCGCCGACCGTCCACCGCGACAGCCGCGCGCGCACGGCCTCGACGAACCGGTCGTGGATCCCGTCCGTCACGACGGCGATGGACGACGCCGTGCAGCGCTGCCCGGTCGAGCCGAAGCCGCCCTGCACGAGGCACTCGACGGCGATGTCGATGTCGGCGTCGTCGACGACGACGAGCGGGTTCTTCCCGCCGAGCTCGAGCTGCACCTTGCGACCGAGCGGAGCGGACGCGTCGAGGATGCCGCGGCCGGTCCCGACCGAGCCGGTGAACGTGACGCCGTTGACGAGCGGGTCCGTCGTCAGCACCGGGCCCACCACCGAGCCGCGGCCCAGCACGAGGTTGAGCGCGCCGGCGGGCAGGCCGGCGCGGTTGAGGATGTCGACGAGCTCCCACGCGCTGCCGGGCACGAGCTCCGCGGGCTTGAACACGACCGTGTTGCCGAAGGCCAGCGCCGGTGCGATCTTCCACGCGGGGATGGCGATCGGGAAGTTCCACGGCGTGATCACGCTGACGACGCCGATCGGCTCGCGGGTCACCGTGACCTCGATGCCCGGACGCACGGAGTCGAGCACGTGCCCGTGCGGCTGCAGCACGGCGCCGGCGAAGTACTTGAGGATCTGCCCCGCGCGCACGACCTCGCCGCGCGCCTCGGGCAGCGTCTTGCCCTCCTCGCGGGCGAGCAGGTCGCCGAGCTCGTCGGCCCGCGCGAGCACCTCGCTCCCGGCCCGGTCGAGGACCTCCGAGCGCTGCCACGGCGTCGTGCGCGACCACGCCGGGAGCGCCTCGGCGGCGGACTCGAGCGCCGCTCGCGCGGCGGCGGCGTCGACCGCGCCGTACTCCAGCACCACGTCGGCGAGGTCCGACGGGTTGACGTCCGCGTGCCCGTCGCCGCCCGCCACGGGCGCCCCGCCCACCACGGAGGTGATCTGCCGGCTCATCGCTGCTCCTGTCGTCGGGTCCCGACCGCGACCCTAGACGGATCGCGCGCCGACGCCTCGACGAGGGGAGCACCCGCCCGAGCGGCACGACGCGCCGGCTGGTCGACCACCCGTCGTCCGCACGGCTCTGGGAGGCTGCTCGGGTGACCGAGACCTCCCGCCCGCTGACCCTCGTCGAGGCCCAGGAGCGGTCCCGTCTCCTGCGCGTCGAGTCCTACGACGTCGACCTGGACCTCACCCGCGGCGACCGCGTCTTCGGGTCGCGCGTCGTCGTGCGGTTCGCCTGCGTCGAGACCGGCGCCGCCACGTTCGCCGAGCTGCGCGCGGAGCGCCTCGGGTCTGCGGTGCTCAACGGCCGTGCGCTCGAGCCGTCGGCGTACGACGGGACCCGGATCGCGCTCGCCGGCCTCGCGGCGGACAACGAGCTGGTCGTCGACGCCGAGATCGCCTACACGAGCACGGGCGACGGCATGCACCGCTACGTCGACCCGCTCGACGGCGAGGCCTACGTCGGTGCCTACGTCGGCGTCGTGAACGCGCAGCGCGTGCTCGCCAACTTCGACCAGCCGGACCTCAAGGCCACGATCCGCACGACTGTCACGGCACCGGTGGGATGGACGGTCGTGGGAAACGGTCGGCCGGTCTCGGGCAGCCCGGACACGGGTCGGTGGGAGCTCGCCACCACGCCCCGCGTCTCGTCGTACCTCTTCGTCCTCGTCGCCGGACCGCTGCACCTCGTGCGGTCCGAGCACCGCGGCCTGCCGTTCGGGCTGTACTGCCGCCGCTCGCTCGCGGAGCACCTGGACCGCGAGGCGGCGGAGATCCTCGAGATCACCACGGCGTGCTTCGACCACTACACGTCGGTGTTCGACGAGCCGTACCCGTTCGACAAGTACGACCAGGCGTTCGTGCCCGAGCTCAACTGGGGCGCCCTCGAGCAGGTCGGCTGCATCCTGCTCCGCGACGAGTACGTCTTCACGTCCGCGGTCACGGACGAGCAGCGGGTCGAGCGGGCCAACACGATCGCGCACGAGATGGCGCACATGTGGTTCGGCGACCTCGTGACGCTCGGCTGGTGGGAGGACATCTGGCTCAACGAGTCCTTCGCCGAGTACATGGGCGCGCAGGTCGTGGAGCAGGCCACCCGGTTCCCGGGCGCGTGGACCGCGTTCGCCGCGCACCGCAAGCCGTGGGGCTACGACGCAGACGAGCGCACGAGCACGCACCCGGTGGCGCCGGACGACGCCGACGTGCTCGACACCGAGACGGCGCTGGAGAACTTCGACGGCATCTCCTACGCCAAGGGTGCGGCCGCCCTGCGCCAGCTCGTCGCGTGGCTGGGCGAGGAGACGTTCCTCGCGGGCATCAACGACCTGCTCACCTCTCGGTCGTTCGGCACGGCGACGCTGACCGACGTCCTCGACGCTCTCGCGCGTCACTCCGGGCGCGACGTCCGTGCGTGGGCAGACGCGTGGCTGCGGACCACCGGCGTCGACACGCTGCGCGTCGAGCGCACCGCGGACGGGATCCGCGTCGAGCACCCGGGCGTGCGGCCGCACCTCGTCCGCGTCGGGCTCTACGACGCCCGCCGCGGCGACCCGGCCGAGCTCGTGCTCCGGCGCGCGGTGGACGTGCGGCTGCCCGCAGCGCCCGGGCCGGTTGCGGTCGACCTCGGCGGCGAACCGGAGCCCGACCTGCTGCTGCTCAACGACGGCGACCTCACGTTCGCGAAGGTGCGCCTGGACGCCCGGTCGTCCGACGCGCTCGTTGCCGGGCTCGCTTCGATCGCCGACCCGCTCGCCCGCGCCGTCGCCTGGGGGTCGCTGCGGGACCGGGTGCGCGACGCCGAGCTCGCCCCGCTGGAGCACCTCGCGCTCGTCGCCCGCCACCTGCCGCACGAGGTCGACGCGACGGTCGCCGACGGCGTCCTGTCCTGGTCCCGGGACGTGCTCGCCGACCGCTACCTCGGTGCCGCCGACCGCGACCGCGCCCTCGGGACGCTCGCCGCGACCTGCGCCGACCTCCTCGCCCGCACCGACGGTGCCGCGACGGCGAGCCTGCGCCTCACCGCCCTGCGGTGGTACGTCGCCTCCGCCGGGGACGCCGACGAGCTGCGCAGCTGGCTCGACGCCGGCGTGCCGGGAGGCCCGGCGCTGGACGAGGACCTGCGCTGGCGGCTGCTGCGCCGGCTCACCGTCCTCGGGGCGGTCGACGGCGTGGAGATCGACGCCGCGCTCGCCGCCTCCCCGGACGAGGAGGCGGCGCTGCACGCGGCCTGGTGCCGCGCGGCCCGCCCCGACGCCGACGCGAAGCGCGCGGCGTGGGAGCTCATGTTCGCCGACGTGCCGGAGGCGCAGGCCGCCTCGGCCTACGTCGTGCGCAGCACGGCCGCCGGTTTCTGGCGGCCCGAGCAGGGCGCGCTGCTCGGGCCGTACGTCGAGCCCTGGTTCCCGGCCGCCTGCCTGACGTCGGCCCGGCGCGGCCCGGCGGTCACCGATGCCGTGATCTGGGCCGGGTTCCCGTGGCACGACGTCGCGGAGCGCACGCTGCACCTGGCCGAGGCCGCCGCGGCCGACCCGGCGACCACGGCAGTGGCGCGCCGGCGCCTGTCCGACCAGATCGACGAGTACCGCCGCGCGCTCCACATCCGCGCGTCGGCGACCTGAGGAGGACGCATGAAGGCCGTAGTGTTCCGGGGTCCCGGGCTCGACGTCGAGGTGACCGACGTCGACCTCGCGCCGCCGCGGGCCGGTGAGGTGCTCGTGCGCATCGCCGCGGCCGGCGTGTG
>JAJXTD010000190.1 GCA_021784035.1 Actinomycetes bacterium | reverse complement strand
CCTGCGTGGTGTCGCCGGTCACGACCATCGTGGAGCCGAAGCCGAGGCGGGTGAGGAACATCTTCATCTGCTCGGGCGAGGTGTTCTGCGCCTCGTCGAGGATGATGAACGCGTCGTTGAGCGTCCGCCCGCGCATGTAGGCCAGCGGGGCCACCTCGATCACGCCGCTGGTCATGAGCCGCGGGATGGAGTCGGGGTCGACCATGTCGTGCAGCGCGTCGTAGAGCGGGCGCAGGTAGGGGTCGATCTTCTCCGACAGCGTGCCCGGCAGGAAGCCGAGCCGCTCGCCCGCCTCGACCGCCGGGCGGGTGAGGATGATCCGCGTGACCTTCTTCGACTGCAGGGCCTGCACGGCCTTGGCGACGGCGAGGTAGGTCTTGCCGGTCCCCGCGGGACCGATGCCGAACACGATCGTGTGCTCGTCGATCGCGTCGACGTAGCGCTTCTGGTTCAGCGTCTTGGGCCGGATCGTGCGACCGCGGTTCGACAGGATGTTCGCGGTCAGGACGTCGGCCGGGCGTACGCCGGAGTCGTCGCGCAGCATCGCGATGGACCGCTCGACGCCCTCCGTGGTGAGCCCCTGGCCGGTGCGGAGCACGGCGAGCATCTCGCCGATGACGCGGTCGGCGAGGGCGACCTCGGCCTGCGGGCCGGTGAGGGTGATCTCGTTGCCGCGGACGTGCACGTCGACGGCCGGGAAGCCGCGCTCGACGACGCGGACGTGCTCGTCCCGGGACCCGAGCAGCCCCACCATGTCCAGGGATGCCGGTACGACGATCTTGGCCTGCGTGTCAGTCGTGGTCGTCATGGGTCGGCCGACTGGCCGTCGCTGCCCTTCGTGGTCGGGGTCGCCGGCGTGCTCACCGACCCGATCATGGTACGGCGCGATGCCTCCGCGGCCACGTCCGATCCGTCCGGTCAGCCGGGCGGCCAGGTCAGCCCGCGCCCCCCGAGCAGGTGCACGTGGACGTGGAAGACGGTCTGGCCGCCGTCGGTGCCGGTGTTGACGACCAGCCGGTACCCGTGGTCGAGGTGCTCGAGGCGGGCCACGTCCGCCGCCGCGGCCAGCAGCTCCCCGGCGAGGTGCTCGTCGGCCGCGGCGAGCGCGCTGACGTCGGCGTGGTGGGCCTTGGGGACCACGACCACGTGCACCGGGGCCTGCGGCGCGATGTCCCGGAACGCCAGGACGCGGTCGGTCTCGTGGACGACCGTGGCGGGGAGCTCGCCCGCGACGATCCGGCAGAAGAGGCAGTCACCGCTCATGCCGCGACCGTACCGGTCGCCCGCTCAGACGCGCGCCCCGCCCGCGGCGGCCCCGCCCCAAGACGCCGACGACCGTCCGCTCGAGCCGAGGGTTCTCACTGAGGGTGGCCCTGGTTGCTTCTTGCGCAACCAGGGCCACCCTCAGTGCATTCGGCCAGCCCAGCCGGACCTTCGCCACGCGCCGTACGACGACGCGCGACGCGGCGCTCAGTCCCAGCGGCCGCAGGAGGCGAGGACGACGGCCGCCGCGACGGTGCCGGCGGTGGAGGTGCGCAGGACCGTGGGTCCGAGCCGGGCGGACCGGGCGCCGACGGCCTCGAAGGCGGCGCGCTCCTCCGGCCCGATGCCGCCCTCCGGGCCCACCACGAGCACGACGTCGCCGCTCGGCGGTACCCGCAGCGCCGCCAGCCGCAGGCTCGCGTCCTCGTGCAGGACCAGCGCGGTGCCGCCGCCCGCGACGACGTCCCGGACGAGCGCCACGGCGTCGTCCGTCGAGGCGAGCCCGCGGACCTCCGGCAGGAACGGGCGGCGCGACTGCTTCGCCGCCTCGCGCGCCGTGGTGCGCCACTTCTCCACGCCACGCAGGGCCTTCTCGCCGCGCCACTGGGCGATCGACCGGGATGCGGACCATGGCACGACGACGTCGACGCCGACCTCGGTGAGCAGCTCGACGGACAGCTCGCCGCGCTCGCCCTTCGCCAGCGCCTGCACGACGACCACGCGCGGCGCGGGCTCCGGGTGCACGGCGTACGACGTGACCTCGACGTCGACGCGGTCCCGCCCCACGACGGCCGCGACGACCCCCTCCACCACGTGGCCCGCGCCGTCGCCGACGAGCACCGGCTCACCGCGCTCGAGCCGCTTCACCGTCGCCGCGTGCCGCCCCTCCGGGCCGTCGACCACGACCGTGCCGCCGACGGTCGGCGTGAGGGCGGCCGGTGCGACGAGGAAGAACGGTGCCGTCATGAGTTGAACGCGTCGCGCAACCGCGAGAACAGACCGCCGCCCTGTCCCGGGTGGCTGGCCTGCACGGTGCCCGCGGGGCGCTCCTCGCCGCGCGCCGCGGCGAGCTCGCGGAGCAGCTGCTCCTGCCGCTCGTCGAGCCTCGTCGGCGTCTGGACGTCGACGTGCACGTGCAGGTCGCCGCGGCCGCTGGCCCGCAGGTGCGCGACGCCCTTCTGCCGCAGCGTGACCGTCTCGCCGGACTGCGTCCCCGGGTGTACGTCGATCGACTCGGGGCCGTCGAGCGTCTCGAGGTCGATCGTGGTGCCGAGCGCCGCCGCGGTCATCGGCAGCGTGATGGTGCAGTGCAGGTCGTCGCCCTGGCGCGAGAAGACCTCGTGCGGCACCTCGACGATCTCGAGGAACAGGTCGCCGGCGGGACCGGCACCCGGTCCGACCTCGCCCTCGCCGGTGAGCTGGATGCGCGTGCCGGTGTCGACGCCCGGCGGGATCTTGACGGAGATGGTGCGCCGCGTGCGGACCCGCCCCTCGCCGGAGCACTCCGGGCACGGGTGCGGGATGAGCGTGCCGTAGCCCTGGCACTGCGGGCACGGCCGTGAGGTCATGACCTGCCCGAGGAACGAGCGCTGCACGGACTGCACCTCGCCGCGGCCCTGGCACATGGTGCAGGTGACGACCTGCGAGCCGGGCGCGGTCCCGGCGCCGTGGCACTCGTCGCAGGCGACCGCGGTGTCGACGGTGAGCTCGCGGGTGGCGCCGAACGTCGCCTCGGCGAGCGTGACCTGCAGCCGGATGAGCGCGTCCTTGCCCCGGCCCATGCGTGGCCGCGGCCCGCGCGACTGGGTGCCGAAGAACGCGTCCATGATGTCGCCGAAGCCGAAGCCGGCACCGAACCCGGCACCGCCCGCGCCGCCGCGCGGGTCGCCGCCGAGGTCGTACATCTGCCGCTTGTCGGGGTCGGAGAGCACCTCGTACGCCGCGGTGACCTCCTTGAACCGGTCCTGGATGGCCGGGTCCGGGTTCACGTCCGGGTGCAGCTCGCGGGCCAGCTTGCGGTAGGACCGCTTGATCTCCTCGGCGGTCGCGTCACGCGAGACGCCGAGGACGGCGTACAGGTCGGAAGCCACGCTCGTCCTTACTGCTGCTCAGTCAGGATGCGGCCGACGTAGCGCGCGACCGCGCGCACCGACCCCATCGTCCCGGGATAGTCCATGCGGGTCGGACCGACGACGCCGAGCTGCGCCACGATCTCGTCCCCCCGCGAGTAGCCGACGGTCACGACGGACGTCGCGCTGAGGCCCTCGACCTCGTTCTCGTGGCCGATGCGCACGGTGAGCGCGTCGGTGGTGCGGCTCTCGCCGAGCAGCCGGAGGAGGACCATCTGCTCCTCGAGCGCCTCGAGCACCGGGCGCACCGCGCCGTGGAAGTCCTCGCCGAACCGCGCGAGGTTGGCCGTGCCCGCGAGCATGACCCGCTCCTCGTGCCGCTCGACCACGGTCTCGAGCAGCGAGGCGACGACCGCGGCGACCGCCGTGCGCTCGTCGCGCTCGAACTGCTCGGTGAGGTCGGCGACCTTCTCGGCGACGTCGACGAGCCGCGCGCCGTTGACCTGCTCGACGAGCCGGGTCCGCATCCGCGCGAGCAGGTCGTCGGAGACGGTGACGGCGGTCTCGACGACGCGCTGCTCGACCCGGCCGGTGTCGGCGATGAGCACGAGCAGCACGCGGGTGGGCGTGAGCAGGACGAGCTCGAGGTGACGCACGGTGGAGCGGGTGAGCGACGGGTACTGGATCAGCGCGACCTGGCGGGTCAGCTGCGCGAGGAGGCGCACGGACCGCTGCATGACGTCGTCGAGGTCGACCGCGCCGTCGAGGAACGACCCGATCGCCCGGCGCTCGGCCGCGGACATCGGCTTCACCTGCGAGAGCCGGTCGACGAACACGCGGTAGCCCTGGTCGGTCGGGACCCGCCCGGCGCTCGTGTGCGGCTGGGCGATGAGGCCCTCGTCCTCGAGCGCGGCCATGTCGTTGCGGATCGTCGCCGGGCTCACCCCGAGCGAGTGCCGCTCGACGAGCGACCGGGACCCGACGGGCTCGTGGGTGGCGACGTAGTCCTCGACGATCGCGCGCAGCACGGCCAGGCGACGGTCCTCGACCACGACCCACCTCCGGCTGCTCGCTCCCGGCTGGCACTCCGGGAATCCGAGTGCCAAGTCTACGACGGACCCGCACGGCCCTCCTCCCGACGCGCTCCGCGCCGGCCCGGCTCCCCGGCCGGGCCGGCTCCGCGGCCTACGCTCGACCGCAGAACCGGACGACGACGCGAGGACTGGAGGCCCGATGGGCGACCGTTACGGCCGCGACGTCCTCTCCGCCGACCCGCACGCCCCGAACCGCCGGCGCGTGGCCGAGGTCGCGGCGGACAACGGGCTCGTCGTCGAGTGCGTCGACTCGGGCTGGTGCGGAGCCGTCGTCGGAACGGACAAGGGGGCCGACGGCTGGGCCGTCGTCCTCGAGGACAGGCACGGCGTACGCCGCCCGTTCGCTCTGCGCCCCGCGGGTTTCCGGCTCGACGGCGACGTCGTCACGCTCGTCCGGCCGGCGGTGGCAGGCCCGTCCGCGCCGACGCGGACCGCGTCGGGGTCCCTCGCCGTCGCGGGGCACCGCGCGGTCGTCGCGCGCGGGTCGCGGATCTGGGTGGAGGGACGGCACGACGCCGAGCTCGTCGAGAAGGTGTGGGGCGACGACCTCCGGGTGGAGGGCGTCGTCGTCGAGCCGCTGCACGGGGCGGACGACCTGCTCGCGCGGATCCGCGACGTCGACCCCGGTCCCGGCCGGCGGATCGGCGTGCTCCTCGACCACCTGGTGCCCGGCTCGAAGGAGACCCGCATCGCCGACGAGGTGCGGCGGGCGTACGGCGCGCACGTCGTCGTCCTCGGCCATCCCTACGTCGACGTGTGGCAGGCGGTCCGCCCGCAGGTGCTCGGCATCGACAGCTGGCCCGAGGTGCCCCGGGGCCGACCCTGGAAGGAGGGGGTCCTCGCCGAGCTCGGCCGGCCGCACGCGACCCCCGCCGACGTCGCCGCCGGCTGGCGCTGGCTGCTCGGCCACGTCCGCACCTACGCCGACCTCGAGCCGAGCCTCCTCGCCCGGGTCGAGGAGCTCATCGACGTCGTCACCGCCTCCGACTGACTCGATACGCCGTCACCCGGCGACGGCGATCGCTCCCCGCGCGAACGCGTGCCGCTCCACCCGGCGATGTCGGCCGATCGGCGGGTCTCGGCTCCGACATCCGGACGAACTGGGGCGGCAACCTCCCCCACCTGCCCGTCCGTGCTCGCTAGCGTGGTTCGCGGTCGCCGCCCAGGTCACGGTCGCGCGGCGCTCGTTCCGAGGAGGAACAGCCATGTCGTTCGACGCCCCACCACCCGAGGAGCCGCAGGTCCCCGCCGGCGGCGCCGCACCGCCGCCCCCGCCGCCGCCTCCGTCCGGCGGCACG
>JAJXTD010000021.1 GCA_021784035.1 Actinomycetes bacterium | reverse complement strand
ATCGGCGAGGTCGGCCTGGGGTTCGCGGCGGCGATGTCGTTCCTCAACTCCGGGCGTGCCTTCATCGGCGCCCAGTCCCTCGGCCTCGCCGAGTACGCGCTGGGCGCGGCCGTCGAGCACGCGCGGTCGCGCACGGCGTTCGGCCGCCCGATCGGTCGCAACCAGGGCGTCTCGTTCCCGCTCGCGGAGAGCCGGGCCGACCTCGAGGCCGTTCGCTGGCTCGTCTACCACCTCGCCTGGGCGGTCGACGAGGGCGAGGACCCGATGCTGGACGCCTCGATCACGAAGATGTACGCCACGGAGAAGTGCTATGCCGTGGCCGACCGGGCGGTGCAGACGTTCGGCGGCATGGGTCTGCTCAGGGAGGGCCCGGTCGAGCGGGTCCTGCGCCACCTGCGGATGCTGCGCGTGGTCGAGGGCGCCACCGGCATCCAGCAGCTCGTCATCGGCCGCTCGATGGGGCTGTAGCGCCCGCCGGTCCCGGCGCCCGCGGACCGGCCGACGGGGCGCCCGGGGCGGCGTCCGGGGCGGCGTCCGCGGCCGACGACCGCCGGTCGCCCGTCCGCGCCGACGGCGTAGGGTTGTTCAATCGCGCCCGGCCACCGTCGGGTCGTCCCCGGTGTGCAGTGAAGGGCCGTCGATGTCGACGTCGGATCAGTCGGAGCAGAGCAGCCGCCTTGCCGCGTTCGGGCCCAACGAGTGGCTCGTCGACGAGATCTACCAGCAGTACCTGACCGATCCGACGAGCGTCGACCCGGCGTGGTGGGACTTCTTCGCGGACTACGTGCCCACCGAGCACGCCGGCGCCGAGCTGGTGGCCGCGTCCGCCGCCGCGCGGGCCGCGCACAAGGCCGAGGTCGAGGCCGCGGAGCTCGCCTCCGACGCCGAGATCGCCACTCACGCCGCGCCTCAGCCGCTCCAGCCGGAGATCCGGGTCGCCCCGGTCCCCGCCCCGGTCACGCCGCCCGCACCGCCCGCCGCCCCGGTCGTGGCGCCCGCGGCGGTCGCCGAGAAGGTCGAGCCGACGATCCTGCGCGGCGCCGCGGCCCGCACCGTCGCCAACATGGAGGAGAGCCTCTCCGTCCCGGTGGCGACGAGCGTCCGCGCCGTCCCGGTGAAGCTGCTCATCGACAACCGCATCGTGATCAACAACCACCTGGCCCGCGGCCGCGGCGGCAAGGTGTCGTTCACGCACCTCATCGGCTGGGCGCTCGTGCAGGCGCTCAAGGCGATGCCGTCGATGAACCAGGGATTCACCGTGGTCGACGGCAGGCCCGCCGTGCTGCAGAACGAGCGGGTCAACCTCGGCATCGCGATCGACCTGGCCAAGCCGGACGGCACGCGCCAGCTGCTCGTGCCGAACATCAAGAGCGCCGACCTGATGGACTTCGCGACGTTCTGGTCCACCTACGAGGAGCTCGTGCGCAAGGCGCGTGGTGGGAAGCTCGTGGTCGACGACTTCGTCGGCACCACCGTGAGCCTGACGAACCCCGGCGGCATCGGGACCGTGCACTCCGTGCCGCGGCTGATGCAGGGACAGGGCGCGATCATCGGCGTGGGCGCGATGGACTACCCCGCTGAGTGGCAGGGCGCGGCCGAGGAGACGCTCGCGCGCCACGCCATCAGCAAGATCACGACGCTGACGTCGACGTACGACCACCGGATCATCCAGGGCGCGCAGTCCGGCGAGTTCCTCCGCCTCGTGCACCAGCTGCTCCTCGGCGAGCACGGGTTCTACGACGGTGTCTTCACCGCGCTGAGGATCCCCTACGAGCCGATCCACTGGGCCGCCGACATCGCGACCGCGCACGACGACGACCTCGACAAGACCTCACGCGTGCACGAGCTCATCCACGCGTTCCGCGTGCGCGGGCACCTCATGGCCGACACCGACCCGCTCGAGTACCGCCAGCGCGGGCACGTGGACCTCGACGTGGCCAGCCACGGCCTCACGCTGTGGGACCTCGACCGCGAGTTCGCCACCGGCGGGTTCGGCGGTGCGCCGTTCAAGAAGCTGCGCGACATCCTCGGCGTCCTGCGCGACGCCTACTGCCGCACCATCGGCATCGAGTACATGCACATGCAGGACCCCGAGCAGCGGGCCTGGATCCAGGAGCGCGTCGAGCGGCACTACGACAAGCCCCCGCGCGAGGAGCAGCTGCGCATCCTGCGCCGCCTCAACGCGGCCGAGGCGTTCGAGACGTTCCTGCAGACGAAGTACGTCGGCCAGAAGCGGTTCTCCCTCGAGGGGGCCGAGTCGGTCATCCCGCTCATGGACGCCGTCCTGTCCGCCGCCGCCGAGGAGGGCCTCGACGAGGTCTGCATCGGCATGCCGCACCGCGGGCGGCTCAACGTGCTGGCCAACATCGCGGGGAAGTCCTACGACCAGATCTTCCGTGAGTTCGAGGGCGACTTCGAGGTCGAGGGCTCGGTGCAGGGCTCCGGCGACGTGAAGTACCACCTCGGCACGAGCGGCACGTTCACCGCCGAGAGCGGCCGGACGATCCCGGTCTACCTCGCCGCGAACCCCTCCCACCTCGAGGCGGTCAACCCCGTGCTCGAGGGCATCGTCCGGGCCAAGCAGGACCTCCTGCCGCGCGGCCGGATCTTCTCCGTGCTCCCGGTCCTGCTGCACGGCGACGCCGCCTTCGCGGGCCAGGGCGTGGTCACCGAGACGCTGAACCTGTCCCAGCTGCGCGGCTACCGCACCGGCGGCACGGTGCACATCGTGGTGAACAACCAGGTCGGGTTCACCACCGCACCCGAGTCGTCGCGCTCGTCGGTCTACGCCACGGACGTGGCCCGCATGGTGCAGGCGCCGATCTTCCACGTGAACGGCGACGACCCCGAGGCGGTCGTGCGCATCGGCCGTCTCGCCTACGAGTTCCGCCAGGCGTTCCAGAAGGACGTCGTCATCGACATGGTCTGCTACCGCCGGCGCGGCCACAACGAAGCCGACGACCCGTCGCTGACGCAGCCGCTGATGTACAACCTCATCGACGCCAAGCGCTCGACGCGCAAGCTCTACACCGAGGGGCTCATCGGCCGCGGCGACATCACCCTCGAGGAGGCCGAGGCGGCGCTGCGCGACTACCAGGAGCAGCTCGAGCGCGTCTTCACCGAGACCCGCGACGCCATGGCGCACCCCACGGAGAAGTCGCACCCCGTGCCCGCGCCCTTCCCGGCCGTCGTCACGACCGCGATCTCCGACGAGACCCTCGACCGGATCGTCGCGACGCAGGTGGAGATGCCGGACGGCTTCACCGTCCACCCGCGCCTCCTGCCGCAGCTGCAGCGCCGCGCGCACAGCGTCCAGGACGGCACGATCGACTGGGGGATGGGCGAGACCCTCGCGTTCGGGTCCCTGCTCCTCGAGGGCCGCACGGTGCGCCTCGCCGGCCAGGACACCCGCCGCGGGACGTTCGGCCAGCGCCACGCCGTCATCGTCGACCGCGTCACCGGCGAGGAGCACACGCCGCTGAAGTACCTCGCGGACCGGGAGAACCGGCAGTTCTTCTTCGTCTACGACTCGCTGCTCTCCGAGTACGCCGCGATGGGCTTCGAGTACGGCTACTCCGTCGCACGGCCGGACGCGCTCGTGCTCTGGGAGGCGCAGTTCGGCGACTTCGCCGACGGTGCGCAGACGATCATCGACGAGTTCATCGCCTCGGGCGAGCAGAAGTGGGGCCAGCTCTCCGGCGTCACCCTGCTGCTTCCGCACGGCTACGAGGGCCAGGGGCCCGACCACTCCTCCGCGCGCGTCGAGCGCTTCCTGCAGATGTGCGCGCAGGACAACATGACCGTGGCGATGCCGTCGACTCCGGCGTCGTACTTCCACCTGCTGCGCTGGCAGGCCATCGCGCCGCACCACAAGCCGCTCGTGGTCTTCACGCCGAAGTCGATGCTGCGGCTCAAGGCCGCGGCGTCGTCCCGCACGGACTTCACGTCGGGCACGTTCCGGCCGGTCATCACCGACGACGCGGTGGACGCCTCCGCCGTACGGCGCGTGCTCATCTGCACCGGCAAGGTCACCTACGACCTGCTCGCCGAGCGCGAGCGCAGCGGGCGCACCGACGTCGCCGTGGTGCGGCTGGAGCGACTCGCGCCGCTGCCGATCGAGGAGCTGTCGTCCGCCCTCGCGGCGTACCCCCGTGACGCGGAGCTCGTCTTCGTCCAGGAGGAGCCGGCGAACCAGGGCGCGTGGCCGTTCGTGACGCTCGGACTGCTCGAGCACCTCGATGGGCGTCCGATGCGCGCGATCTCCCGCCCTGCCGCCGCGACCACCGCGGTGGGCACGCACAAGGTCCACGAGCGCGAGCAGGCCGAGATCGTCGCGGCCGCGTTCGCCTGAGCCACGACACCGTCGCCGTCGAGTCCGAGGAGCAGGCGTGTACTTCACCGACCGCGGGATCGAGGAGCTCGAGTCACGACGCGGCGAGGAGG
Organism: Actinomycetes bacterium; assembly: GCA_021784035.1. Classification (GTDB taxonomy): domain Bacteria; phylum Actinomycetota; class Actinomycetes; order S36-B12; family CAIYMF01; genus Longivirga. The sequence continues at coordinate 20,008 of JAJXTD010000021.1, read as the reverse complement.
TGGTCTCCCTCCTGTGGCTCGCCGAGCGGCTGCGGACCTTCGTCGACCTCAACCCCGAGTTCGAGACCCCCGTCGAGCGCCTCGCCGTCTGGCTCGCCCGCCTCGACGACGACACCGACGAGGACTGATCTCACTGAGGGTGGCCCTGGTTGCCTAGAAGTGGTCAAACGCCGCCCTCATCGGTCGGCACCCGGACTCGGTCCGTGGCGTCGATGAGGGCGGAGTTTGTTGCTCTCTATGCAACCAGGGCCACCTTCAGTGATTTCGGCCGGTGCGCCGCGTGAGGGCGGGGGGCGTGCCGGAGGGGGTGGGTGCGGGGGAGCCACTGGCGGTCGTCGTGGTGCCGGGGCGGGGGCTCGCGCTCGCGTGGCGCGACGCGGACGGAGGGATACGCCGGGAGCACGTGGCCACCGCGGACCCGGTGGCCCTCGTCGCCGACATCGAGACGCTCGGCCCGCGCTGGGTGTGGTGGTCGGCGCGCGGGACCGCGGCCGCCCTCGTCGCCGCCGGCGTGCGCCCGCGGGCCTGCTGGGACGTCGGCGCCGTGGCACGGCTGCTGCACGGCCTCTCCCGCGACGACGCCGGCGCGGCCTGGGCCGCGGCGCACGGGCTGGCGGAGCCACCGCTCCCCGAGGGCGAGCTGACCCTCCTCGACCTCGCGGGCGAGGCCGACGACGTCGTGCGGGCCGACGGCCAGCTCAGCCGCGAGTGGCTGCGCGGCGCGTGGGCAGCCGACCCGGACGCCGCGTCGCGCTGGGCGGCGCTGCTGCTCCAGACGCAGGCCCTGCAGGAGACCGGCGTACGCGCCCTTCCGGACCGTCGCGCGACGGCCGGCACCTCGCCGCTCCCGTACCTCACCGCGCTCTCGGAGTCGATGGCCGCCCTCCTCGCCGTCGAGCTCGAGCACGACGGCCTGCCCATCGACCGGGCGGTCCTCGAGGCGCTGCTCACCGCCACGGTCGGACCCCGCCCGCGCAGCGAGGCCGAGGAGGCGGCGGCGCGGCGCGCGCGCGACGCCGTCGTCTGGGCCCGGTTCCCCGGCGAGCCGGTCGATCTGCGCAACCCCGCGCTCGTCCGCGACCTGCTGGCCCGGGTGGGCATCGACGTCCCGGACACCAGGTCCTGGCGGCTCGAGCCCTACGCCGAGTCCTCGCCGGCCGTCGCCGCGCTGCTGGCGTGGCGCAAGGCCGAGCGCATCGCGACGACCTACGGCTGGTCGTGGGCCGAGCGCGACATCGGCGCCGACGACCGGCTGCGCGGCGTCTGGGGCGCGAGCGAGGGTGCCGGCCGCATGACGGCGTCCGCCGGGCTGCACAACCTGCCCGCCGAGCTGCGCCCGGCGGTCCGTCCGCGGGAGGGACGCGTCCTCGTGCGCGCCGACCTCGGGCAGATCGAGCCCCGCGTGCTCGCCGCCGTGTCGGGGGACGCCGCGCTCGCCGCGGCCGCCCGGGAGGACGACATGTACGCCCCGGTGGCGCGCGCCCTGGGCAGCGACCGACCGACGGCCAAGGTCGCCGTGCTCGCCGCGATGTACGGGCAGACGAGCGGACCCGCCGGCGCCGCCCTCAAGGACATGGACCGCACCTATCCGTCGGCGATGGCGTTCCTGCGCGCGGCCGAGGAGGCCGGCCGCCGCGGGGTCGACCTGCGCACCTACGGCGGCCGGCTGCTGCGCCTCTCGACGCTGCGCGACGTCCTCGCGGAGGCCGGCCCCGAGTCCACGGTCGCGCACTCCTACGGCCGGTTCGCGCGCAACGCCGTCGTGCAGGGTGCGGCGGCCGAGCTGTTCAAGGCCTGGGCCGCGACGGTGCGCGCGGGCCTCGCCGGCGCCGACGCGCGGATCGTCCTGTGCCTGCACGACGAGCTGCTCGTCGAGACCACGGCGGCCGAGGCGTCGCGCGTCGTCGGGATCGTCGAGTCGTCGCTGCGCTCCACCGGCTCGTGGTGGTGCGCCGGGAGCGGCGTGCGCCTGGTGGCCGACACGTCGGTCGTGCGCAGCTGGGCTGACGCGAAATGACCCCGGGGTGGCTGCGACGATGTGCTCGGGGTACCCGAGGGGAGCACGCATGACCGGCACGACGTCGGCACTCGAGGTCCGGATCAACGCCCGGCTGCACGCGGTGCAGCGCGGCGACCGCTACGAGGACCCGCTGGCCTTCTGGCTCGAGGAGCACTTCCCGGGCAGCAGGGTCACCGCGGCGGGCACCCTGCTCTCCCCCGACGGCGAGCCCGTGTCGTGCGCCGTGCGGGCCGAGGTGGTCGGTGATCCCGCGGAGGTCCGCGACGCGGTGGTGGCGTTCCTCGAGGACGTCGGCACCCCGCGCGGATCGGCGGTCCTCGTCGACGAGCTCGAGCCGCGCGAGTTCGGCACGACCGAAGGACTCGCCCTGTACCTCGACGGCGCCGGCCTGCCCCCGGAGGTCTACGCCGAGAACGACGTCAACGAGTTCCTCGACGACCTGCACGAGGCGCTCGGCGGCACCGGCGCGCTGCAGTCGTTCTGGGAGACCGCGGACACGACCGCGGTCTACCTCTACGGCGCCTCGGCGGACGCGATGCGGTCGGCCGTGGGCGAGCTCCTCGCGACGCACCCCCTCGCGCGCAACAGCCGGCTGGAGCAGATCGCCTGACCGGCACCGCGGTCGTCGGACCGGCGGGCGCCGGGGGCTCCCGACCGGCACCGGGGTCGTCGGACCGGCGGGCGCCGGGGCTCCCGACCGGCCCCCGTCGCGGGGCGCCGCGCCGTACCCTGGGGCGATCAGGGCCCGACGGGCTGCGTCGTCGCCCGGAGCCACGCGCACCCGCACGCGGGAGGCGACATGTCGGACCTGCGCGAACCGACGCTCATCCAGTCGGTCCAGCGTGCCTTCCGGCTGCTCGAGGCGGTCTCCGACCTCGACGAGCGGGCGACGGCCAAGGCCCTGGCGCACCGCACCGGGATCGCCCTGCCGACGACGTACCACCTGCTGCGCACGCTCGTGCACGACGGCTACCTGCAGCGGCTCGGCGACGGCACGTACACGCTCGGCCACCGCATGGACGTCGTGGTCGGCCGCGGGCGTGCCACCCGTGCGGTGGCACAGGCCCGGCCGGCGCTCGAGTGGCTCCGCGACGAGCTGCGCAGCCCGGTCTACCTCGCGCTCTACCACGACGGCGAGATCGTCATCGCCGAGATCGTCGACAGCCCGAAGGTGCCGCGGATCGACCTGTGGGTGGGCATCCACGACGCCGCCCACGCCACCGCGCTCGGGAAGTGCATCCTCGCCCACCTCGACGACGACGAGCGCGAGGACTACCTCGCGCGGCACCCGCTGAACGCCCTGACGCCGCACACGCTGGTCGACGGCCGCGAGCTGCGTCACCGGCTCGGGGAGAGCTCGCTGATCGCCACGGACCGCCAGGAGTACGCCCTCGGCGTCACGTGCGCGGCGATCCCGGTCGTGACGGAGACGGTCATCGGATCGATCGGGTTCGCGACGCCGGTGCGGCAGCCGGACCTCTCGCGCGCCGGCGCCGCCCTCGCCGAGGCCGGGGGGCGCGTGCAGCGGGCCCTCGCCCTCGCGCGGGCCTGAGCCCCATCACCATCTGAAATCCAGCCCCTTGCCCTCCCGATGGCGGAGGCGGGTCAATGACGCCGACAGGACATGGACCGAGGAGGCGTCATGGACGGTGCCCAGCGCGTGGCCTTCTACCGGCAGATGGTGCGCATCCGGACCTACGAGGAGACCATCAGGGCCAACTACCACGCCGACAAGACGCCGGCGTGGGACATCGGGGCGGGGCTGGTCCCCGGCGAGATGCACCTGTCGGCCGGGCAGGAGCCGGTCGCCGTCGGCCTGTGCGCGCACCTGCGCGACGACGACGCCATCACCGGCCCGCACCGGCCGCACCACCTCGCGCTCGCCAAGGGCGTCGACATGAAGCGGATGACCGCCGAGATCTACGGCCGGGTCGACGGGCTCGGGCGGGGCCGCGGCGGGCACATGCACCTGTTCGACCCGTCCCAGCACTTCTCCTGCTCGGGCATCATCGCCGAGGGCATGCCGGTCGCCGTGGGACAGGCGCTGGCCTTCTCCCGCAAGGGCACCGACGCGGTCGCCGTGGCGGTCGCGGGCGAGGGCGCCGCGAACCAGGGCGCCTTCCACGAGGCGCTCAACCTGGCCTCCCTCTGGAAGCTGCCCGTCGTCTTCGTCATCGAGGACAACGACTGGGCCATCTCCGTGCCGCGCCCGAGCTCGACGTCGATCTCGTCGAACGCACCGCGCGCCGCGGCGTACGGGATGCCCGGCGAGCGGGTCGAGGGCAACGATGTCGAGGCCATCCACGACGCCTGCGGCCGGGCCGTGTCCCGCGCCCGAGCGGGCGACGGACCGACGCTGCTCGAGATCCATACCGTGCGGCTGTGGGGCCACTTCGAGGGCGACGCCCAGGCCTACCGCGGCGAGGAGCTCGCGGTCGCCGAGTCGCACGACCCCATCCCGGCGTACGAGGCCAAGCTGCGGGCCGACGGACTGCTCGACGACGCGTCCGTCGCGGCCGCCAAGGCCGACGCCCAGGCCGAGGTCGACGCGGCCGTCGCGTTCGCGCTGGCGTCGCCCGTGCCCGACCCCTCCACCCTGTCCGACTACGTCTTCGCCTGAAGAGGGACGCCATGACCATGACCGAGACCGAGGCACCGGCCGTCCGCCGGCTGTCGACCGCGAAGGCCCTCTCGGAGGGCATCGCGCTCGAGATGGAGCGCGACCCGTCGGTGTTCGTGATGGGTGAGGACGTCGGTGCCTACGGCGGCATCTTCGGCTCGACCGGAGGTCTGCTCGAGCAGTTCGGCCCGACCCGCATCATCGACACCCCGATCTCCGAGACCGGGTTCATCGGCGCCGGGATCGGCGCCGCGACCGAGGGGCTCCGCCCCGTCGTCGAGCTCATGTTCGTCGACTTCTTCGGGGTCTGCTTCGACCAGATCTACAACCACATGGCCAAGATCCACTTCGAGTCCGGTGGCAACGTCGCGGTCCCGATGGTGCTCATGATGGCCGTGGGCGGTGGCTACAACGACGCCGCCCAGCACTCCCAGTGCCTGTGGGCGTCCTTCGCGCACATGCCCGGGATGAAGGTCGTCGTCCCGAGCAACCCCTACGACGCCAAGGGCCTCATGATCTCCGCGATCCGCGACGACGGCCCGGTGATCTACATGTTCCACAAGGGCGTGATGGGCCTGCCGTGGATGGCGAAGAACCCGCGCTCGATCGGTCCCGTCCCCGAGGAGGCCTACGAGGTGCCGATCGGCAAGGCCGCGGTCGTCCACCCGGGCACCGACGTCACCGTCGTCACGGTGAGCCTGTCCGTGCAGCACTGCCAGGACGTCGCCGAGAAGCTCGACGGCGAGGGCATCAGCGCCGAGGTCATCGACCTGCGCAGCCTCGTGCCGCTGGACCGCGAGGCGGTGCTCACGTCCGTCGCGAAGACCGGGCGGCTGCTCGTCGTCGACGAGGACTACAAGTCCTTCGGTCTCAGCGGTGAGCTCGCGGCGACCATCGCGGAGCAGGATCCCTCGATGCTCCGGGCACCGTTCGCCCGCGTGACCTACCCGGACGTCCCGGTGCCCTATGCCCGCTCGCTCGAGCAGGCGGCGCTCCCCGGCCGCGAGCGCATCGAGGCCGCGATCCGGTCGCTGGTGCGGGCGTGACCCACGAGGTCCGCTTCCCCGTCGTGTCGACCGGGCCCGGCGCCACCGGCATCGTCGCCACCTGGTTCTCCCGCGACGGGGAGCGGGTGACCCAGGGCCAGGTGATCGCCGAGCTCGCGGTCGACAAGGTGTCCTACGACGTCGAGGCGCCGGCGGCAGGCACGCTCCGCACGGTCGTCGAGGAGGAGGCGCAGGTCGCGCAGGGCGACCTCATCGCCACGATCGAGTGACGTCCGGCGCCCGAACCTAGTCGCGGGTGAGGACGAGCTTGCCGACGACGTCGCCGGTCACGAGCCGCTCGAAGGCCGCCCGCGCGTCGTGGAGGTCGTAGGTCGCGTCGACCGTCGGTCGTACGCCGGTGTCGACCAGCAGCGCCACGAGCGCCTCGAGCTCGTCGCGCGTGCCCATCGTCGAGCCCACGACGTTGAGCTGCAGGAAGAACACCCGCGCGAGGTCCGCCGGCGGGTTCGCCCCGCTCGTCGCGCCCGACACGACGACCGTGCCGCCGGGGCGCAGCGACTTCAGCGAGTGCGACCAGGTCGCCTCGCCGACCGTCTCGAGGACGGCGTCGACACGCGCGGGCAGCCGCGCTCCGGTCTCGAACGCCTCGTCCGCGCCGAGCTCGACGGCCGCACGCCGCTTGGCCTCGTCGCGGCTCGTGACCCACACGCGGAAGCCCATGGCGTCGGCGAGCTGGATCGCGGCCGTGGACACGCCGCCGCCCGCGCCCTGGACGAGGACCGTGTCACCGACCCGCAGACCGGACTTCGTCGCGAGCATCCGGTACGCCGTGAGCCAGGCCGTGGGCAGGCACGCGGCCTCGGCCCAGCTCAGCTCGTCCGGCTTGGGCACGACGTTGCGCTGCGGCACGGCGACGGTCTCGGCGAAGGTCCCCGGGTGCAGCTCGGAGAGCAGCGTGCGCCCGGGGTCGAGCGTCTCGTCGCCGCCGCCCGCGGCCGGGTCGCCGACGACCCCGTGCACGACCACGGGCGTCCCGTCGTCGAGGACGCCGGCGGCGTCGCACCCCAGGATCATCGGGAGCCGGTCAGCACGCAGCCCGACGCCGCGCAGGCTCCAGATGTCGTGGTGGTTCAGGCTCGCGGCGCGCATGTGGACGCGCACCCACCCCTCCGGCACCACGGTGTCGGGCACCTCGCCCTGGGTCAGCCCGGTGAGCGGGTTCGTGTCGTCGAACGACGTGACGGTGACGGCGAACATCCCTCGACAGTACCGGCGACGACTTCCGCGCGCGCATGGTGATCACGGTCCGGGACCAGCGACCCGGCGAGGCGGCGGTCGCGCCGCCGCGGCGGGCTAGGCGCCGCGGACCACGCCGTCGGCCACCGCGGCGGCGCGCACGGCGCCGGACACCGTGGTCGCGAGGCGCGGGTCGAACGGGTCGGGCACGATGCACTCCGGCCCGAGGTCGTCGGCGACGAGGCCCGCGATCGCCTGCGCGGCCGCGAGCTTCATGCCCTCGGTGATCCGCGTGGCGCCGGAGTCCAGCGCGCCGCGGAAGATGCCGGGGAACGCGAGCACGTTGTTGATCTGGTTCGGGAAGTCGCTGCGGCCCGTGGCCACCACGGCGGCACCCGCGGCGTGCGCGACGTCGGGATGGATCTCGGGCTCTGGGTTCGCGAGGGCGAACACGATCGCGTCCGGCGCCATCGTGGCCACCACCTCGACCGGGACCGTGCCCGACGAGACGCCGATGAACGCGTCGGCGCCGCGCATCGCGTCGAACAGCGTGCCGGTGAGTCCCGCGCGGTTCGTCCGCGCCGCGAGATCGGCCTTCACCGCGGTGAGGTCCTCGCGGTCGCGGCCGATCACGCCGGTACGGTCGCACAGGGCGACGTCGCCGATCCCCGCGGCGAGCAGCATGTTCGCGATCGCGACGCCCGCGGCGCCGGCACCGGACATCACCACGCGCATGTCGCCGAGGCTGCGACCGGTGACGAGCGCGGCGTTGGTGAGCGCCGCGGTGACGACGACGGCCGTGCCGTGCTGGTCGTCGTGGAACACCGGGATGTCCAGTCGCTCCTGCAGCCGGCGCTCGATCTCGAAGCAGCGCGGTGCGCTGATGTCCTCGAGGTTGATCCCGCCGTACGCCGGTGCGATGCGCGCGACGGTGTCCACGATCTCGTCGACGTCGGTCGTGTCGAGACAGATCGGGACGCAGTCGATGCCGCCGAACTCCTTGAACAGCAGGGACTTTCCCTCCATCACCGGCAGTGCCGCCACCGGTCCGATGTCGCCGAGGCCCAGCACCGCGGTGCCGTCCGTGACGATGAGGACCGAGTTCGCCCGCCAGGTGTAGCGCCAGGCGAGCGACGGGTCCGCCGCGATCGCCGCCGACACGCGCCCGACGCCGGGGGTGTAGGCCAGCGCGAGCCCGGCGTTGTCGCGGATCCGCACGGTGGGGCGCACCTCGATCTTGCCGAGGTGGTGCAGCGGGAACGCGGGGTCGTCGTCGTAGACGGCGAAACGGGCGGAGTCGTCGGCGGGGAGGTTCGACGCGGGCACGGAGGGTCCTTCGAAGGTGGGAGCCGGAGGAAGAGCGGTCGAGCCCGGGTGCGTTCGGGTCCGCGCGTCCGAGTCTGGCTGCCTCACGGGGGTCGCCCGTCCTCAGGATCCTGGCACACCGTCGCCACCGCCGGAGCGCCGGATGCCTGTCGGACCGGTCACACCCGGCGCGGGCGGGGCCAGTAGCGCGCCACCACCCGGGCGACGACGTACCGGTCCGGCACGGGTCCGAACAGGCGCGAGTCGTCGCTCGCCACGGCGTTGTCGCCCTCGACCCACCAGCCGGATCCCTCGCGGCGGACGGCGCGCTTCACGACGAGGAGGCCCGGCCGGTCCGGCCGTTCGAGGACCACCACGTCGCCCTCGCGCACACCGGCCATGCCGCGCACGCGACGGCAGACCAGCCAGTCGCCGTCGGACAGCGTCGGACGCATCGAGTCGCCGGCCACCGCCGCCCGGAGGTACGGCGAGCGGCCCGCGGCCGGGCCGGGTCGGTCGGTCATCCGCACGCGTCCTCCCTGCCGGGGCCAGGTGCCGGAGCCAGGCTCCCGGAGTAGTGTCGCCGACAGGTTCCACCCGATCCGTGCCCCCGACGAGAGGCCCCATGATGCGCCGTCTGTTCGCGCCGTCCATCACCGTCCACGCCCACTGCGACCTGCCCTGCGGCGTCTACGACCCCGCCCAGGCGCGGATCGAGGCGCAGTCGGTGAAGGCCTGCATCGAGAAGTACCACGCCAGCGACGACCCGGTCTTCCAGGGCCGCGCCGTCGCCATCAAGGAGGAGCGCTCCGACCTGGTGAAGCACCACCTGTGGGTGCTCTGGACCGACTACTTCAAGGCCCCGCACTTCGAGAAGTACCCGCAGCTCAACGGCCTGTTCAACGAGGCCACCAAGCTCGCCGGCGCCGGCGGCACGAAGGGCTCGCTCGACGTCGCTGTCGCCGACAGTCTCATCGCGAAGATCGACGAGATCGCCGAGATCTTCTGGGAGACCAAGAAGGCCTGACGCACTCCGCTCGTCCGCGCCCCGTCCCCGCTCGCCGGGGGCGGGGCGTCGTGCTGCCGGGCAATGCCGGGTCGGTCGGGTGCCCGCACGGCACGGCTCGTGGCCGCCCGGGTCAGCGGTCCGGGGGGCGCCTGGCACTTGCTCCCGCGAGGGCGCGGACCGCCGACCGCCACCCGTGACGATGCGCGGCGACGGCGTGCTCGAACCCGACGAGTGATACGCCGATCATCCGGAAGACCGTCACCAGCATCACGCCGCACAGGATGAGCAGGCCCCAGAGGGTCCACACCGCGGCCAGGCCCAGGACGTAGAGCGCGAGTCCGAGCAGTCGCAGGAAGCCGGACAGCCGCCACACCTGCGGACCCCCCTTCGGGCGGACGGGTCGCGTCGTCGGGTCCCCGTGGGCGCGGACGCGGGTCGCGCAGCCACGGCGGACGGCGGACGACCCCAGCGTGGTCAGTGGGGGCACGCGCCAGGGCCGCCGGCTCCAGGGTAGGAGGCGTGCCCGCCCGAGTCCCACCGAACGGGAAGGTCGCGGGGTCTCCTCGTCGAGCGTCCCGTCGTCGGGTCAGCCGCTCGTCCCGTCCGGCGGCAGCGTGACGGCGGTCGGTGCCGCGTGACCGGCTCGTGGTTCCGGGTGGTGGCGCGGTCCAGCACAGACCCGCTCAGAGCCTCGGCAGGACGACGGGGTGCACCCGCTCGTACGCGCGCGCCGCGCGCAGCACGAGCCGGTCGTCGAAGTGCCGGCCGACGATCTGCATCGCCATCGGCAGCCCTTCCGGCGAGAGGCCCACGGGCACGGTCGCTGCTGGGTGCCGGGTCATGTTGAGCGGGTAGGTGAACGGCGTCCAGTCCACCCAGTGCTCCTGCGTCGCCGGGTCGGCGACGTCCTGCCCGACCGGGAACGCGAGCACCGGCACCTGGGGCGACACGAGCAGGTCGTACGTCGTCAGCAGGGCGGAGAACCGAGCCGTGAGCGCGCCACGCACGGCGTCGGCATCGAGGAAGTCGTCGAGCGTGAGCGACTCCCGGCGGCGCATCGTCGCGACGAGCCCGGGGTCGCTCTGCGCGAGCTGCTCGTCGGACAGCCCGCGCAGCGCGCGGCCGAGCGCGGCGTCCCACAGGGTCAGGAACGCCTCACGGACGTCGGGTCCCGGCGGCTCGACCACGTCCACGTGGGCCCCGAGTCCCGCGAGCACGTCCACGGCCGTGGCGACGGCGGCCGCGATCCGCGGGTCGACGTCGGCCCGGGCGAAGCGCGGCGCGTAGGCGATGCGCAGGCCGGCCACGCCGTCCTCGATCCCGTCGAGCCACGGCCGCGGATCGGCGAGCGACGGGTAGACGTCGCGCGCGTCCGGTCGCGCGATCGCGGCCATGAGGTGCGCGGCGTCCCGCACGGTGCGCGCCAGGGGGCCGACGTGGCTGAGCATCCCGGACACCGCGGCCGGATGGATGGGCACGATCGCGTGCGTCGGCTTGAGCCCGACGACCCCGCAGAACGCGGCGGGCATCCGCACCGATCCACCGCCGTCGGTGCCGACGTGCAGCACGCCCATCCCGGCGGCCGCCGCGGCTCCCGCCCCCGCCGACGAGCCGCCGGTCGTCCGCGAGGTGTCCCACGGGTTGCGCGTGATGCCGGTCAGCGGGCTGTCGCCGCCGCCCTTCCAGCCGAACTCCGGCGTCGTGGTGGCACCGAGGAAGACCGAGCCCTGTTCGCGCAGGCGCAGCACCGTCGGCGCCTCCTCCGTCGGCAGCGCCGTCGGGTCGGTGTGGCGCGAGCCCTTGCGCGTGGGGTGCCCGGAGTACGGCAGCAGGTCCTTCACCGTGACGGGGACGCCGTCCAGCGCCCCGAGCTGCTCCCCCGCCCGCCAGCGGTCCTCGCTCGCGCGGGCCTGGGCGAGCGCGCCCTCCTCGTCCACCCACGCGAACGCGTTGAGCGAGGGCTCCACAGCGCGCACCCGGTCGAGCGACGCGCGCGCGACCTCGACGGGCGACGCCTCCCCGGTTCGGTACGCCGCCGTCAGCAGGTCGACCGTCCAGTCGCTCGGGTCGTCCGGGAACATCGCGTCCTCCTCGGGTCGTGCGGGTCGCCGCCACCCTAGGGACCCGGCGCCGCCCCGCGCCCGCAGCCCCGCGCCCGACCGCGCCGCACGGTGCGGTGGGATGGGGCCATGAGCAGCGAGCCCACCACCGGGCGCATCCGCCCGGCCACGCCCGACGACGTGCCCGAGATCCTGGGGATGATCCGCGACCTCGCCGAGTACGAGCGCTCGCTGCACGAGGTCGAGACCACGGAGCAGCAGCTCGTCGCGCTGCTGTTCGGCGGTACGCCGGCGGCGCCCGGGATCGCCGCGACGACACCGAACGGCGTGCCGGCGGCGTACGCGCACGTGGTCGAGCACCCGGACCCGGAGCGCGGCACGCGGCTCGGCGCCTTCGCCCTGTGGTTCCTCAACGTGTCGACGTGGACCGGTACCCACGGCGTCTACCTCGAGGACCTCTACGTGCGGCCGCAGCTGCGCGGCAGCGGCTACGGCAGGCGCCTGCTGCAGACGCTCGCGCGGCTGTGCCAGGACCGCGGGTACCGCCGCCTGGAGTGGTGGGTCCTGGACTGGAACGAGCCGGCGCTCGGCTTCTACCGCAACCTCGGCGCGCTGCCGATGGACGAGTGGACCGTCCACCGCGTCACCGGCCACGACCTCGGCGTGCTGGCCGAGGGCGCCGACCCCGCGGCGCCGGACGGCGCCCGGTGACCGGAGCGGGTGGGCGCCGCCCGTGAGCCGCCTCCGCACGTTAACCTCACGCACGTGAGCTCCTCGGTCCGGCTGCGGATCCCGGCGTCCGACGCCTGGGTCGCCCTTGCGCGCACGACCGCCGTCGCCTGCGCCGCCCGCCTCGGCTTCGACGTCGAGCGCGTCGAGGACGTCCGCCTGGCGGTCGGGGAGGTGGCGGGTCTGCTCGTCACCCACGCCGAGGCGGGCAGCGAGATCGACTGCGTCTTCACGCCGTACGACGACGGCCGCCTGGACATCACCCTCTCGGCGGCCACCGGCGCGGGGGCCCTGCCGTCGACCGACACGTTCGCCTGGGCCGTGCTCATCGCGCTCGTCGACGACGTCACCACGAGGGTCGACGCCGACGGCGTCACCGTCGTCCTGCGCACCTCCCGCAGCGCCACGACCCCGGTGGACGCATGACGGGTCCCGGCCCGGAACCCTCGTCCGAGGTCACGGCCGACCAGCTGCCCGAGCCGCGGTCGTCGTCGCGGTGGGGCGAGGCCGAGCGCGCTCGCGAGCGCGACCTCGTCGCGGTGCTGGCCGCCACGGAGCCCGACGACCCCGCCCACCGGCGCGCCCGCGACGAGCTCGTCACGCTGAACCTGCCGCTCGTGCAGTTCCTCGCGCGCCGGTTCCGCGACCGGGGCGAGCCGCTCGAGGACCTGGTGCAGGTCGGCACGATCGGCCTGATCAAGGCGGTCGACCGGTTCGACGCGGAGCGCGGCGTGGAGTTCTCGACGTACGCGACGCCGACCATCGTCGGGGAGATCAAGCGGCACTTCCGCGACAAGGGCTGGGCGATCCGGGTGCCGCGGCGCCTGCAGGAGCTGCGCATCTCCCTCGGCCAGGCCACCGCCGACCTCTCCCAGCGGACCGGGCACGCGCCCACGGTGGCCGAGCTCGCCACGCACCTCGACATCACCGAGGACGAGGTGATCGAGGGCCTCGAGGGCGCCCAGGCCTATGCCACCACGAGCCTCGACGCCCAGGTCGCCGGCGACGAGGGCGACGGCTCGGCCTCGCTCGCCGACCGGCTCGGCACCGAGGACCTCGATCTCGAGGCCGTGGAGCACCGCGAGTCGCTCCGGCCGCTGCTCGCCGCGCTGCCCTCGCGGGAGCGCCGGATCCTCGCGCTGCGGTTCTTCCACGGCATGACGCAGAGCCAGATCGCCGAGGAGGTCGGCGTGTCGCAGATGCACGTCTCGCGGCTGCTCGCGAAGTCGCTCGCGACGCTGCGCGCCGGGCTGGCCGACGAGTCCTGACCGGTCCCGACCGGACCGTCCCGGCCGTCAGGCGTCGAGCGACTCGCCGAGCGCCGGGCTGATCACCAACGCGATGCCCACGACGCCGACCGCGAGCACGACGTAGCCGATCCGGTGCGTGAGGTCCCCGTCGCCCTGCGTCAGGGTCCAGCCGATGACGACGCCGAAGAGCTGGACCACGCCGAACGGCGTGCGGGCGGCGCGCCGGCGCCGCCAGAGCCCGAGCGCGCACAGGCCGATGCCGAGCGCGAAGAGCAGGTAGATGACGATCTCGACCGGTGCTGCCGCGACCGCGGTGCTGTCCTCCAGCGTCGAGATGCCGATGCCGACGGCGTACGCCGCGAGCGCCACCGCCTCGAGGACGGCGACCGCGACGGCCGCGAGCAGCAGCGGCGGGCGGGCGGGGGATCCGGGGGTCGGGGCGTCGGTCACGACCGTCACCCTGCCAGACGGCCGCGGCACCGCACCGCCCCGGCGCGAGGGTCGTCGGCCGCGGCCGCACCGATCGCCGGCCCGGCCCGGCGCCGGCCGTCGTACCCTCGTCCCGTGCGCGCCCTCCTGGTGGTGAACCCCCGAGCAACGACCACCAGTCCCCGCACCCGCGAGGTCATCGCCCGCGCCCTGTCGGCCGCGATCGACCTCGACGTCGCCGACACGACGCACCGCACGCACGCGACGGACCTCGCGCGCCAGGCGCGGCGCGACGGGCTCGACGTCGTGCTCGTCCTCGGCGGCGACGGCACGGTCAACGAGGTCGTCAACGGCCTGCTCGCCGACGGCCCCGGCCACGACGTCCCCATGCTCGGCACGATCCCCGGCGGCAGCGCGAACGTCGTCGCGCGCAGCGTCGGCCTCCCCGAGGACCCGGTCGAGGCGACCGGCGAGCTCATCGAGGCCCTCGAGCACAAGCGCTCGCGCACGATCGGCCTCGGCCTCGCGGCGTACGACGGACGCCAGCGCTGGTTCGTGTGCAACGCCGGGCTCGGGGTGGACGCCGAGATCATCGAGGAGATGGAACGCCAGCGCGCGGCCGGCCACGAGGCGACCCCGGCGCGCTACCTCCAGACCGCCGTCCTCCAGATCGCGCTGCGGACCGAGCGCCGCGAGCCGGCCCTCGTCGTACGCCGGCCCGGCGTCCCCGACGTCGAGGGGGTGTTCCTCACGATCGTGCAGAACTCCTCGCCGTGGACGTTCCTCGGACCGCTGCCCATCGACCCGTGCCCCCGCGCCTCGTTCGACACCGGGCTCGACCTGTTCGCCCCGCGCAGCCTGGCGGTGCTGCACACCCTCGGCCACGTCCGGCGGATGCTGCTCGGGCGACGGACCACCTACCCCTTCGGCGGGCTGCTGAGCCTCCACGACCAGTCCGAGATGACGGTCGTCGCCACCCGGCCGACACCGCTGCAGGTCGACGGGGACGCCGTCGGCCCGGTGGAGTCGGTCACGTTCCGTTCCGTGCCCCGTGCCCTGAACGTGCTGGTCTGAGCGCCGGACGGCGTAGTCCCGCCACGCTGTGTGACCCAGCCGACAGGCACTCAGAGCCTCCTCTCAGCGAAAACCCTGGACAGCGACCCGGGCGTGTGTGAAGGTCGAACCTGTCGGACGGCCCCGATCCGGGTGCTCCGACGATTCCGTACGTCCGTCCACCGGCCACGGGCCGGCGGCGCACGCACGGAGACGGGCTCGTGACGGCGTTCACAAGGCGCCGCACGACCCGGCCCCGCAGGACGACACCGGCGCGACCCCGCCGGCTACCAGGAGGAAAGCGATGGACTGGCGCCACGAGGCGGCCTGTCGTGACGAGGACCCCGAGCTGTTCTTCCCGATCGGCAACACCGGCCCCGCGCTGATGCAGATCGAGGAGGCCAAGGCGGTGTGCCGTCGCTGCCCCGTCATCGAGCAGTGCCTGGCCTGGGCGCTCGAGAGCGGCCAGGACGCCGGCGTGTGGGGCGGCCTGTCCGAGGACGAGCGCCGTGCGCTCAAGCGCCGCAACGCCCGCGCCCGTGCCGCCCGAGCCGGGCTGTAGCCCGACCCCGAAGCCCCGGAGGGCCGGACCCACGCGGGTCCGGCCCTCCTTCGTGCCCGGATCCCGCTCGGCTCGGAGCGCCGTCAGCCCGGGAGCGGGACGCCGACCCGGGCGCACGTGCCCTGACCGTCCTGCCCCGGGGACAGCTCGAGCTCCCCCCCGAGCTCCTCGGTGACGAGCGTGCGCACGATCTGCAGCCCGAGCCGGCCCGTGCCGAAGGGGTCGAAACCCTCCGGGATGCCCGGACCCCGGTCCACGACCTCGACGACGAGGTGCTTGTCCTCGCGCCGCGGCAGCAGCGCGACGTCGGCGCCGCGCCCGTGCTCCACGGCGTTCTGCAACAGCTCGCCGAGGGCCATCGCCAGCGGCGTCACGATCTCCGCGGGCAGGATCCCGAACGTCCCGGTCCGGATCACCGACACCGAGCGCGACGTCAGGGACATGTCGCGGACGAGCGCGACGAGCCGGTCGGCCACCTCGTCCGCGTCCACGTTCTCCCCCGGCGTGTGCGCCAGCGTCTCGTGCACGACCGCGATCGCGCCCACGCGACGGACCGCCTCGTCGAGCGCCTCGCGCGCCTCGGGGCTGTCGATGCGGCGCGCCTGCAGCCGCAGCAGCGCGGCGACGGTCTGCAGGTTGTTCTTCACCCGGTGGTGGATCTCCCGGATCGTCGCGTCCTTGCTGAGCAGCGCGCGGTCCCGGCGCCGGATCTCGGTGGCGTCGCGGACCAGCACGAGGCCGCCGGTGCGCCGTCCCTGGCGCGAGAGCGGCACGCCGCGCAGCGTCACCACCGCGCCGGAGTTCTCCACCTCCGCGCCGCCGGCGGCCCGTCCGGACGCCACGACCGCGAGCGCCTCGTCGACCGGGCCCGGGCGGCGGGCCAGCTTGGCGCTCGTGCGGGCGAGGTCGCTGCCCACCAGGTCGGTCGCGAGCCCGAGGCGGTGGTAGGCCGACCGCGCGTTGGGGCTGGCGAAGACGACCATCCCGTCGACGTCGACCCGGATCAGGCCGTCGCCCACTCGCGGCGGGGACCCGGTGCGCGCCAGCGGCTGCGCCGGCGGGAACGTGCCCTCGACGACCATGGCGGCCAGCTCGTCCGCGGCCTCGAGATAGGCCTGCTCGAGCGGGCCGAAGTCCCGGCCGGAGAACGCCGAGTGCCGCTCGATCACGCCGAGCAGCCGGCCGGCGCGGATCACCGGGATCGTCTCGATCGGCGCGGGCCCGGTGACACCACGCTCGGCGACGACGGTGCGGCCGGACACCGCGCGGTCGAGCAGGGGCCGGCGGCCGCGCGCGGTGTACTGCCCCACGACGTCCTCGAACATGCCCGTGGGGCCGGTGGTCGGACGCACCTGGTCGGCCGCGACGAACCCGCCGCCGTGCCAGGTCGGCAGCCACAGGACGAGGTCGGCGAACGCCAGGTCGGAGAGCAGGGTCCAGTCGGCGACGAGCGCGCGCAGGTGGTCCAGGTCGGCCTCGGACAGGTCGGTGCGCTCGCGCGCGACGTCGTCGAACCGGGCCATGGGCGAGAGCCTAGGGGTGCGGAATCCGCTCGACCCGCCCGCTGTCTCCGGGGACGATCGTGGGCACGACGGGAAGGACCCCAGATGCGAGTGCGACTGCTGCCCGGTGCCGCCGAGTTCCTCGAGGCCACGCTCGACCTGCGCGCGGCCGACCCGGTGCGCACCAACGTCCTGGGCTCGGTCGCGACCGGGGTGCGGTCGGGCGTCCGGTACGACGCGGAGTCGTTCTTCGTCGTCGAGCGGGACGGCGCCGTGGTCGGTGCCGCGCTGTGGACCGCGCCCTACCGGCTGCTGCTCGCCCCGATGGACGACGCGGCGGCCACGGCCGTCGGCACGGCCGCGGCCGAGCGGTCACGGGCGCTCGCGACCCCGCTGGCGGGCGTGGTCGGCCCGGTCGGGACGGCCGAGCGCGCGGCCGACGCGACCGGCCGGGCGTGGACGCGCTCCCGGGACGAGCGGGTGCTCGTGCTCCACGACTTCCTGCCGCCCCGCGGTGTGCCCGGCGCCGCGCGCCGCGCCGCCGACGAGGACACGGACCTGCTGCGCCGGTGGCGGCGCGAGTTCGCGCGCGAGGCGGGCACGCTCGTCCACGACCAGGAGGACCACATCCGGCTGGCGCTCCCGGCGACCTGGTTCTGGACCGTGGACGGGGTACCTGTGTCGATGGCCGGGCACGCACCGGTCGTCTCGACGCCGTCCGGCGACGTCGGGCGCATCGGGCCCGTGTACACGCCGGTCGAGCATCGCCGGCACGGCTACGGCGGCGCGGTCACGGCGGCCGTCGTCGGGCACCTGCGCACGCTCGCCGGCACGGTGATGCTCTTCACCGACGCCGCCAACCCGACCAGCAACCACGTCTACGAGGCTCTGGGCTTCATCCACGAGGCGGACGTCGTGGAGCTGGCCTTCGAGCCGCTCTGACGCCGGGGGCTACCGGCGGGTAGGTTCCGATGTCATGACCGACGACTCCACGACCCTCAACGGCCACGGCGGCACGCACGCGGTGACGGCGGCCCTCGCGCACGGCGTCGAGACGATGTTCACCCTGTCCGGCGCGCACGTCTTCCCGCTCTACGACGCCGCCGTCGGGGGCAGGGCCGGGGTCGAGGCGGGCACGCCGGCCATGCGCCTGGTCGACGTCCGGCACGAGCAGACCGCGGTGTTCGCCGCGGAGGGCACGGCGAAGCTCACGCGGACGCCCGGGCTCGCCGTCGTCACCGCCGGTCCCGGCGTCACGAACATCGTGAGCGGCGTGACGACCGCGCACTTCAACGGCTCCCCGCTCGTCGTCCTCGGCGGCCGCTCCCCCGACAACCGCTGGGGCACCGGTGCGCTGCAGGAGCTCGACCAGCCGCCGCTGCTCGCACCGGTGACGAAGCACGCCGCGACCGTCCACGACACCGCCGAGGTCGGCAGCGCCGTGGCCGAGGCGTTCGCCGTCGCGTCGGCGCCGCACCGCGGACCGGTGTTCCTCGACGTCCCCATGGACGTGCTGTTCTCCTACGCCGACGTCGCGCCCGCCACGGCCGCGCCGGCGTCCCCCGCCGCGCCCGACCCCGACGACGTCGACGAGGTCGTGCGCCTGCTGTCGGAGTCCGCCCACCCGGTCCTCGTCCTCGGCGGTGACGTGTGGGCCGGCGCCGCGGAGGACGCCGCGCTGCGCTTCGTCACCGCCACGGGGATCCCGGTCATCGCGAACGGCATGGGCCGCGGCGTGGTGCCCGCCGGGCACCCGCTGCTCGTCACGCGGGCGCGCGGCGCCGCGTTCGCCGGGGCCGACCTCGTGCTCGTCGTCGGGACGCCGCTGGACTTCCGGCTCGGCTACGGCGTCTTCGGCGGCCGCGACGGCGCCGCGGCGGCGCGGGTGGTCCACGTCGTCGACGCCCCCGGCCAGCTGGCGCGCCACGCGGACATCGCCGTCGGGCTCGTCGGCGACCTCGGGGTCACCCTCGACGCGCTGCGCGACGGCGTCGAGCACCTCATCCGCCGGCCGGCGTACGACGACTGGGCGGCCGGCCTCGCGGCCGTCGCGGCCGGTGCCGTGACCAAGGACGCCGCGGACCTCACCAGCGACGCGGACCCGATCCACCCCGCGCGGATCTACGGCGAGCTCCTGCCGCGCCTGGCCGAGGACGCCGTCGTCATCGGCGACGGCGGAGACTTCGTGTCCTACGCGGGCAAGTACGTCGAGCCCGCCCGCCCCGGCGGCTGGCTCGACCCGGGGCCCTACGGCTGCCTCGGCACCGGTCTCGGCTACGCGATCGCCGCGCGCATCGCACGCCCGTCCAGCCAGGTCGTGCTGCTGCTCGGCGACGGCGCCGCCGGCTTCTCGCTCATGGACGTGGACACGCTCGTCCGCCACCGGCTGCCGGTCGTCATGGTCGTGGGCAACAACGGCATCTGGGGCCTGGAGAAGCACCCCATGCAGTTCCTGTACCAGTACGACGTCGCCGCCGAGCTTCGCCCGGGGACGCGCTACGACGAGGTCGTGATCGCCCTCGGCGGCGGCGGCGAGACCGTGACCGACCCGCGCAGCATCGGTCCGGCCCTCGACCGCGCGTTCGCCTCGGGGGTCCCCTACCTCGTCAACGTCCTCACCGACCCGAGGATCGCCTACCCCAGATCCACCACAGGCATCTGATTTCACCTCCAAGACATCCCCGCACCTCCGGTGCGGGGTCGTCGGCGCCCCCTCCGCTGCGAGTGCCCGGGAGGGCGCGAGCTTGGAGGCGGAAGTTAACAGATGCTGCGCAGCAGGCTCAGCGGGTTGACGGCGGCGGACTCGCCGCCGCTGCGCCAGTACTCGAAGTGCAGGTGCACCTGTCCCGGGCTCCCGGTGTCGCCCATGAGCCCGATGACCTGACCGCGCTTCACCCGCGAGCCGGCGCGGACGAGGTCGCGGGACATGTGCCCGTAGAAGAACTTCGAGCCGCTGCGGCCCTGGAGCACGATCCTCAGGGCGCCGTTGGACTGACGGCCCTCTCGGATCACGACGCCGTCCTCGACCGCGAGGATCGGCGCGCCGCGTCGGGCGACGAGGTCCATGCCCTTGTGGCTGTGCCCGGCCCGGGGTGCGCCCCAACCCTGGCCGAACGCGGCGCCCGGGGCCGGGCAGACCCGGCCGGCGGTCACCCGGGCGGTGCTGCGCGCCGCGGCGGTACGGACGGCCACGACCGCCTTCGGCCTGGCGGCGGGGGCGAGCAGG
>JAJXTD010000189.1 GCA_021784035.1 Actinomycetes bacterium | reverse complement strand
CAGCCGGGCGAGCTCCGCACGAGTCGTCACGCCGACGCGCTGCCCTCGGCGTACGCGCGCGCGACCTGCTCGATGACGTCTGCGCCGCGGCGCAGGCCGTCCCGGGCGCGCACGCGCTCGCCGATCGCGGCGAGCTCCGCCCGCTTCGCCGGGTCGAGCACGGTGGCGAGCGCGGCGTCCATCTCCTCCTCGGTGAAGGAGTACGTCGGCAGCCGCACGCCGAACCCGAGCTCGTGCATCCGTTGTGCGTTGTCGTACTGGTCCCAGAACAGCGGCAGCAGGATCATCGGCTTGCCGAAGTGCAGCGCCTCGGTCGTCGTGTTGTTGCCGCCGTGGGTGATGACGACGTCGACCTGCGGGATGAGCGTGGTCTGCGGGAGGAACTCGGCGCCGACCATGTTGTCGGCGAGCTCGTACTCGCCCGCCTGCGGCCCCTTGCTCACGATGTAGCGGTGCGGCGTGCGCCCGAGCACGTCGACGAGGCGCTTCATGAGCTCGACGTCGGCACTCCCGAGCGACCCGAGCGAGAGGTAGACGAGCGCGCTGCCCTCCGGCCGCTCGGCGACCTGCGCGGGTACGACGTACTGCTGGTCGGTCTCCCGCACGCTGGAGTCCATCCGGTGCCAGGTGGCGTCCAGCGGCCGGACGTCGGTGTAGTCGGCCTCCTCGGGGAACACGTAGAGGTTCGCGTGCTCGGAGGTGTGGATGAACTCGAGGTCCGGCAGCGGCGGTGCGCCCTGCTCCACGACCCACGCGTCGAACGACGCCCACATCTCGCGGTGCGTGCGGTCGTACTCCGCGCGGAACGACGCCCACTCCGACCGGTCGGCGCTCGGCAGGCCGGAGTACGCCGGCGGGATCTCGGGACCGGGCACCTCGAGCGGGTTGCACGACACGATCCGCACGAACGGGACGCCCGCGGTGAGCAGCGCCGGGAAGGCGACGACGTTGTCCTCCACGATCACGTCCGGCCGCACGCGCGCGATGATGTCGCGCAGCTGCGGCTCGCAGTAGCGGGCGCCGTCGATGAGGGCCCGCCACGTCGGCGCCATGAACGTCGCGAGCTGGTCGACCGTCGGCTTGCGGAACTCCGGGGCGGTGTCGCGGATGAACTCCTTCCAGAACGCGCCGGCGTCCTGCTCGGCGGCCTCGCCCTCGACCGGCTCGGGCGGCGGCGCGAGGTCGACGAGGTCCTCCTCGAAGCCGAGCGGGGCGAGCTTGCCCGTCCACGAGGCCTCGGCCGCGAACACCACGCGGTGCCCGCGCCGGAGCAGCACGTTCCCGAGGCCGACGCACTGGTTGGTGGGGCCGTAGGCCGACTCGGGCATGAACAGGACGGTCAGCGGACGGTCGGACATCCGGGCCTCTCTCGGTCGTCGTCGGTCGGGCCGCCGAGGCGCCGGAGCTGCTCGGTCGGGCGCGAGCAGCCTAGGGGAGCGCCCGGCTCACCCGGCAGGACAGGCGTCCGACGGAGACCCCGGTCAGGCCGGGCAGACGCAGCCGGTGACAGGGGCGCAGCGGCCGCACTCGGGCGTCCAGCGCCACCAGACGCGCGCCAGCACCACGACCGCGCCGAGGGCGGCCACGGCGGCGTAGACGAGGTACGCCGTGACGCCGGCGGCGACGCCGTAGGCGCCGGCGACGAGCCCGTCGAGCGCGAGCAGGAGCCAGGTGCCCTGGGCGATGCCCGAGACGTCCGGGCTGCGCCACGCGGTGACGGCCGCGGGAGTGACGTACCAGAGCACGGACGCGCCGAGCACGGCCGGGAAGAGCGCGGGCAGCCACGGGGTGGTGGCGGCGGTCGCGGCGAGGATGCCGGCCCAGGTGAGCGGGAGCCACATGCCCGTGCGGGTGTCGCTACGGCGTACCACTGCGACGAACGTCGCGAGCAGCGCGGGGAGGCCGGCGATCGACGTCGTGGTCACCCAGAAGTCGCGCAGGTGCAGGCCGTAGACGAGCCACGCCGCCGTCGAGATGAGGGTGTTGGTGACGCTCGGCAGCGAGACGCCCGCGATCGATCCGGTACGCCGTACGTGCATCCACTGCGGCACGCCGAAGGCGAGGGCGAGGGCCGTGGTGGCGGCGCCGCTCACGAGCACGAGCAGGTCGTTCGACATGGCTGCCTCCCTCGGCGTCCGTGGTGGGTCGGTCCCGGGCACGTGCCCGGGCTGGGTGCTGCCCGATGGCCCGGTACTGACCGGTGAGTCAGTAGCGAGACGACTGTATCCGATCTCGTTACTGACTCGCGAATCAGTAACCAGATGATCTTGGGCGACCGCGGACGGCCTCCCTGACCGCCGGCGGGTGACGTCCGCCACTCGCCGGCCGCGGGGCCGCCGATCGGCTCCGACCCGCCCGGGGGGCGGCGCTCGACGAGGTGTGCGGCGGACCACGGTCGCTCGACTTCCCTGCGCCCGGCCGGACGTGGCAGCGTGTCCCCGGGCGGCCCGCCGGAGTGCCGCCGATCAGGAGGAAGCGTGTCCACCGACCAGGCGATCGAGTTCGAGCACGAGCACTGCGCGCACAACTACCACCCGCTTCCCGTGGTCATCCGCGAGGGCGAGGGCGCCTGGGTCACCGACATCGAGGGACGTCGCTACCTCGACATGCTCTCGGCGTACTCCGCGATCAACTTCGGCCACGGCCACCCGGACCTCGTCGCGGCCGCGGAGACGCAGCTGCACAGGATCACGCTGACCAGCCGCGCGTTCCACAACGACCAGCTCGGCGAGTTCTGCGCCGGGCTCGCGCGTCTGGCCCGGCACGACGCCGTGCTCCCGATGAACTCCGGCGCGGAGGCGGTCGAGACCGCGATCAAGCTCGCGCGCAAGTGGGGCTACGAGCGCAAGGGCGTGCCGGTCGACCAGGCGGAGATCATCGTCTGCGCCGGGAACTTCCACGGCCGCACCACGACGATCGTCTCGTTCTCCGACGACCCCGAGGCCCGCGACCACTACGGCCCCTACACGCCCGGATTCGTCACCGTGCCGTACGGCGACATCGACGCCCTCGCCGCGGCGATCACCGACAACACGGTCGCCTTCCTCGTCGAGCCGATCCAGGGCGAGGCCGGTGTGGTGCTGCCGCCGTCGGGCTTCCTGCAGGCAGCGGCGGCCCTGTGCACCGAGCGCCACGTGCTGTTCGTCGCCGACGAGATCCAGTCCGGTCTCGGCCGGGCCGGCGCGACGTTCGCGTGCGACCTCGTCGACGTGCAGCCCGACGTACGCATCCTGGGCAAGGCCCTCGGCGGCGGGATCATCCCCGTCTCGGCGGTCACGGCGAACTGGGACGTCCTGTCCGTCATCCAGCCCGGCCAGCACGGCAGCACGTTCGGCGGCAACCCGCTCGGCGCCGCCGTCGGCATCGCCGTCGTCGCCCTGCTCGAGACCGGCGAGGTGCAGGAGCGTTCGAAGCGGCTCGGCGAGCACGTCCTGGCCACGCTGCGCGGCGCGGCGCTCCCCGGCGTCAAGGAGATCCGCGGCAGCGGCCTGTGGTGGGCCATCGAGCTGGACGGCACGGGGCGCACCGGGCGCGAGGTGAGCCTCGAGCTGCTCGCCCGCGGCATCCTCGCCAAGGACACCCACACGTGGACGATCCGCTTCGCCCCGCCGCTCGTCGTCACCGAGGCCGACCTCGACCACGCCCTCGCGACGATCATCGACGTCCTCGCCGAGCCCAGCGACGGCTCCGCCCCCTGACCCGCGCCCCTCGGTCGACTTCCCCCGTGAAGGTGCCCTGAGCTGCGCTAGAAGCAGCCAGGCTTCCCCAGCCCGGAACCCACTGTCCGACCTCCGGACGTGGAAGACCCCCGGGCTGGCGACGGCCGCGTCGGATGACACGGTGCGACGATCGGCTGGACGGGCCGACACCCGGGGGTCCGGTGGCTGCCTGGGATTCGCTCCTACTGACGGCAGGGCCGACAGCGGGCCCCGTATCCGGTCGAGCCGGGAACGGGGTGGCCGGAAAGGCGCGACCTCGAGGGCAGCGGGCTGTCCTGGCTAGCGGGCAGCCACCTCACGAATCCGATGTTCACTCATGAATCGGACCACCTCCCTTCACGTGTGGGACGACGCTACGTCGTCCTGGCCGAAGCGCAAGAGGATTTCGCTGAGAGCGACGCCGCCGCCCAGGTCGCCCGGTCGGACGACGCGCCTCGAGTGCGCCGGGCGAGCGTCCGTGTCTCGCGTCCGCAGGCGCTCCGTTGGGGCGCCTGACCTGCCTCTATCTCCCCTACTGGCCTCTGTCGACGCCAGCGGGGGCCCAGCGGGGGCACCTTCATGCGGAATGGGGGGGCGACCATACGGATTCGGGGGCGGCGTCAGGGGAGCCAGGAGACGTGGCCGCCGAGGTAGTAGTAGCCGAGGAAGGCGGTCGCGTCGATCAGCAGGTGGGCCACGAGGAACGGCATCACCCGGTTCCAACGGCGGTAGAGCAGGGCGAAGACCGTGCCCATCGCCAGGTTGCCGAGGAAGCCGCCGAACCCCTGGTACAGGTGGTACGCCCCGCGCAGCAGCGCGCTGCCGCCCACCTGCGCCCACGGCCGCCAGCCCAGCTGCCCGGTCCGGTGGATCAGGTACGCCAGCACGATGACCTCTTCGAGGATCGCGTTGTACGACGCCGAGGCCACCAGCAGGATCGGCGTCCACCACTCCCGGGTCGTCGTCACCGCGGCGATGCGGACGTTCATCCCGAGCTGGAACGCGAGGAGGTAGAACGCCAGCCCGATGCCGCCGAGAACGGCCGCGATGAGCGCGCCCCGGACCAGGTCGCGCCGCCAGTCGGACAGGTCCAGGCCGATCGCCCGTCGCCCCTCGCCGCTGCGCCGCAGGAGGTGCAGCACGAGCAGCACGGGCACGAGGGCCAGCGAGATCCGGGTGGCCTGGTAGAGCACGTCGAGCCAGGGCCGGTCCGGGATGTACGTCGTCACCAGGGTCGTCGTGTGGCTCGAGATCGGCGCCCCGCTGGTGAGCGTGTCGAGCAGCGACAGGATCGACCGCAGTGCCGCGGCCGCGATGGACAGCCACAGCACGATCCACATCTCGGCGCGCAGCGTCCGGTGGTCGGGCAGCGACGGCGACCACGACGCGTCGGCGGTCCCGGCCGTGTCCCGCTCGGCCCCGGACGCGTCGGACCCGCCCGGTACGCCGGCGGCCCCGGGCGCACGGGACTCGTCGGGCGCGTCGGCGGCGTCGCGCTGGGGGTCCACGGGCGCATCCTTGCTGATCGGGAATCACGGCACCCGCGGGTGGCGTTATCGCTAGGTCGTCACGGGCCTGACGCTCGGGACGGCGGCGGGGTTCCACCTGAGCGAGAATGGCGGCCATGCAGCCCGAGCGCCTGTACGAGATCATCACCGACGACGTCGACCTCGACGCGCCGGTGCTCGTGCACGCGCTGTCCGGGTTCCTCGACGCCGGGGCCGCGCGCCAGCTCGCCGTCGGCCATCTGCTCGCGACGCACGAGAGCCGCACCGTCGGCGAGTTCGACCTCGACGCGATCTACGACTACCGCGCCCGGCGGCCCCGCATGGTCTTCGACACCGACCGCTACGTCTCGATCGACTACCCCGAGCTGCTCCTCTCCGAGGTGCTCGACTCCCGCGGCAAGGGCTTCCTCCTGCTGCACGGGCCCGAGCCCGACTTCGCGTGGCGGACGTTCAACGCCGCCGTCGTGCAGATCGTCGAGCGGTTCGGCGTACGCCGGTCCATCGGGCTCAACGCGATCCCGTGGCCCGCGCCGCACACGCGCCCGGTGGGCGTGACCGCACACGCCACCAACCCCGCGCTGGTGGCGGGACGACCGACGTTCGTCGGTGCCATCGAGATC
>JAJXTD010000188.1 GCA_021784035.1 Actinomycetes bacterium | reverse complement strand
TGCGCCGACCGGCCGGGTCACCGATCCCCGCGGGCTCGAGGTAGGGAACGCGCGCCTGCTGGGCGGCCTGGATCCGAGGGTCGGGCACGGGAGTCCTCGGGTCTCGTCGCTTCCGCCCGCTCGCCGCGGGCGGCGGATCTTCCTCCGGGGGCACCGTGCGCGAGTGACGCGGTTGCCAGGCGGCCAGCCGGAGGGCTTGCGGCCGCGCTTCGTGATCCAGGCCGGACGGTACGCCGTGCCTCCGGCGGCCCGCGAGCCGATTGTTCCGAGCATCCCGGGCGATCTCCCGGTTCGGGTCAAGTCGGCTGCGGATCCGCGGATCGGGAGCGACAGTGTGGCCCTGCCCCCTCGGGGGGACCCGCGAAGCCGGGGAGGTCACGTGGACGGCGTGCTCTTCGTGCGCGAGCTCGCGGGCGACCGGGACCTGGTGCTCGCCTTCACCCCCGACGGCAAGCCCGCCTGGGTCCTGGATCTCGACAGCGGGTTGCAGTGGTGGTTCCCCGGCGGGGAGAGCGACCTCGTACGTCGCGCGATCGCGGAGAGCAGGAGCAGCTTCGCCACGATGCCGATCGCGGCCGTGTCGTCCGGTGGCGCGCACCCGGCGCTCGAGCTCGGCCGTCGTGCCGAGGCGGAGCGGCCGGCCGGCACGTCCGCGGCGGACCGGCCCGCGGTGCCGGCGCTGCTCTGGCTCGAGTCGGCCCAGCACCGACTGCCGCGTGGCGTCCGGCCGGCCGTGGCCCTGGCGGCCCTGCTCGTGACGATCGTCCTGGTCCCGATGCTCGTCGTGCTCGCGCTGCACGCGCTCGGCGGGTCCGGCGGCCCCACGGTCGGCGACACGACGCCGACGTCGTCCGCCGTCGCGGCGGCGGGGGAAGCCTGCACGGTCCGCGGCGAGGTCGCGCGCGACCCCGCCGGTCACGTGTTCGTCTGCGTGGCCGAGTCGCGCGCGATGCCGTCGGTCCTGACCTGGCACGCCGGCGAGTAGTGGGAGCGGTCGCAGCCCACGGCACGTGCGGCTCGGCCGATCGACGCGGCGGTGAACAAGTCGCGGGTCGCCGACGTTCATCAGAAGATGGCTCCGTGCCCGCGACGTACCGGCGCGGGGTCGACCGCCACGACCGGAGAGCAGGTGACGCATGACGTCGGATCCGAGAGTGCTCATCGTGGGCGGGGGTCTCGCCGCCGCGAAGACCGCGGAAGCCCTGCGGGCCGCCCAGTTCCGGGGCCCGATCACCGTGCTGGGCGACGAGCCGCACCGGCCGTACGAGCGTCCCCCGCTGTCCAAGGCCTACCTGCTCGGCACGGCGGAGCGCGACTCGGTGTTCGTGCACTCCGCGTCCTGGTACGCCGACCACGACGTCGACCTGCGCCTCGGGGCCACGACGGTGGCACTGGACCCGGCCGGCCACAAGGTGGAGCTCGCCGACGGCACGGGCATCGGGTACGACCGACTGGTGCTCGCCACCGGCTCGAGCCCGCGCGCCCTCGGCGTACCCGGCGAGGACCTCGCGGGCGTGCACCGCCTGCGCCGGCTCGAGGACAGCGACGGCATCCGCGCCGCGTTCGCCCGCGCCGCGCGCGTCGTCGTCGTCGGCACGGGCTGGATCGGTCTCGAGACGGCCGCCGCGGCTCGGGCCGCCGGAGCCGAGGTCACGCTGCTCGGGCGAGCCGAGCTGCCGCTGCTGCGCGTGCTCGGGCCGGAGCTGGCCGCGGTGTTCGCCGACCTGCACCGCGACCACGGCGTGGAGCTCCGGAACGACGTCGCGGTCACCGAGATCACCGGCCGCGCCGGCGTCGTGACCGGAGTCGACCTCGCCGACGGCACGCACCTGGACGCGGACGCGGTCGTCGTGGGCGTCGGCGCCGTGCCCAACGACGCGCTGGCCCGCGACGCCGGGCTCGACGTCGACGACGGGATCGTCGTGGACGAGCACCTGCGGACGAGCGACCCGGACGTCTTCGCCGCGGGGGACGTCGCCAACGCCTGGAATCCATTGCTGCAGAGGCGGATCCGGGTCGAGCACTGGGCCAACGCACTGAATCAGCCGGTGGTGGCAGCGGCGGGGATCCTCGGGCGGGACGCCGTGTACGACCGGCTGCCGTACTTCTACTCCGACCAGTACGACCTCGGCATGGAGTACGTCGGGTACGTGGCGCCGGGGGAGTACGACGAGGTCGTCGTCCGCGGTGACCGCGACGCCCGCGAGTTCGTCGCCTTCTGGCTCTCGGGTGGGCGGGTCCTCGCCGGCATGAACGTCAACGTCTGGGACGTCGTCGACCCGATCCGCGCGCTCGTCACGTCCGGCCGGACGGTCGACGTGGCCCGGCTCGCCGACCCGGGCATCCCGCTCGAGGACGTCTGACCCGTCGGTGGCGCGAGAGCCGCTGGCGTTGTGTCAGGTGGGCGGGATCCCGGAGGCGAGGTTCCGCGCCGTGTCGCGCACGAGGTCGTCGTACACGCGGGCGTCGACACCGGACAGCACTGCGGCATCGCGGATCGAGAGGTCGGACTCGACGGCCCGCCGGACGATCGCCGCGGCGCGGTCGTAGCCGATGACCGGCGTGAGCGCCGTGACGACCATGACGGACCGGTCGACGTTGACGTTGATCTGCGACCCGTTGAGCGTCGCGCCGTTGACCAGGCGGATGCGCAGGCTGTCGGACGCGTCGGCGAGGAGACGGGCCGAGCGTAGGTACTCGTCGATGACGATCGGGCGGAACGCGTTGAGCTCGAAGTTCCCCTCGGCACCGGCCATCGCCACCGTCTGGTCGTGCCCGATCACGGTGAGGCACGCCATGAGCGTCGCCTCGGCCTGGGTGGGGTTCACCTTGCCCGGCATGATCGTGGAGCCAGGCTCGTTGGCCGGGATGCGCAGCTCCTGCAGGCCTGCGCGCGGCCCGGAGGCCAGCCAGCGCAGGTCGTTGGCGATCTTGAACAGGGCGACGGCGGCGGACTTGATCCCGCCGTGGCCGCGGACCAGCGCGTCCAGTGTCGCCTGGGCCGCGAAGGGGTTGGCCGCCGGGCGGAACGGGTAGCCGGTCGACTCCGACAGGGCCGCGGTGGCCGCCTCGGTGAAGCCCGGCGGGGCGTTGAGACCGGTGCCCACGGCGGTGCCGCCGAGCGCGACCTCGAGCAGCTCGCGGGAGGTGCGCCGGATTCCGTCGCAGGCGGAGCTGAGCGCGGCGGCGTAGCCGGACCACTCCTGCCCGACGGTCAGCAGCGTCGCGTCCATCAGGTGGGTGCGGCCGACCTTCACGACGTCCGCCCAGTCCGAGGCGCGCGACGACAGCGCGTCCCGCAGCGCGGTCAGCGACGGGAGCAGCCGCTCGACGGTGGCGACGTACGCCGCGACGTGCATGGCCGTCACGAACGTGTCGTTGCTGGACTGGCTCATGTTGACGTCGTCGAGCGGGTGGATCGGCGTCCCCGAGCCCGGACGCGAGCCGAGCAGCTGGTTCGCGCGGTTCGCGACGACCTCGTCGACGTTGGCGTTCGTGTGAGTGCCGGACCCGGTCTGGTACACCCCGAGCGGGAACTCGGCGTCGAGCTGACCGGTGAGGATCTCCTGGCAGACGTACCGGATCGCCTCCGCCTTCCAGGCGGGGAGGCGGCCGGCATCGCGGTTGGCCACGGCGGCCGCTGCCTTGACGTGCGCGAGCCCGCGCACGACCGCGAGCGGCATCCGGTCCGTGCCGATGTCGAAGTTCTCCAGGCTGCGCTGGGTCTGCGCACCCCAGTAGTGCCGGCCCGGGACCTTGATGCCGCCGAGGCTGTCGGTCTCGACCCGTGGCTCGTCGGAGTCGATCCCCACCGGCATCGGCCGGAGCGTTCCGACGAGGTCGGGCGTCTCGTCCGCCCGGTCCGTCGCCGCGGCGGGCGACTCGTCCTCCCACACCTCGCGCGCGATCTCGTCGGCGCCCGGTCGCGGTTCGTGCTCCGTGGTGGTCACGGCGTCACCTCGGCAGATGGCTCAGCGAGACCCAGCCTCGCGACGGATGGAGGCTCCGCGGTCGGGCCGGCGGGCGGTGGTAGCGGCGCTTGAGCTGCTCGACGGGGTCGTGCTCGTCGTCGAGCCGAGCCGGACCGACGAGGTTCAGCGCGAGCCACCGGCTCCAGAAGGCGAGCCAGTCCCGGGCTCGTGCGGATCGGGCCGTCCTGCTCATGTCGGCCACCTCCTGCGGGTGCAGGTGGTGTTGCCCGGACGGGACCGGGTCACCGCCACGTCCAGGTTAGGCACGCCATGCTCGAGGGGTCAACGGCGCCGGACCTACCCGACCAGCGACAGCACGACGAGGCCGTACGCCGCGAGGATGACGAGCCCGGCGAGCCGGCCCAGGCCCCGGCCGAGGTAGGCCAGGGCGAGCGTCCCGACCGTCATGACCACGTACCAGGTGGCCAGGGTCGTCGTGCCCGCCGCCGCGCTCGCGCCGAAGCCGGCGCCGATGATCGCCGCGGGGACGAGCAGTCCGGCCAGGGTGTTCACCCGGTTGCTGTTCATGGCCTCGCTGAGCGTGGCCGCACCGCGCCCCCGACGGGCCAGGTAGATGGCCGCCACGAGGTTGGGCAGGCTCGTCACGACGGCGAGCACGACGCCGCCGAGGACGACGTCCGGGATGCCCCACTGGGTCCCGAGCGTCGTGGCGACGCCCTCGAGCGCCACCGAGGCGCTGATGACGACGACGAGCGCCAGCAGCGCGACCCACTCGTCCGACCGGCTGCTCCGCACCGGTCCGATGACCTCGGCGATCTCCTCTTCCTCCTCCTCGATGGCCTCCTCGACGTCGAGACGGAGGTCGATCGGCAGCGGCAGCCGCGCTCGCGCCTCCGGGCTCATGGCCGACACCACGACGTAGGGGACGAAGACGAGCAGGGCGAGGAGCAGCGCGACCGGGCCGGGGAGGCCTCGCACCACGACGGCGAAGGCGATGACCGCGATCCACACCGCAGCGACCGCCTCGAAGGACACCACGCGCCGGTCCAGCGAGATCCCGCGGGCAACGACCGCGCCGATGCCGAGGAGGGCGGCGAGCTGGAAGACGTTGGCGCCGAGCGCCACGCCGACGCCGACGTCGTGCTGCCCGCGGGCCAGGGCGGTGACGGCCGACGTGATCTCGGGTGCGTCGGCGGCGATCGCGGCGGTCAGCCCGAGGACGGCCTCCGTGACGCCGAACCTCGTCCCGAGCCGTTCGATGCGGACGATGAGCGCCGAGCTGGCTCCGAGGGACAGCGCCGCGCAGACGGCGAAGGCCGCGACCAGTCCGGCGGTGGTGGTGAGCACGGGAACCTCATGTCGTGGGTCGGGCAGGCGGATGCCATGCCGACCAGGCTTCCCGGCGCACCGGTGCGAAGCGTAGCCCTCGACGCGCGGCGCAACCCGTTCGGGCTCGGGGCCGAGATCCGGAGTACCGAGGCAGACGGGTGGACGTCCAGCGAGCGCGCCGGGGCGAGGTGGCCGTCGAGGTGTCCACAGCTGAAAACGTGTTGTGCTGCATCCACAATCAGGCGTGTCGTACTTGACCGCTGTCGGACGTGCGTACGAGAATTGTCTCATGCGCAGCGACCGGGATCCGAGCCTCGAGCCGGTCCCGGACGACCCCCGCGACGACGCGCGCGACGACCTCGCGGAGCTACCGACTCGCGCCACGACCGGGCCGGTCAGCCGCACTGAGGACGTGCCGTTGTACGCGTCCGCGGAGGAGGTCGCCTACGCCGCGGAGCTCGCCGCGCTCGATCGTGCGGAGGATGCCGCGCTGCGCGCGGAGTGGGCCGAGGCCGGCTACGACGTGCCGGGTCTGGACGCGACGGGGGTCGACGTGCCGGGTCTGGACGGGGCGGGGTTCGAGGTGCCGGTCG
>JAJXTD010000187.1 GCA_021784035.1 Actinomycetes bacterium | reverse complement strand
CGTACCCGGGCGACCCCGGAACCCCGATCGAGGAGACGACCGTGTCCCTGCCGCCGCTGGTCGAGCCCGCTGACGAGCTCACCGTCGACGAGGTCCGCCGCTACAGCCGGCACATCATCATCCCCGAGGTGGGGATGGCCGGGCAGAAGCGGCTGAAGAACGCCAAGGTGCTGTGCGTCGGCGCCGGCGGCCTCGGCAGCCCCGCGCTCATGTACCTGGCCGCGGCCGGGGTCGGCACGCTCGGCATCGTCGAGTTCGACGTCGTCGACGAGTCGAACCTGCAGCGCCAGATCATCCACGGCCAGAGCGACATCGGTCGGTCCAAGGCGGAGTCCGCGCGCGAGTCGGTCCTCGAGATCAACCCGCACACGAACGTGATCGTCCACGACACGCGGCTCGACAACGACAACGTGCTCGAGATCTTCGCGGGCTACGACCTCATCGTCGACGGCACGGACAACTTCGCCACGCGCTACATGGTCAACGACGCGTGCGTGCTGCTCGGCAAGCCGTACGTCTGGGGCTCGATCTACCGGTTCGAGGGCCAGGTCTCGGTCTTCTGGGACCAGTACGGCCCGAACTACCGCGACCTCTACCCCGAGCCGCCGCCCCCTGGCATGGTGCCCTCGTGCGCCGAGGGCGGCGTGCTGGGCGTTCTGTGCGGGTCGATCGGCTCGGTCATGGTCACCGAGGCGATCAAGCTCATCACCGGCGTGGGTGACCCGCTGCTCGGCCGGCTGATGGTCTACGACGCCCTCGAGATGTCCTACCGCACGGTGAAGGTCCGCAAGGACCCGAACGCGGAGCCGATCCGGGCGCTCATCGACTACGACGCGTTCTGCGGTGCGATCTCCGTGGAGGCCGCCGATGCCGCGGCCGGGTCGACGATCACCGTGCAGCAGCTCAAGGACATGCTCGACGCCCGGGAGCGCGGGGAGCGCGACTTCGTGCTCATCGACGTGCGCGAGCCCAACGAGTGGGACATCGTGAGCATCCCCGGCGCCGAGCTCATCCCCAAGGGCCAGTTCCTCAACGGCACCGCGCTCGCGCAGCTCCCGCACGACAAGCAGATCGTGCTGCACTGCAAGGTCGGCGGCCGCTCCGCCGAGGTGCTCGCGGTGGTGAAGGGCGCCGGCTTCTCCGACGCCGTCCACGTCGGTGGTGGCGTCCTCGCCTGGGTCAGCCAGATCGAGCCGGAGAAGCCGAGTTACTAGCGCCTCCAAGGGCCGCTCCTTCCGGGGCGGCCCGTCGGCGCAGAGCTACAAACCTCCGACGCGCTGGAGCCAGTTGAAGCTCCAGTAGCCGGGGATCGTGGGCAGCCAGAAGGTGAGCAGGCGGAACAGCAGGGTCGCGGACACCGCGACGCTGGAGTCGATGCCGGCGAGGGTGAGACCCGCGATGTAGGCGGCCTCGACCGCCCCGAGCCCGCCGGGCGTGGGAGCGGCCTGGCCGAGGGTCGATCCGGCGAGGTAGACGAGCGCGACGGCGGCGTAGTTCATGTCGGTCGCGCCGAACGCCTCGCAGCAGGCGATCATGCACAGCGCGAAGGCGCCGTTGAGCAGCAGGATCCCGCCGACGCCCTCGACGATCTTCCACGGCCGCTGCGCGACGGTGAGCAGTCGCGGCCCGACCTCCACGATCACCGGGCGGGTGCGCTCGACCACGGTCTTGCGCACGGGCCCGAACAGCAGCGACAGGCCGAGCACCACGAGCACGGCGACGACGCCGATGACGGCTGCCTTCGGCGGCGTGAAGTGGATGTCGGCGCGCTGGCCCGCCGCGATCGCGGTGACGAACAGCAGCGTGATGTGGACGAAGAACGCGAACACCTGCGACACGCCGACGCTCGCGGCCGCCAGCGCGGGATGCAGGCCGGACCTCTGCAGGTAGCGCACGTTGACGGCGACCGCGCCGACGGTCGGCGGGGACACCAGGGTGGCGAACCCGGCGGCGAGCTGCGCGGCGAAGGTGCGCACGTGCGAGAGCTTCTCGGGCACGAAGCCCGACAGCGACAGCGACGCCCCGACGAACGTGAGGACGGTGAGCACGAGCGCGAGCAGCGCCCAGTTCCACTGCACCTGGCGGAACAGCCCGACGAGGTCGACCTGGGCGAGCTGCGAGAGCAGGACGTACGCCGCGATGGACCCGGCGACGATCGTGAACAGCGTGCGGGGCTTGACCCGGCGCAGCTCGAGCTGCTCGGTCTCCGCGGCGGACGGCCGCAGGGCGATGAGCTCGTCGCGCAGCGCGACGAGAACGTCCTTCTTCCCGCGCAGCCGCCGGCGGGTGTCGGGGGAGAGCGCGATCGTCTGCAGCGCGGGGAGCGCCCGGGTGAGCCGGTCCGCGCCGAAGACGCGCGCGCCGGTGGCCACCGAGCGGGGTACGTCGGTCAGCAGCGCGCCGGTCACGAGCAGCTCGGCGAGGTCGATTCGCTCCTGCACGTCGCTGGCCGCGATCGTGCCGTGCTGCACGCCGGCGAGCCAGACCGACCCGTCGTCGGCCTTGATGAGCTGCTCGGGAGACAGGGCGCGGTGGACGATCCGCTCGTCGTGCAGCGTGCGGACCGCGCGGTACACCGCGTCGAGGTCGGCGTCGGTGACCGTGCCGTCCTCGAGCTCGGCGAACGTGCGGCCGACGACCTCGTCGTAGGCCAGCAGGGTGGAGTCCGGGCCGACCTCGGCCACGGCGCGCAGCCGCGGCACCCGTCCGCCGGCCGCGCTCGCGGCGTAGGACATGAGGGCGGCGTGCTCGAGCTGCGCGCGCATCGAGAACACGCTGGGGTTCGCCGGGTCGGTGCGCAGGCGCAGCTGCCGCCAGCCCGCCGCCGCGAGCCCCGCGCCCTCGAGGTCACGGTCGTACACGTTGACCCGCAGTCGCTCGCGGTGCCGGGTGTGCGCGGCGTACTGCCGGCCGCGTGCGGTGTTCTTGTTCGCCCGCAGCACCGTGACGGGGAGGCCGGCGCGCTCGAGCGCCTCGGCGACCTGCAGGCCGCTCGGGCGCGTCGTCGGCGTGCCGAGCGTGTAGCGGGTGGCGAGGCCGATGACCCAGCCGAGCAGCAGCGAGAGCCCGATGACGGCGGCAGTGGTCTGACTCGTGGTGAGCGGCACGACGCACACCGCGACGACCGTGATGGCGCCGAGCAGGCCCCAGCGGCCGCGGCCGAACAGCCGCGCGACGGTCACGAACGCGACGAGCCCGGCGACGAGCGGGTTGAGGAAGATCCGGCTGCCCGTCGGGTCGCCCGTGATGGCGACCAGGAGACGGTCGGGGAGGTACGTCGTGGCCACCCAGGTCGCGAGCACGGCCAGCGCGACGGCGATGAGCATCGCGCCGACGGCGTCGACGAGCTGCCGGGCCCGGCGGCGTACGACGAGGTCGATGGCCACCGCGACGGGCAGGGCGAGGATGCCCAGGCCGGCGACGACGTTGATCGCGAGGCGCACCAGCTCCGGCAGCTTGACCCAGGCCCCGGTGATGTCCTGCTCGATGCCGGTCGACGTCGCGGTGAGGAAGTAGGAGATCGCCACGATGGCGGCGAAGGCCAGGAGCGCGACCGCGAGGCGCAGCAGGTCGACCGGGCGGCGCACGCGCCGGGGGATGACGCCGTCCTCGATCACCAGCGTGCCGCCGCCGCCGTCGTCGTCGAGGTCGAGGGGGACGGCGGAGGACACGGGGGAGATCGTCCCATCCGAGCGCCCGTCGATCGTGGAGGCGGGCAGGATGCGTGACGTGACGTCCGCCTCGCGACCCGCCGCCCTGGGCCGCCGTGCCCCCACGCGCGAACCGGTGGCAGGTCTCCCGACGCCGTTCGCCGAGGCCGTGCTCGACCTCGTGGAGCGGATCCCACCGGGCCGGGTGATGGCCTACGGCGACGTCGCGGCCGCGCTCGGCTCGGGCGGCGCGCGGGCCGTGGGCACCGTGATGGCCCGCTTCGGCTCGGGCGTGCCCTGGCACCGGGTGCTCCGCGCCGACGGCTCGCCGCCGGCCGGGCACGAGGCCGAGGCGCTGCGCCGGCACCGGCGCGAGGGGACCCCGCTCACCGCGTCCGACACTCGGGTGGACATCGCCGTGGCCCGGTGGTGGCCCGAGTCCTCGTGATGTCGGGGGTCCGTGGTGGGATCGGGCCGTGACGATCCCCGCCCCCGCGGCCGCGCACCACCGGGTCCCGTCGCACCCCGCCGCCGAGCGCCCGGAGCGGCTCGTCCTCGACCGCACGCCACCCCTGCCGGTCGACCCGCCCGAGCTCGACGACGACCAGCGGCGGGTCGTCGCGCACCGCCGCGGCCCCTTGCTCGTCCTCGCCGGCCCGGGCACCGGGAAGACCACCACGCTCGTCGAGGCGATGGTCGCGCGGCTGCAGGGGCCCGACGCGCTGCGTCCGGACGAGGTCCTCGGCCTCACGTTCGGCCGCCGCGCGGCCCAGGAGTGGCGCGACCGCGTCACCGCCCGCATCGGCGGCGGCGTCGTCCCGGCCGTGAGCACGTTCCACGCCTTCTCCTACGCCCTCGTGCGCCAGCAGTCCGACACCGAGGCGTTCCTCGAGCCGCTGCGCCTGCTGTCCGGCCCCGAGCAGGAGCTGCGGCTGCGCGAGCTGCTCACCCACTCCGTGCGCGACGGCCGGCTGGACTGGCCGGACGGGCTGGCCGCCGCCGTGGGCACGCGGGGGCTCGCGGCCGAGGTTCGGGCCGTCGTGGCCCGGGCCCGCGCGCTCGGCCTCGACCCGGCCGACCTCGAGGCACTGGCGCCCTACGCCGGCGAGCTCGGGCCGGCGTGGCGCGCGGTCGGTCGGTTCCTCGAGGAGTACCTCGACGTCCTCGACGCCGAGGGCGTCGCCGACTACACCGAGGTGGTCCACCGCGCGGGGCTCCTCGCCCACCGCGTCGACGTCCAGCGGGAGCTCCGCTCCCGCTACCGCGCGGTCTTCGTCGACGAGTACCAGGACACCGACGCCGCCCAGGTGCGGCTGCTCGCGGGGCTCGTCGCGCCCGACGCCCAGCTCGTCGTGGTCGGCGACCCCGACCAGGCCGTCTACGCGTTCCGCGGCGCCGACCCCACGGGCATCCTCACGTTCCGCGACTCGTTCCGCGCCCCGGACGGCGCACCGGCCCCCGTCGTGGTGCTGCGCAGCACCCGCCGGTTCGGGCCGGTGATCCGCGACGCGGCGTCCCGGGTGCTGCGGACCGCGCAGCTCCCGCACCTGCCCGTCGATGTCGTGCGTGCGCACCGCAGCCCGGAGTGTGCCGGCGCGAGGTTCGGCGACGGCGCCGTCGAGGTGCGCACGTTCGACTCGGCGGGTGCCGAGGCCGCCCACATCGCCGACGTCCTGCGCCGGGCCCACCTGGAGGAGGGCCTGCGGTGGGACGAGATGGCGGTGCTCGTCCGCAGCGGCCGCCGCTCGGTGCCGTCGCTGCGCCGCTCGCTCGCCGCGGCCGGCGTGCCCGTGGAGGTGGCCGGCGACGAGCTCCCGCTGCACGAGGAGCCCGCCGTCGGCCCGCTGCTCACCCTGCTGCGTGGCGTCGTCGACCCCGACGTCCTCGACGAGGACACCGTGCACCGGCTGCTGCTCTCGCCGCTGGCGGACTGCGACCCGGCCGAGCTGCGCCGGCTCGGCCGCGCGCTGCGCGCCGCCGAGCGAGGCGGCGACCCCGCCGTGCGCCCGGCGCCGTCGGCCACCCTCGTGCGCCGGCTCGTCGAGGAGGTCGCGGCCGACCCCGACGGCGTCGTCCTGCCGCTGTCCACGTCGTCCTCCGGCCCGGACGCCCGCGCGCGGCACGCCCTCGAGGCCGTCGTCCGGCTCGGCCGCCTGGTGCACGCCGCGCGGGCCGTCGTCGCCCGGTCGGGCAGCGCGGAGGAGGTGCTCTGGGCGGTCTGGTCCGGCGCGGCCCGGGGCGCCGGCTGG
>JAJXTD010000186.1 GCA_021784035.1 Actinomycetes bacterium | reverse complement strand
GGGTTCTCGCCCGCGAGGTGCTGGCCGCCAGCCAGGGCACCGCGAAGATGCAGGAGATCGCCGCGGCGGTCCAGGAGGGTGCCGCGGCCTACCTGTCGCGCCAGTTCCGCACCCTGTCCGTCTTCGCCGCGCTCGTGTTCTTCCTGCTGTTCCTGCTGCCGGCGGACACGACGTCGGAGAAGGTCGGTCGCTCGATCTTCTTCCTCGTCGGCGCGGTCTTCTCCGCTATCACCGGCTACACCGGCATGTGGCTCGCGGTGCGCGGCAACGTGCGCGTCGCGGCCGCGGCCAACGAGGACGGCGGTGAGATCAAGGCGATGCGGATCGCCTTCCGCACCGGTGGCGTGGCGGGCATGTTCACCGTCGGCCTCGGCCTGTTCGGCGCCGCGCTCGTCGTGATCCTCTACAAGGACAACGCACCGACCGTGCTCGAGGGCTTCGGCTTCGGCGCCGCGCTGCTCGCGATGTTCATGCGTGTCGGCGGCGGCATCTTCACGAAGGCGGCCGACGTCGGCGCCGACCTCGTCGGCAAGGTGGAGCAGGGCATCCCCGAGGACGACCCGCGCAACGCCGCCACGATCGCCGACAACGTGGGCGACAACGTCGGCGACTGCGCCGGCATGGCGGCCGACCTGTTCGAGTCCTACGCCGTGACCCTGGTCGCCGCTCTCATCCTGGGCAAGGCTGCCTTCGGCAACCTCGGCCTCGTCTACCCGCTGCTCGTCCCGGCCATCGGCGTCGTCACCGCGGTCATCGGCATCTTCGCCGTCGCCCCGCGCGCCGGCGACCGTTCGGGCATGAGCGCGATCAACCGCGGCTTCTTCATCTCCGCGGTCGTGTCCGCGGTGCTCGTCGCGGTCATGACGTTCCTGTACCTCCCGGACAGCATCGTCAAGATCGACGGCGTCGTCGGGGAGAACCTCGGCCTGGTCAACGTCCAGGGGTTCAACCCGCGCATCCTCGCGATCGGCGCGGTGCTCATCGGCATCATCCTCGCCGCGGCGATCCAGCAGCTCACCGGCTACTTCACCGAGACGAACCGCAAGCCGGTCGACGACGTCGCCAAGAGCTCGCTCACCGGCCCGGCCACGGTCATCCTCGCCGGTGTCTCGGTCGGCCTCGAGTCGGCCGTCTACTCGTCGCTGCTCATCGGCACGGCGGTGTTCGCGGCCTACCTGCTCGGCCAGGGCTCGGTGCTGCTCGCCCTGTTCGCCATCGCGCTCGCGGGCACCGGCCTGCTCACCACGGTCGGCGTCATCGTGTCCATGGACACCTTCGGCCCGGTGTCGGACAACGCGCAGGGCATCGCCGAGATGTCCGGGGACATCAGCCCCGAGGGCGCCCAGGTGCTCACGAGCCTCGACGCCGTCGGCAACACCACCAAGGCGATCACCAAGGGCATCGCGATCGCGACCGCCGTGCTCGCCGCGACGGCGCTGTTCGGCGCGTTCCGCGACACCGTCGTCGAGGCGACGAAGGCGGCCATCGCCGCCGGCGGCGTCGTGGTGCCGGACGTCGGCGACCAGGCGCAGTACGGCGCCGTCCTGGACGTCGCGAACCCGCGCAACCTCGTGGGCCTGATCCTCGGCGCGGCCGTGGTCTTCATGTTCTCGGGCCTGGCGATCAACGCCGTGTCGCGCGCCGCAGGTGCCGTGATCTTCGAGGTGCGCCGCCAGTTCCGCGAGCACCCCGGGATCATGGACTACACGGAGAAGCCGGAGTACGGCAAGGTCGTCGACATCGTCACGCGCGACTCGCTCCGCGAGCTCGTCACGCCGGGTCTGCTCGCGGTCCTCATGCCGATGGTCGTGGGCTTCGGACTCGGCATCGGCGCGCTCGGCAGCTACCTCGCCGGCACCATCGCGACAGGTGTCCTCATGGCCGTGTTCCTGTCGAACTCCGGCGGGGCCTGGGACAACGCCAAGAAGTTCGTCGAGGACGGCAACTTCGGCGGCAAGGGCTCCGAGGCGCACGCGGCCACGGTCATCGGCGACACCGTCGGCGACCCGTTCAAGGACACCGCGGGCCCGGCGATCAACCCGCTGCTCAAGGTGATGAACCTCGTCGCGCTGCTCATCGCGCCGTCGGTCGTCGCGCTGTACCTCGCCGGTAACGCCAAGATCGGCTGGGGCATCGCGCTCGTCGCGTTCCTCATCGTCGCCGGCGCCGTCGTCGTGGCGAAGTCCCGTCCGATCGCGGTCGGCGAGAACCCGGAGATCGAGGAGATCCTCGAGCACCAGGGCGAGCACCACGACCCGAGCTACGGCACCGACGCGCACTACGCCGAGCACCACGCCGGCGAGGGCGACGGCGGCCAGGAGCCGCGCAGCTCCTGACGTCACCACCGCACGCGACGACGCGGGCCCGGAGGGATACCTCCGGGCCCGCGTCGTCGTCCGGGGTGGGCCATGATCGGAGCGTGGGTGATCTCGCGGGAGCCGACCGCGCGGCCGCGCTGCGCCTGCGGGAGGCGTTCCTCGACGCCGGGTTCACCGCCGACGGGCTGCTCACGATGCTCGGCTCCTCGGCGTACGCCGCGCTCGGTCGCGGGGAGGGCGTGCCCGCGCGCCGCGCGCTGCAGGACCGGCACGGCGCCGACGCGGAGCTCGCGCGGCTGTTCGTCCTCGGCGACGACGTGGAGCGTTCCGACGCCGCCCGGCACCTGCCGCTGGACGACCTGCTGACCCTCGGTCTCGTCGGCGGCGGTGCGACGCTGCGCTCGCTCGTGGATGTGCGGCCCTACGGCGAGAGCGACACCGACTGGTACGTGGTGAGCGACCACGGCCCCGACTCCGCGGGCCGCGACGTCGAGGAGGTGGCGGTCGACCACGTGCTCGGCGTCGGCGGCGCGTCGCTGACCCTCGCGCGCATCACGCCGCGCGCCGAGGTGGGCCGCGCCCTCGACCTGGGCACCGGGTGCGGGGTACAGGCGCTGCACCTCGGGCGGCACGCGCGGTCGGTCGTCGCGACCGACCGCAACCGACGGGCGCTGCGCCTCGCGGCGATCACCGCGGCGCTGTCCGGGCAGGAGTGGGACCTGCGCGAGGGATCGCTGTTCGAGCCGGTCGGCGCGGAGACGTTCGACCTCGTCGTGAGCAACCCGCCGTTCGTCATCTCGCCGGGGCACCGCTACACCTATCGCGACGCGGGCCTCCCGGCCGACGACCTCGGCCGCCTGCTCGTGCAGCAGGCGCCGGCGCGGCTCGACGACGGCGGGACCGCCGTCGTCCTGGCGAACTGGCTGCACGTGCGCGGCGCGGACTGGCGCGACCGCGTCGCGTCCTGGGTCGAGGGCACGGGCTGCGACGCGTGGGTCGCGCAGCGCGAGGTGCAGGACCCGGCCGAGTACGTCGGGCTCTGGCTGCGCGACGCCGGCGGCCACCGCGACGACGCCGAGGCGCGGGCGGAGTACGAGCGGCGCTACGCGCAGTGGCTCGACGAGCTGCGCGCGATGGACGCGGAGGGCATCGGGTTCGGCTGGGTGGTCCTGCACCGCGGCGGTACCTACGGCGCGCAGGGTCCGCGCGTCGAGGACGTCGCACCCGCGCCGCGGCTCCCGCGGGGCGACGAGGTCGCGTCGCTCGTCGCAGCGCGGGCCGGCTGGGCGTCCTGGGACGCCTTCGCACTGCTGGACTCCCGGCCGCGC
Source organism: Actinomycetes bacterium (assembly GCA_021784035.1). Taxonomy (GTDB): domain Bacteria; phylum Actinomycetota; class Actinomycetes; order S36-B12; family CAIYMF01; genus Longivirga. The sequence goes on along the minus strand of JAJXTD010000186.1, from coordinate 2,262 downwards.
CGCGTCCCGGGGCTGCGGCTCGTCGCCGAGGAGCGCACGGACGGCGTCGGTGTGCTGGGTGCCGTGCCGTCGCGCGTCGGGCTCGTCGACGGCTGGCGTCGCGACGTCCTGCTCGACACGATCGGCGTCGAGCTCGTGCGCTGCTTCGACGGCGCGACGACGCTCTCCGCAGCGGTCGGGTCCGTGGCGGCGGCGTACGCCGTCGATCCCGACGACGTACTGCCCGGCGCCCTGCTCGCGGTGCGAGGGCTCGTCGAGGACGGCCTGCTCACGCTGGGGTGATCCGGGCGCCGCTCGGTCCGCGGGCTCGTCGAGGACCTTCCGGTCATGCTGGACCGGCCCGGCGGACCGCGCCGCGCCGGCGGCCGTCCGCACCGGCTCGAAACGGCGCTGACCTGCGGCGATGGCTGTCCTGGGGGGTCCGGCGACACGCCGTCGCCGGAGGCCGGGTTTGACAGGGGGGCCCGTCGGATGGTGAGACTCCGCCCGTCCGGCGATGCTGGTCGCCCGGCGTGACCACAAGGAGAAGCGTGCCCCCGAAGGCCAAGGCGAAGGCCGAGACCGCCCCGAACGGGACCGGTCGCACCCTCGTGATCGTGGAGTCGCCCGCGAAGGCGAAGACGATCCAGGGCTACCTCGGTCCCGGCTACGAGGTCGAGGCCTCGGTCGGGCACATCCGCGACCTGCCGAAGCGCGCCGCCGACATCCCCGCCAAGTACAAGGGCGAGGCCTGGTCGCGGCTCGGCGTCGACGTCGACCACGGCTACGCCGCCCTCTACGTCGTCGACGCCGACAAGCGGACGAAGGTCGCCGAGCTGAAGAAGAAGCTCGCCGCCGCCGACGTCCTGCTCCTCGCGACGGACGAGGACCGCGAGGGCGAGGCCATCGCGTGGCACCTGCTCGAGGTGCTCCAGCCGAAGGTCCCGGTCAAGCGGATGGTCTTCCACGAGATCACGAGGGATGCCATCCGCCGCGCGGTCGAGGAGACCCGCGAGCTCGACCAGGACCTCGTCGACGCCCAGGAGACGCGGCGCATCCTCGACCGGCTCTACGGCTACGAGGTCTCGCCGGTCCTGTGGAAGAAGGTCATGACCGGCCTGTCCGCCGGCCGCGTGCAGTCCGTGGCCACGCGCCTCGTCGTCGACCGCGAGCGGGAGCGCATCGCGTTCCGCTCGGCGTCGTACTGGGACATCGAGGGGCTCTTCGACCCGGGCTCGTTCAGCGCGAAGCTCGTCGCCGTCGACGGCCGGCGGGTGGCCACCGGCAAGGACTTCAGCGACCTCGGTGTCCTCACCCGGGCCGACGCCGCGCACCTGACCGAGGAGACCGCCACCTCGCTCGCCGCGGCGCTGCACGACGCGCCGTTCACGGTCCGCTCGGTCGAGGACAAGCCCTACCGCCGCTCGCCCGCCGCGCCGTTCATGACCTCGACCCTGCAGCAGGAGGCCAGCCGCAAGCTGCGCTGGGGCGCCCAGCGCACGATGCGCGTCGCGCAGGGCCTCTACGAGCGCGGCTACATCACCTACATGCGCACCGACTCGACGACGCTGTCGGAGTCGGCGGTCGCCGCGGCGCGGGCCCAGGCCGCGGAGCTCTACGGCAGCGACCACGTCTCCGAGGTGCCGCGCCGGTACGACCGCAAGGTGAAGAACGCGCAGGAGGCGCACGAGGCCGTGCGCCCCGCGGGCGACGTGTTCCGTACGCCGGCGCAGGTGGCGGGCGAGCTGCGCGGCGACGACTTCCTGCTCTACGACCTCATCTGGAAGCGCACCGTCGCCTCGCAGATGGCCGACGCCCGGGGCCAGACCGCGACGATCCGCCTCGGCGCCGTCGCGTCCGACGGCCGGGACGCCGAGTTCTCCGTGAGCGGCACGGTCATCACGTTCCGCGGGTTCCTCGCGGCGTACGAGGAGTCGATCGACGACGACGCGGACAAGGACGGCGACGACGCGGAGCGCCGCCTGCCGCCGCTCGCGGTCGGCGACTCGCTCACCCCGCTGCGCCTGGACCCCGAGGGCCACGCGACGAACCCGCCGCCGCGCTACACCGAGGCCTCGCTCGTGAAGGCGCTCGAGGAGCGCGGGATCGGCCGGCCGTCGACGTACGCCTCGATCATGGGGACGATCGTCGACCGGGGCTACGTCGTGAAGCGCGGGTCCGCGCTCGTGCCGTCGTTCCTCGCCTTCGCCGTCGTGCGCCTCATGGAGGAGCACTTCACCGACCTCATCGACTACGACTTCACCGCGCGGCTCGAGGAGATCC
>JAJXTD010000185.1 GCA_021784035.1 Actinomycetes bacterium | reverse complement strand
CACCCCCAGCCGACATCGGTAGGGAGAGCCACCAGAACCGGCGGTGGCAGGCGAAGGGTGAGAACCGTGGCTGGTCGTACCGCCATCGGCCTGGACATCGGGACATCGAGCGTCCGGGCGGCGCAGGTGACCGTGTCGAAGGGCAGTCCTGTCCTGGAGCGGTTCGGCCAGGTCGCACTGCCGCCAGGGGTCGTGCGCGACGGGGAGGTCGTCGATCCCGACGCTGTCGCCGTCGCCATCAAGACCCTCTGGGCCCAGGCGAAGTTCACGAAGAAGGACGTGGTCCTGGGAGTCTCCAACCAGAAGGTCGTCGTGCGCCTCGTCGACCTCCCCTGGATGCCGCAGGACGAGCTGAAGGCCTCGCTGCGCTTCCAGGTCGCCGACCTGGTCCCCATGCCGGTGGACGAGGCGGTGCTCGACTTCGTGCCGCTCGAGGAGGTCGTGTCGGACTCGGCTCGACTGCTCCGCGGCCTGCTGGTCGCGGCGTCGCAGGACGCCGTGCTCGACGCGATCCGCGCCGTGCAGAAGGCTGGCCTCAAGGTGTCGACCGTCGACCTGACGCCGTTCGCGGTGCTGCGGGTCGCGGGAACGCAGGACTCGCTGGGCCTCGGTGGCCCTGAGGCCGTCGTGGACATCGGCGCGAAGGTCACCAACATCATCGTGCACGAGGGCGGAGTGCCGAAGTTCGTCCGCATCCTGCTCCTCGGCGGCGACGACATCACCGGTGCGGTCGTCGAGAAGATCGGGATCTCCGCGAGCGACGCGGAGGCGCTGAAGCGCAACCCCGCGGCGCTGGCCGACCCCGCCGCCGCTGCGGCGCGCCGCGTGATCGACACGGCGCTGAACGAGTTCGTCGACGAGGTCCGCGGGTCTGTCGACTACTTCGTCGCGATGAGCGGCGGTCGTCCGCTGTCGCGCTTCGTCCTCTCCGGCGGCGGGTCCCTCGCCGACGGCCTCGCGCAGCGTCTCGCCACGGCGGTGCGCACGCCGGTCGAGTACGGCCGGCCCTTCGCGCAGGTGCAGATCGGCAAGACCGGCCTGTCGCCCGAGCAGTTGCAGTACGTCGAGCCGCTGTCCGCCGTGCCGGTCGGACTCGCGATGGGAGCCGTGTGATGGTGTCCTTCCACCGGTCCGCGAACACCGCGACCGACCCGTCCGACCGCGAGGCGGTGAACCTCACCGCCCCGGCGGCGCCGCGCAGCGCCGCGGCCTTCCCGCGCGTGAACCTCATGCCCGACGCCGTCGCGGCCGAGGCTCGCGTGCAGCGCGCCCGCATGGTGCTCGTCGGCGCGACGGTCGCCTCGCTGGCCGTCGTCGGCAGCCTCTACGCGGTGGGCGCCGGGGCGGTCTCCTCCGCGCAGGACCAGCTGGACACGGCGACCGCGCAGGGTGCGACCCTCGCGGCCGAGGCCGCCAAGTACGCCGACGTGCCCAAGGTCCAGGCCCAGGTGACCGCCGCCCGCACGCAGCAGTACCAGGCGCTGGGCGGTGAGGCGCGCTGGTCCTTCCTGCTGAACAACCTCGCGCTGACGATCCCCGTCGGGACGTCGCTGACGAGCTTCACGGGCACCATCACGGGCGTGCCGCCGGCCCCGGCCGGCGCGGCAGCGTCACCTGCCGGCGCGCCGCCGGCGGGAACGGTCACCAGCGCTCTCGGCCACCCCGGCATCGGGACCATCACCTACGCGGGCGAGGCCCTGGGCTACCCGCAGGTGGCGAACTTCCTCGACGCGCAGGCCAAGCAGAAGACCCTCGTCGACCCGTTCGTCAGTGCCGTGAACGCGAACACGGCGACCGGCGGCAAGGGACTCACGTTCACCAGCACGGCCACGGTCACCGCGGCCGCGCTCTCCCACCGCTACGACGTGAAGGCGGGCAGCTGACATGCGACTCGACGGTGCCAAGAAGTGGTACGCGGGCGCGGCCCTGGCGTCGGTCCTCGTGCTCGTCGCGGGCTGGCTGCTGCTGCTGAGCCCGCAGCGGGCGACCGCCGACGACCTCGCGGCCCAGGCCGACAGCCAGGTCGTGGCGAACCAGGCCAGCCAGGCGAAGATCGACGCGCTGAAGGCGCAGTACACGAACCTGCCCTCGCTCCAGAAGGAGCTGGCGCTCGTGACGACGCACCTTCCCCAGGCCGCGAACATGCCGAGCCTGATCCGCACGTTGAGCCAGGCCGCGGCCCGGTCCGGGGTCACCCTGAAGGCGCTGACCCCCACCAACCCCACCCCGTTGACCACCTCGGCGACGGGGGTCCAGTCGGGCTCCCTGAGCGCGCCGGGCCAGGTCAACGCGATCGGCGTCACGCTGCAGATCTCGGGACCGTTCGCCAACACGCGGCTCTTCCTGTCCAGCCTCGAGGCGATGCCGCGTGCGTTCCTCGTGACCGGACTGGCGATCACTCGTGACCAGAACACGGGGACCGTGACGTCGAAGGCGGCCCCGGGTTCGCTGTCCAGCACCATCACCGGCCGCGTGTTCATGGCCAACCCGGGTCTGCCGGCCGCGGCCGTCGCCACGACCACCAGCACCACCACCACGAACGCGGCTGCGCCCGCGGCGAACGGCTGAGGAGCCAGACATGAGCGAGCCCATGTTCCCGTCGGGCAGCGGTGACGCCGCGCCTCACGCGGCCGAGCCTCAGCCCTCCGGCGGCAGCCGCAAGGCCCTGCTGGCCGTCGGTGGGGCGGTCGGGGCCCTCGCCATCGGCGCGGGAGCCTTCGTCCTCCTGACCGGATCAGGGGGCGGCGGCGACTCTGCTGCCGCGCCCGTCCCGCAGGCGGTCGCGTCCGCACCCGCACCGGCACCCTCGGCGAGCCAGCGCACCACCACCACGATCAAGACGGTCTCGGTGACGGCGCGCGACCCGTTCGCCGTCCTCTTCCCGGCCCCCGCGCCGACACCGGCCGCGGCCCCGGCGGCACCGGCCGTGTCGACGCCGCTGCAGGGTCCCACGGCCGCGCCGGTCGTGAAGACGACGCTGTCCGTCGCGGCGGTCAACCCGACCAAGCAGACCGCCACGGTGTCCGTCGACGGCGTCAAGTACGCCGCGACCGTCGGGAAGGTCTTCGCGAAGACCTTCCTCCTGTACTCGGTGTTCAACGCCCAGTGCGTCGGCGTCCTGTTCGGCGACCAGAGCGTCCCGGTCTGCACGAACGCCCCGCAGACCGTCAGCCCCTGATCAGGACCATCCGTTCGTGAGGGCCACCCCGTGACCGGGGTGGCCCTCACGTCGTCCGGCCCCGGCCATGGAAGGATTGCCGGCATGTTGCGCTGGCTGACCGCGGGGGAGTCGCACGGCCCCGCCCTGGTCGCGATCCTCGAGGGTCTGCCGGCGGGCGTCCGGGTCACCACCGCCGACATCGACCGGGATCTCGCGCGGCGCCGGCTCGGCGTCGGTCGTGGCGCCCGGATGAAGTTCGAGCAGGACGCTGTGCGCATCGTCGGCGGCGTACGCCACGGGTCGACCCTCGGTGGCCCGGTGGCCATCGAGGTGGGCAACAGCGAATGGCCGAAGTGGGAGACGGTCATGTCGCCCGACCCGGTCGACCCGACCGAGCTCGAGGGCGTCGCGCGCAACGCGCCGCTCACCCGGCCACGGCCCGGTCACGCCGACCTCGTCGGCATGCAGAAGTACGGCTTCGACGACGCCCGGCCGGTGCTCGAGCGGGCGAGCGCCCGCGAGACGGCGGCTCGGGTGGCGCTCGGGGCGGTCGCCAAGGCGTTCCTGGCGCAGACCGTCGGTGCCGACGTCGTGTCCCACGTCGTCGAGCTCGGCACGGTGGCGGCGCCCGTCGGGCTCGTCCCGTCCGCGACCGACCTGGAGCGCATCGACGCCGACCCCGCCCGGTGCCTGGACCCTGCGGCGAGCGCGGCGATGGAGGCCGAGGTGGAGGCCGCGCGCCGTGACGGCGACACCCTCGGCGGCGTCGTCGAGGTCGTCGTCCACGGCCTGCCACCGGGCCTCGGCAGCCACGTGCACTGGGACCGTCGCCTCGACGCGCGCCTGGCCGGCGCGCTCATGGGCATCCAGGCGATCAAGGGCGTGGAGGTCGGCGACGGCTTCGAGCTCGCCCGCACCCGCGGTTCGCTCGCGCAGGACGAGATCGTGCCGGGGGAGCGGGGCCTCGAGCGCGTGTCCGGTCACAGCGGCGGGACCGAGGGCGGCATGTCGACCGGCGAGGTGCTCCGGGTCCGTGCGGCGATGAAGCCGATCTCCACCATCCCGCGCGCGCTGCGCACGGTCGACGTCGCCACCGGCGAGCCGGCGCAGGCCATCAACCAGCGGTCCGACGTGTGCGCCGTCCCTGCCGCGGGCGTGGTGGCCGAGGCGATGGTCGCGCTCGTGCTCGCCGACGCGGTCCTGGAGAAGTTCGGCGGCGACTCCGTGACCGAGACGGCGCGGAACGTGGCTGCCTACCGTGCCGCGCTCGTGGTCTCGTAGTCCCGTGTCCCCACGCGTGGTCCTGGTCGGCGTTCCCGGCTCGGGCAAGACGACGGTCGGCCGGCTGCTCGCCCAACGGCTCGGGGTGACGTTCCGCGACACCGACCTCGACGTCGAGCAGGCGGAGGGCAAGCCGGTGCCCGACATCTTCGTCGACTCCGGCGAGCCGCACTTCCGCGCGCTGGAGCGTGCGGCGGTCGCGACGGCGCTGCGCGAGCACGACGGGGTCCTCGCCCTGGGCGGCGGGGCCGTCCTCGACGCCGGGACCCGCGCGCTGCTGGCCGGAGAGCCGACCGTGTGGCTGCAGGTGGGTGCCGCCGCCGGCGCGCACCGGGTCGGCCTCGACGTCCCGCGCCCGGTCCTGCTCGGCAACGTCCGCGGCCGGCTCGCCGCGCTCGTCCAGGAGCGCGCGCCGCTCTACGCCGAGGTCGCCCGCGTCACCGTCGACACCGACGACCGCGAGCCGGACGAGGTGGCCGACGTCGTGCTGGCGGCGCTCGGGCTGGAGGCCCCAGGTGCCTGACGTCGCACGCATCCCGGTCCGGGGCGAGACCGGCTACGACGTCGTCGTGGGCCGCGACCTCGGCGACGAGGTTGCGTCGGCGCTGCCCGCCTCCGTGCAGCGGGTCGCGGTCGTCCATTCCGGGGCCCGGCCCCAGGACGGCCGGCGGATCGCCGACATCGTGCGCGCGGGCGGCGCGGAACCGCTCCTCGTCCCGGTGCCCGACGGCGAGGGCGCCAAGACGGCCGACGTCGCGGCCGGGTGCTGGGCGGCGCTGGGTCGCGCCGGCTTCACCCGCTCCGACGCCGTCGTCGGGGTGGGGGGCGGAGCCACGACCGACCTCGCCGGGTTCGTCGCGGCCACGTGGCTGCGCGGCGTACGACTGGTGCAGGTGCCCACCACGCTGCTCGGCATGGTCGACGCCGCGGTCGGCGGGAAGACCGGGATCAACACGGCCGAGGGCAAGAACCTCGTCGGCGCCTTCCACCCGCCGTCGGCGGTGGTGTGCGACCTCGACTCGCTCGCGACGCTGCCCCCCGTGGACCTCGCCGCGGGGATGGCGGAGGTGGTCAAGGTAGGCCTGACCAGCGACCCGGTGATCCTCGACCTCGTCGAGGCGGGGCCGATGGCCGCCCTCGAGCCGGCCGGGGACGTGCTGCGCGAGCTCGTCACGCGCGCGGTGCAGGTCAAGGCGGACGTCGTCTCCGCCGACCTGCGCGAGTCGCGCCCGGGCGGGCTCGGGCGCGAGGTCCTCAACTACGGGCACACGTTCGCCCACGCCGTTGAGCTCGTGGAGCACTACCGCTGGCGGCACGGGCACGCCGTCAGCGTGGGGCTCGTGTACGTCGCCGCCCTCGCCCGGCTCGCCGGGCGGCTCGACGCGCCCGACGCCGATCGGCACGTCGACCTGCTCGAGTCGCTCGGTCTCCCGACGACGTACGCCGCGGGGCGCTTCCCCGAGCTGCTCGACGCCATGCGCATCGACA
>JAJXTD010000184.1 GCA_021784035.1 Actinomycetes bacterium | reverse complement strand
ATCAACGCTGAGTCCGGTTCGGCGGCTACCCCGGACCCGATCGGGTGTGCGACAGGCGCTCATCACCACTCCAGCTGACCAAGGGAACCCCGTCATGACCACGAACGGCCCTTCGTCGGAGGATGCCGGACTTGCGCTCATGGTGGAGCGTGGCGCTGCCGGGTGTGCGTGGGTCGCGGCGCGTGGTGAGCTTGACCTGTTCACTGGCCCCGCCTTGCGTCAGACGGTGGGCGAGCTCATCGCGTCGGGTCGCACGGTGATCACCCTCGACCTCACCGCACTGTCCTTCCTCGATAGTGCCGGACACCGCAGCATCGGCAGCGTGGCGGACCTAGCGGAGAGCCTCGGAGGCGAGGTGCGCCTCGATGGCTGCTCTCGGCAGGTGCGGCGCTTCCTTGAACTCACAAGCAACATCCTCGCCTCCGCGCCACGCGATGGCCCGACTGCGCGCCCGGACTGGAACGGGGCCGGTGACGGGCGGCCCCGTGAGGTTGGCTTCTGACGGGGCACCGCATCCGGGTGTGGCATGGTGACCCGCAGCAAGCCGATCCTCACCACAGGCGCCTCGGCGGGGGGCCCCGAGCGGGGAGCGGTCGACCGGTTGTGTTCGAACACACGGGCCGAGCACCCGCCGGGGTCGACGCGGTCAGCCGACGGGGACCATCCAGCGGCAAGGGACGGGGGAGATCGCGTGTGTGAGCCGACAGCGCAGCGCCGCCGAGTTCTCGCCACCCGAGCACCCGAGCGCTGGGTCATGCGATGAACGAAGCGGACGACGCACGCAGTCGCATCGAGCGACTGACCAACGCCCAACCGCCCGGGGAGGGCCTGTCCGGCACGGCACAGACCCTGCACCAGCTGTGCTGCGCTGCAGCGCGGGATCTGCCCGCCTCGGGCGTGGCGATCAGCCTGCTCGGGGCGTCCGCAGGATCGGAGATGGCAGCGGCCTCGGACCCGGTGAGCGCACGCGTCGAGGAACTGCAGTTCACCCTCGGTGAGGGTCCCTGCCGGGACGCGCTCACCTCCCGCCGCCCCGTGCTCACCAGCGATCTCAGGGGCAGCGGGAGGACTCGTTGGCCGGTCTACGCCTCCGCCGCCGCCGAGCTCGGTGTCCGGGCCGTGTTCGCCGTCCCGCTCGCGGTGGGAGACGCCTGCCTCGGCGCCCTCGACGTCTACCGCACCCACACCGGACCGTTGTCCCCGGCAGCACTCGCCGAAGCGGTGGACTTCGCCGCCTACGCCACCGCCATCCTGCTCCACGGTCAAGAACAAGCCGGCGCCGACCAGCCCCCGCCGGGGCTGGACGACGTGCTCTCCACCCGCTTCGAGGTCTACCAGGCCCAAGGCATGCTCACCGTCCAGCTCGGAGTCGGCCTGGAGGAAGCCCTGCTCCGGCTGCGCGCCCATGCCTTCGCCATGGGGCTTAGCCTGGTCGAGGTATCCCGCGACGTCCTCTCCGGGACGCTCGTGCTCCAACGCGACCAACCATGAACTCCACCACGAACACGACGGAAGGCGACCTCAGATGAGCACGCTGTCCACCGACCGGGTCGCGGAGGTCTTCGTCGAGTTCGCCGACACCCTCGTCGAGGAGTTCGACGTCGTGGAGTTCCTCCAGATGGTCGCCACGAGAGCAGCAGAGCTCGTCGACTCCGCAGCAGCCGGCCTCCTCCTTGCCGACGGGCAGGGGCAACTCCAGTTCATGGCTGCCTCCGACGAACGCACTCACCTCCTCGAACTGTTCCAGGTGCAAGCAGTCGAAGGACCGTGCCAGGACTGCTACCGAGAGGGCTCCCCTGTGGTCAACGCGGACCTCACCGAGGCACACGACCGGTGGCCCCAGTTCACGCCCCGCGCGCTGGCAACGGGATTCCGCTCCGTACACGCGTTCCCGCTTCGCCTGCGCCAGGACGTCATCGGCGCGCTGAACATGTTCGGCACCCAGGAGGGCAACCTGGACCCCACCGACATCCGCGTGATCCAGGCCCTCGCCGACATCGCCACGATCGGGCTGCTCCAGGAACGAGCAGTCCGCGAGGCCACCGTCCTGTCCCAACAGCTCCAGAGCGCCCTGCAGAGCCGCGTCAGCATTGAGCAGGCCAAGGGCGCCCTCGCCCAAATCCGCGGGGTCGGGGTGGACGACGCCTTCGACCTGATGCGCCGCTTCGCCCGCAGTCACAACCTTGCACTGAGCGACGTAGCCCGAGACGTCGTCCTCGCCCCCACCAACGTCCCCGAACTCACGCAACCCTGACCACCCGTTCGTCGTCAGTGCGACCGCGGGATGGGTCCCGATCCGGGGGAACCCGACGTCCCAGACGTCGCCGCGGAACGGGGGCGGTGTCGGCACATGCGGCCGTTGCATCAGTCGTCGCTGTACAGCGCCGCGGTCACGTCGGACACGGGTGCGGGGTCCCCGCCGAAGAAGTCGTCGTAGGACTGAGCGAACGCCGAGAGCTGGGCGCGGCGATGGAGGAGGACCAGGCCCTCCCGCACAGCCTCCGATGTCCCCTCGAGCCCGAGCAGCGCGAGGGCTGTCCGGCCTTTCCGGGCTGATGTCTGGCGGACCGCTTCCTCACGTTCTGGCTATCCGGGCCGGCGGGCAAGCAGGGAGATGCTCATGACACCCCAGGTCGTCGTGGCGTTGACCGCCTGGTCCGACAGGAACCGGTATCCGTCGTTGCGCCGTACGACGTCGATCTCCAACCCGGCCCGCTCGATCGCCTCCTGGTACGCGTCACTCTGCATGGCGCCGCCGATGCAGGCCGCCCACAGGCCTGCGTTGCAGGTGACGCTCTCGGGCAACGCCCGCTCGGTGACGATGTCGGAGAGTGCCAAGCGGCCGCCGGGCCGCAGCACGCGCACGACGTGCGCGAACACCGCGCCCTTGTCGGCGGAGAGGTTGACGACGCCGTTTGAGATGACCACGTCGATGCTCGCATCCGGCACCGGCGGGTCCTCGACGTAGCCGCGCCGGAACTCGACCTGCGCGAGCCCCGCCTCGGCCGCCAGCCGACGCGACTTGTCCAGCTGCTCGTCGGTCATGTCGATTCCGACGACGCTGCCGGCCGACCCCACGTGCCGGGCTGCGAGCAGGCTGTCCATCCCCGAGCCGCTGCCCAGGTCGAGGACGCACTCGCCGGTGGCCAGATCGGCCAGGTCCAGGTGGTAGCCCACTCCCGCGAACGAGTCGATCGACGCGGCCGGGATGGCGTCCAGCTCGTCCGCGGCGTACCCGAGCCGTTCGGCCAGGGCACGCCCGGTCTCGAAGTGGTAGTCGCGCTCGGGGTGCAGCGCCACGTCGCGGTACATCCGCGTGACCCGCGTCCGCAGGTCGTCCACGTCGACCGGCGTCGTCCTCGTGGGCACCGTGTTCATCTCGGCTCTCCGCCGCCCGTCAGACGCGCACCGTGGTGACGGACACGGGGTGTCGCAGGATGTCCAGCACCGGCGAGGTCTTCTGGACGTGCTCCCACAGCGCGGCGACGCGGTCCTCGGGTGCGTCGGAGTCGAGGTGGCAGGTGACCCGGACGTTCTGGTAGCCGGGCCGGACCTCGGGGGCCAGGCCGAGGAAGCCGTGCAGGTCGAGCTCGCCCTCCAGGTCGAAGCGCAGGCTGCGGATCTCGATGCCCTGGGCGGCGGCGTTGTACGCCGTACCCACCGCGAGGCAGGAGGCGAGGGCGTGCAGCACGGCCTCGACCGCGTTCGGGGCGTGGTTGCTCCCGAGCAGGACGGGGGGCTCGTCGCCGTCGAGGACGAAGGGCTCGGTGCGGGACTGGTCCTCCTGACCGGCGCCCCAGAACCCCTTCACCTGCGTCCGGGAGTGCCCACCGCCGAGCCAGTCATTGGTGGCCCGGAACGTGAAGATCGCCAGGGTGGGGTCGCTCTGGATCGCCTCGAGCGTCTGGCCGAGCTGAGTGACGTCGACGCCGTTGCGTGTCTCGTGGGTGATCGTGTCCATGACCGCCTCCTCGTGAATGGTGGTGTGCCGGATCCACGCTCGCGCGGACCCCCGTCGGGCACATCCGTGCCGACCACGGAGCCGACACGGATTGACCACCCATCGGGGAAAGGCGACCATCGATGACATGGCCGATCCCTCGGCACCGACCGATGCCGACGTCTCCGACCGCGAGGCGGAGGTGCTCGCCCTGATCGGTGCCCGGCTCAGCAACGCGGAGATCGCCCGGCGACTGTTCATCTCGGTCCGGACGGTCGAGAGCCACGTCTCGTCACTCCTGCGCAAGCTGGGTGCGGCCAACCGGCGGGAGCTGGCGAACCTGTCCGCGTCGTCCGGCGGGCCCGCCGGCGGATTCGGCGGGGCGACCCTCGCCGCCGTGGAGGCTGCGGCACCGGTCGGCTACACCCGGCGCGACGGGCTCAACATCGCCTACCAGGTCACCGGCACCGGTTCGGTCGACCTCGTCCTGGTGGCCGGCTTCGTCTCCCACTTGACCCTGGACTGGACCGAACGGAGGCACGCTCACTTCCTGCACCGGCTCGGCACGTTCTCCCGGCTGATCCGGTTCGACAAGCGGGGCACGGGCATGTCGGACCGGCCCGGAACGCTCCCCGATCTCGAGACCCGGATGGGCGACGTGGCGGCGGTGATGGACGCCGTCCGGTCGGAACAGGCCGTCCTGTTCGGGTACTCCGAGGGCGGGCCGATGTCGATCCTCTACGCGGCCAGCCACCCCGACCGCGTGAAGGGACTGGTCATCTATGCCAGCTACGCGCGGCGGCTCTGGGCGCCCGACTACCCGTGGGGCGACAGGCCCGAGGACCGAGCGAGCTATGCAGCACAGGTCGAGCGGGACTGGGCATGGGAGGCCGACATGCGTCAGATGTGCCCGCATGCCGACGAGGAGCTGGCCCGTTGGTGGGGCCAGCGGTGCCGGGCCGCGACGAGCCCCGGCGCCGCGCGCGCCCTGATCGAGATGAACTCCTTGGTGGATGTGCGCGAGACGCTGTCCGCCGTGCAGGCGCCGACCCTCGTGCTGCATCGGCGCCACGACCTCGACTCCCGCATCGAGGAGGGCCGCTACATCGCCGAGCACATCCCGGGTGCGCGGTTCGTCGAGCTCGAGGGCACCGATCACTTCGTCGCGGTCGAACCGGACCAGATCCTCGACCCGGTCGAGGAGTTCGTACTCGGACTGGACTCCTCGACACCTCCCGTGTCGTCCCTGACGACCCTGCTGGCCCTCAGGGTCGAGGGGCAGGTCGAGCCGACGCGGGTGCGGGAGATCCTGCAGGGCGTGCTGGGCGAGTACCGCGGCGTACCCGCCCTCGCCGAGCAGACCGCCGTGCTGGCCACCTTCGACGGTCCGGCTCGGGCGGTCCGCTGTGGCCTGGCGATCGTCACGCGCGCGGCGGACGCCGGGCTCCGTGTCTCGGTGGGGCTGCACACGGCCGAGGTGGCGCGCCACGGTGCGACCGTCTCCGGTGCCGGCGTGGCGGTCGTGCAGTCGGTGGCGGACCACGCTCCGCGCGGGGAGGTATGGGCCACCTCGACGCTGCGCGACCTCAGCGCGGGATCCGGGCTGGCGTTCGAGACACGGGCCACGATCGACGTGCCGTCGCTCGATCGGTGGGTCGAGCTGGTCGCCGCGGTGCCCGAGTAGTCAGGGGCGGATCCCGAATCCATCGACGATTCGATAGCTCGGACCCCGGGCGAGTCCCGGGTACGGGCTCCAGGCTGGCGTCGGTGACCACGATGACCGGGCGGCCGGTGTCACGGGCCGACCACGGCCGCCCTGGTCGGTCTTGGCCCGGCGGATTCCGGGGCCCATTGGTAGCCGGGGCAGGAGCCGTCGTAGTGCGACGCCGCCATCCGGTGGGGCGCTTCGCGCCCGAGGAGAACGGCAGCCATATCGCTCCTGGCAAGCCCTGCCCCCGCGAGGAAACGACGAGGGCCCGGTCCCAAGGCCCGGGCCATCACGGTTCCGTAGCGGGGGAAGGAGTTGAA
>JAJXTD010000183.1 GCA_021784035.1 Actinomycetes bacterium | reverse complement strand
GCGACCGTGGAGATGCCCATCTTGCTCATGACCTTGAGGACGCCCTTGCCGAGCGCCTTCACCAGGTTGCGGACCGCCTTCTCGGGGGCGATGTCGGTGACGACGCCCTGGCGGACGAGGTCCTCCACCGACTCCATCGCGAGGTAGGGGTTGACCGCTGCGGCGCCGTAGCCGATCAGCAGCGCGACGTGGTGGACCTCGCGGACGTCGCCGGCCTCGACGACGAGACCCACCTTCGTCCGCTCCTTCTGGCGGACCAGGTGGTGGTGCACCGCGGCCGTGAGCAGGAGCGAGGGGATGGGCGCGAGGTCGGCGTCGCTGTCGCGGTCGGACAGGACGACGAAGCGCTTGCCGTCCGCGATCAGCGCGGACACCTCGGCGCAGATCGCCTCGAGCCGCGCCTCGAGCGCGGCTCCCCCGCCGTCGACGGCGTAGAGGCCCGAGACCTTCGCCGCCGCGAAGCCGGGCAGGTCGCCGTCCGCGTTGATCTTGAGGATCTTGGCGAGCTCGTCGTTGTCGATCACCGGGAACGGCAGGACGAGCTGCCGGCAGTGCGACGGACTCGCCGAGAGCAGGTTGACCTCGGGGCCGATGTGGCTCGACAGCGAGGTGACGAGCTCCTCGCGGATCGCGTCCAGCGGCGGGTTCGTCACCTGGGCGAACAGCTGCGCGAAGTAGTCGAAGAGCAGCCGCGGGCGGTCGGAGAGCACCGCGATCGGCGTGTCGGTGCCCATCGAGCCGATGGGCTCGGCGCCGGTGCGGGCCATGGGCGCGACGAGGACGCGGAGCTCCTCCTCGGTGTAGCCGAAGGTCTGCTGGCGGCGCAGGACGCTCTCGTGCGTGTGGACGATGTGCTCGCGCTCGGGCAGCGCGTCGAGGTGCATGACGCCGGCGTGCAGCCACTCGTCGTACGGCGCCTGCGCGGCGAGCTCGGCCTTGACCTCGTCGTCGGAGACGATCCGGTGCTGCTCGGTGTCGACGAGGAACATGCGGCCCGGCTGCAGCCGGCCCTTGCGCACGACGCGGTCCGGCGCGATGTCCAGCACGCCGACCTCGGACGCCAGGACGACGAGGCCGTCGTCGGTGACCCAGTAGCGGCCCGGGCGCAGGCCGTTGCGGTCGAGCACCGCCCCGATGACCGTGCCGTCGGTGAACGCGACGTCCGCCGGTCCGTCCCACGGCTCGGTGAGCGTCGCGTGGAACTCGTAGAACGCGCGGCGGGCGGGGTCCATCTCGGCGTGGTTCTGCCACGCCTCGGGGATCATCATCAGCACGGCGTGCGGCAGGCTGCGGCCCCCGAGGTGGAGCAGCTCGAGCACCTCGTCGAAGGACGCGGAGTCGCTGCCGCCCTCGGTGCAGATGGGGAAGAGCCGCTTGAGGTCTCC
Source organism: Actinomycetes bacterium (assembly GCA_021784035.1). Taxonomy (GTDB): domain Bacteria; phylum Actinomycetota; class Actinomycetes; order S36-B12; family CAIYMF01; genus Longivirga. The sequence continues at coordinate 4,592 of JAJXTD010000183.1, read as the reverse complement.
GGGGATGAGGTCGCTCGCGAGCTGCGCCTCGCGCGCCTTCATCCAGTTGCGGTTGCCCTTGACCGTGTTGATCTCGCCGTTGTGCGCGATCAGCCGGTAGGGGTGGGCGAGCGGCCAGCTGGGGAAGGTGTTGGTGGAGAACCGCGAGTGGACGAGGGCGAGCGCCGAGGCGAAGCGCGGGTCGGTGAGGTCGGGGAAGAACGGACCGAGCTGTCCGGTGGTGAGCATCCCCTTGTAGACGATCGTGCGCGCCGACAGGGACGGGAAGTAGACGTCGGCCTCGTGCTCGGCGCGCTTGCGCAGCACGAACGCGAGGCGCTCCAGGGCGAGGCCCACCACGCGGCCCCCCTGGGCGGAGACGAACAGCTGCCGGAAGCGCGGCATGACGCTCTGCGCGGTCGCGCCGACGCCGGTCGGGTCGGTCGGCAGGTCGCGCCAGGCGATCACGGCGAGCCCTTCCTCGGCCGCGATCGACTCGATCGTCTTGACCGCCGACGCGAGCTCCTCGTCGTCGTCGGGGAGGAAGGCGATGCCGACGGCGTAGGCCCCCGGGCCCGGCAGGTCGACCCCCTGCGCCGCGAGCGTCGCGCGGAGGAACGCGTCGGGGACCTGGGTGAGGATGCCGGCCCCGTCACCGGAGTCCGGCTCGGAGCCCGAGGCCCCCCGGTGCTCGAGGTTCTCCAGCGCCGTGATCGCCTGGACCACGACGTCGTGCGACGCCTCCCCGGACAGGCGCGCGACGAAGGCGACGCCGCAGGCGTCCTTCTCGTGCTCGGGGTGGTACAGGCCCTGGGGGGCGGGGATGGCCGACCGCATCTGGTCACTCCCGTGGTGCTCGCCTGGTCCGGCTCACGTGCTCCGGGGGGTCGAGCAGGGGGACGACGTTGGCCGCTCTGCTGGACGCAGCGTATCGGACGGGGGAGGTCCCCGTGCAGCGGCCCCGCTCAGCCCAGCGACGTGCCGACGAGGCTGCCGACGCCGAACGTGACCACTGCGGCCAGCACCCCGACGAACAGCTGGCGCAGGCCGGAGAACCACCACGACCGCGCGGTGACCCGCGAGACGAGCGCTCCCGCCACGAACAGCCCGATCACCGCGAGGACGGCCGCCGCCGCCAGGGTCTGGGCCCCGAAGATGTACGGCAGCAGCGGGATGACCGCGCCGAGGGCGAACGCGACGAACGAGGAGCCCGCGGCGAGCCACGGGTTGGGCAGCTCGCCGGGCGCGAGGCCGAGCTCCTCCCGGGCGTGCACCTCGAGCGCGGAGTCGGGGTTGCGGCCGAGCTGGCGAGCGACCTCCTCGGCGAGCTCGACGTCGACGCCGCGCCGCACCCAGATCTGGGCCAGCTCCATGGCCTCGCCCTCGGCGTTGCGGGACAGCTCGATCCGCTCGTTCTCGAACTCCTGCTCGGCGAGCTCGGACTGCGACGCGACTGAGGTGTACTCCCCCGCGGCCATCGAGAACGCCCCGGCCGCCAGCCCGGCCAGGCCGGCCAGCACGACGGCGGTGCGGCCCCCGCCCGCGGCTGCGGTGCCGCCGGCGACGCCGGCCATGAGGGCGAAGTTGGACACGAGCCCGTCCATCGCCCCGAAGACGGCCGGCCGGAGCCAGCCTCCGGTGACGTCGCGGTGGTGGTCGGCCGGGGGTGGGGTTCCGCTCACGGGACGACGGTATCGCCCGGGCCGGGGTCCGCACCCGGAGCGGCCGTCGCGCCGGCCGCGCCGGCGTCGCTCCCCGGGGGCGGGACGTCCGTGGCATCCGGGGCGTCGGGGGCATCGGCGGCGTCGGGGGCGTCGGGGGCGTCGGGGGCGTCGGGGGCATCGGCATCGGCATCGGCGGCGGCTCGGCCCGGGTCGAGCAGCTCGGGCGCCTCGCGGCCCGGTCGCAGCCGCGCGCTCACGATGAGATAGACCAGCGCACCGACCGCGACGAGGATCGCGGTGAACACGTTGAGCCGGATGCCGAAGAAGTGGTGCGCCTCGTCGATGCGCAGGCTCTCGACGACCCCCCGGCCGATCGAGTAGAGCATCACGTAGAGGGCGAACACGCGGGCGTGGCCCATGGTCCAGCGCCGGTCGGCCCACACGACGACGCCCGCAACGGCGAGGCACCACAGCGCCTCGTAGAGGAACGTGGGGTGGTACGTCGCGAACTGCTCGTAGCCGACCGGCCGGTGCGCCGGGTCGATCTCGAGGCCCCACGGGAGCGTGGTCGGGGCGCCGAAGAGCTCCTGGTTGAACCAGTTCCCGAACCGGCCCATCGCCTGGGCGACGGCGATCCCCGGCGCGATCGCGTCGGCGAACGGCGGGAGCGGGACACCCCGCCGGCGTACGCCGATCCACGCGCCGACGCCGCCGAGGACGACCGCGCCCCAGATGCCGAGGCCGCCGTCCCAGATCTTGAACGCGTTGACCCAGCCGCTGCCCGTGGCGCCGAAGTAGAGCTGCCAGTCGGTCATGACGTGGTAGAGCCGGCCGCCGATGATGCCCAGGGGGACGGCCCAGATCGCGACGTCGGCCACCAGCCCCGGCGCGCCCCCGCGCGCGACCCAGCGGCGTCCGCCGATCCAGATCGCGACGAAGATGCCGGCCAGGATGCACAGCGCGTAGGCGCGGATCGGGAACGGCCCGATGTTCCACACGCCCTGCGGGGGGCTGGGGATGAATGCGAGGAGGTCCATCACGCCTCCCGTGGGGACATGCGGCTGAGGTGGTGGGTCACGAGGCCGGGGCCGAGGCGATGAGCTTCTCCAGCGCCGCCATGTCCTGCAGCGTCGCCGCGGGGACCTCGGTGCCGTTGAGGTACGCCGTCGGCGTACCGGGCACGCCGGCGTCGATGAACGACTGGTAGGAGTTCGTCACCCACTGGTCGTAGGTCTTGGCCGTCACGCAGGACTGGAACGTCGTGAGCGCGTCACCGGTGATGCCGGCGGTCTTCGCGAACTCGGTGATCTGCGCGTCGGTGTAGCCGTCGCCCTCCGTGGCCGGCTGGTTGGCGAAGACCGTGGAGTGGAACTCCTTCGTCTTGCCGGCGTCGATGGCGCAGCCCCAGGCCATCGCGGCCTTGTGCGAGGAGTACGGGTTCGGGCTCGTCGCGGCGAAGCGGTCGTCGAGGAACGTCGTGGGGCGCCAGACCAGGTTGACCTTGCCGTCGTCGGCGAGCTTGGTGACCGACGCGCCGAACGACTTCTCGAACTGCGCGCAGCTCGGGCACTGGAAGTCCTCCCAGAGCGCCAGCGTCGGCTTGCCCGAGACCTTGTTGTACGGGATGCCCCACGGGTCGGTGCCGTCGCTGCCGTTGACGCCGGTGGGCACCTTGGCGTCGGCGACGATGCCGCCGCTGCTGCTCGTCGTGGAGCCCTGCTTCGAGCCCCAGTAGCCGAACCCCACGATGAGCGCCACCGCGACGACGATCGCGGCGCCGCCGACGAGCCGCACCCGGCGGTCGCGCCGCCGCTGCTCGGCCTCGGCGGCCGCGCGCGCCGCGGCGGCCTTCTCCTTGGTCGTCCGCTTGCTGTCCTTGGGCGTGTTGCTCATCGGGACTGCTCCTCGAGCGTCTCGTCGCTGGGGTCGTCGTCGTGGTCGAAGTCGTCGTACTCGAGGGGCGGTCGGTCGAGCGCCAGCCTGGTGGTCGGCCACGCCACGAGCCAGACCGCCATCCCCATGAAGAGGAAGTCGCGCAGCAGCTCGGAGGTGTAGCGCCAGACCTTCCCCTCCTCGCCGACCGTCCCGCCGCCGCCGAAGCAGCCGCAGTCGATGGAGTAGCCGCGGACCCACACGCTGGAGATGCCGACCATGAAGCCGAGCATCAGCACGGCGGTGGCGAACGCCGCGACGCGGGTGAACAGCCCGATGAGCAGCAGCGCGGCCAGGGCGACCTCGAACGCCGGCAGCGCCCAGCCGAGGAAGTCCACCCACGACGGCGGGAACACGCGGTAGGCCAGGATCGCCTCCCGGCGCACCTCGTTCGACTCGAGCAGCTTGGCCAGGCCCGACCAGAACAGGATGCCGGACAGCACCAGCCGGAGGACGGTGCCGATCCAGGCGCGGACGTCGCTGCTCACGGGTGGATCATCCCCTACGTCGGCGATCGGCAGGCGACCAGGTGCCGGTCCCCGGCGTGTCCGACGGCCGGGCGCGACGGCGAGTTCCCACGCCGCCGGTGCGGCCCGCTGACCCGCTCAACCGCCGCGGACTCCGCGCGCGAGGTCGGCGGCCAGGCGGCCCACCGCGGCCACGCCCTCGTTCGGCGTCGCGGCGTCGAGCAGCAGGCGGACGAAAGCGGAGCCGACGATGACGCCGTCGGCGTAGCGGGCGACCTCGACCGCCTGGGCCGCGGTGGAGACGCCCAGCCCGACGGCGACCGGGAGGTGCGTGTGCGGTCGAGTGCGCTCGACGAGGGTCGGCGCGGCAGCGGACACCGACTGCACGCCGGTGACCCCCATGAGCGACGCGGCGTAGACGAACCCGGTCGTGATGCCGCAGACCACGTCGATACGCTCGGGGCTCGAGCTCGGAGCGACGAGGAAGACCCGGTCCAGACCCGCGGCGTCGGTGGCCGCGATCCATGGGCCGGCCTCCTCGGGCGTGAGG
>JAJXTD010000182.1 GCA_021784035.1 Actinomycetes bacterium | reverse complement strand
ACTCCAGACCCGACGGCTCCCACACCTGGCGCACCGCGTGGGGCCAGACCATCCACGTCCCGGCGCGCCCGGTCCTCGACGACCCCGACCCGCCACCCCCGCCGGCACCACCACCACTCGACCCGCCACCGTTCTAGACGCCGACTCCGTGGGTAGCCCTCGGCGTCGACGTGAACCGCCCCGGGATCGATGGAGGGTCTGAACCCACGAAAGGGTTTTCCGCGCCGTCGACGATCTCGACCTCGGCACCCCGTCCTGGGTCTACTGGTTCCACCACCAGCGGCTGCGCTCGGCCATCGGCTATCGAACCCGTTCGCATTCCTCGCGTCTTCTTCCGGCGAGACCTGGGCCCGGGCCGGATGAAATACCGTCTGGCCATGAACCGACCGCCGATCGCGTCGCCGCGACCCGTCTCGACCGTCCTTCATGGCGTGGAGACCGTCGATCCGTACTCCTGGATCGACGATCCGGACGAGCCCGAGACCGCCGCCTACCTGCGCGCGGAGCGCGAGTACTACGACTCGCGGGTCGCGGTCCTCGGCGGCCTGGCCGCGGAGCTGGCCGACGAGATGGTCGGTCGGCTGCCCGAGGTCGAGCGGTCCGCACCCTGGGAGGCGCACGGCTGGCGCTACCGCCGGGTGACGCCCGAGGGCCACGAGTACGACCAGCTGGTGCGCCGTCCGGCCGACGACCCGGTCGCGCCCGAGGCCGTGCTCCTCGACCTGCAGGTCGTGCACGACGAGGGTGGGACGTCGTACGCCGAGGAGGGCGTGCTCGAGGTGAGCCCGGACGGCCGGTGGCTCGCCTGGTCGGTCGACCTCGACGGGGACGAGGTCTACGCCCTGCGCTTCCGCGACCTGCGCACCGGGCAGGACCTCGACGAGGTCGTGCCGCGCACGTACTACGGCGGAGCGTGGTCGGCCGACTCGAGGTCCTTCCTCTACACGGTGCACGACGCGAGCTTTCGGCCGTTCCAGGTGTGGCGCCACGACCTGGGCGCGCCGGTCGCAGCGGACGAGCTCGTGCTCGAGGACCTCGACGACCGGCTCGAGCTCGGGCTGGCCGCGTCGCGCTCCGGCCGATGGGCAGTCGTCACGCTCGCCGGGCGCGGCTTCACCGAGGAGTGGCTCGTCCCCACGGCGGACGTCGGGCGCGCGCCGCTGCGCGTGCGTCCGCGCGAGCTCGGCGTGGAGTACGCCCTCGAGCACGCTCCGGGTCACGGACCCGGCGCCCGGGACGGGTTCTACGTGACGACCAACCTGGGCGCGGCCGAGTTCCAGGTGATGTGGGCGCCCGAGGAGGACCCGTCGGCGTGGGTGCCGCTGCGGCCCGAGGACCCCGCCGTACGCGTCGGGGGTGTCGACGCGTTCGCCGGGGGGCACGTCCTGTCCCTGCGCCGCGACGGCGCGGCGACGCTGCGGGTCGTGCCGCTCGACGGCGAGCCGTTCGACCTGCTGCCCGAGCACGCCGGTGGCATGGTCCGCCTCGAGCGCAACGAGGACTGGGCCGCGCCGTTCGTCACCGTCGCGATCGAGTCCTTCGTCCACCCGGTCGTGACGTGGGACGTCGCATGGGACGGCACCCGCACCGAGCGGCACCGCGTGGAGGTCGTCGGCGTCGACACCGACGACTACGTCTGCGAGCGGCACCTCGTGCCGCGGCCTGACGGCGTCGAGGTCCCGGTCATCCTGATCCGGCACCGCGACACGCCGCTGGACGGCACGGCGCCGTGCCTGCTCTACGGCTACGGCTCGTACGAGGCCTGCCTCGACCCGGACTGGGGCGCGGACTTCTGGCGCGTGCTCCCGTCGCTGCTCGACCGTGGCGTCGTGTACGCCATCGGGCATCCGCGCGGTGGCGGTGAGCTGGGCCGGCACTGGTGGGAGGACGGGCACCTGGCCGTCAAGCACCACACGTTCGACGACCAGGCGGCCGTCGCGGAGCACCTCCGGGACGGGCTGGTGCGCGCCGTGGTGTCGCGCGGCGCCTCGGCCGGCGGCCTGCTCCAGGGCGCGCTCTACGGCCGGCGCCCCGAGCTGTTCGCGGGCATCGTGGCGGCGGTCCCGTTCGTCGACGTCGTCACCACGATGCTCGACCAGTCGCTGCCGCTCACCGCGCAGGAGTGGCTCGAGTGGGGTGACCCGCGCAAGCCCGAGGAGTACGCGTGGCTCGCGGCGTACGCCCCGATGCTGCACCTGCCCGACGTCGGCCGTCGCCCGCCGCTGCTCGTCACCGGGTTCGTGCACGACCCGCGCGTCCTCGTGCGCGAGCCGGCCCGGTGGGTCGCGCGGCTGCGCGCGTCGGACCCGGCGCACGGTGCCGGCGACGACGAGTCCACCCCGACGTCGCCGCGCACGGTGCTGTTCCGCTGCGAGACCGGAGCGGGTGCGCACGGCGGCCCCTCCGGGCGGTACGCCGAGCTCGGGTTCGAGGCCGAGATCTCCGCGTGGATCCTGCGCGCCCTCGGTGTCGCCTGACCGGCCCGGCCGCGACGCGGCCGACCGTGGGACGGACGGGGCGGGATCGGTGCAGACTCGTCGGCGACGGGCAGGTGGGGAGGGGCCATGACGCGGACCGACGGCGCGCCGCCGCTGGCCGACCTGTGCCGGCGCGACCCGCTCGACCTCGACTCGGACCCGCGGCTGTGCCGGTCCGCGCCGGCACCCGAGCCGTGCGGACCGCTCTGCACGCCGTGGTGCCTCGCCGGCCACGATCGCGGGTCAGGTAAGGCTTCGCTGGGCAGATGGGCAGCTCCGGCCGAGGATCGCTGAGCAGGCTGTCCACCGTGTCGCGGCGGTGTTGAGCAGATCGGCGGGTCGTGGTGCCCTGGGCCCATGTTCACCGACGGACAGCTCTATGCACCCGTCGTGACCCTCGACGGCGGCGAGGTCGTCGTCGAGCTCGGGCACGACCACCCCGGCGTCGGGGACCCGGCGTACCGGGAGCGGCGCAACACCATCGCCGCGCTCGCGCTCGGCTGGACCGAGGGCCGGCCGGTCCCGGTGGCCGAGTACACCGAGGAGGAGCACGACGTCTGGCGGGTCGTGAGCCGCGAGCTCGAGCGCAAGCACGAGCGGCTCGCCTGCCGCGCGGCGCGCGACGGCCGGGCGCGGCTGCGCCTGCCCGACGACCACATCCCGCAGCTCACCGACGTGACGGCGGCGCTCGCCCCGCTCAGCGGGTTCACCTACCTGCCCGCGGCCGGGCTCGTGCCGCTCCGTGAGTTCTACGGGTCCCTCGCCGACCGTCGCTTCTGGTCGACGCAGTACATCCGGCACCACTCGGTGCCGCTCTACACGCCCGAGCCGGACGTCGTGCACGAGGTCATCGGCCACGCGGTCACGCTCGCCGAGCCCAGCTACGCCGAGCTGTACGTCGCCGCGGGTCGCGCCGCTCGTCGCGTGGAGTCGGCCGAGGCGCTCGAGTTCGTGTCGAAGGTGTTCTGGTTCTCCCTCGAGTTCGGCGTGGTCCACGAGCCCGACGGCCCCAAGGCCTACGGCGCCGGGCTGCTGTCGTCGTACGGCGAGATCGAGGAGTTCGTCGAGGCCGACCTGCGCCCGCTCGACCTCGCGCGCATGGGCGTGCAGACCTACGACATCACGCACTACCAGCCGATCCTGTTCGCGGCGCGGTCGTGGTCCGAGGTGGTCGACGTGGTCGGCGGCTTCTTCGACACCGCCACCGACGAGTCGATCGGCCGGCTGCTGCGCGACTCGGACGTCTCCGCCTGACGTCGCCGCGATCGTGGCGCAGCCGGTCCCCCCGCGCGAGCGGGTTCCCGTGGGCGCCGGCCGGTCAGGGACCGTCCGACCGGTCCGCCGGGTCACCGCTCGGGTCCTGGCCGGTGAACCACTCCGCCGGCGGCTCCGCCGGTGCGGCCGGGACCGTGCGGTTGTGCCACCACCGGGCCAGCTCGGACAGGACGAAGGCCACCGCGACGCCGCCCATGACGCTGAAGCCCCCGCGGACGCCGTCGAAGGCGTTGACCACGAACGACTCGCTGAGCAGGACGGTGAGCACCCACAGGTACAGCGAGCGGGTGGGGATCTCGCCCCGGCTGAGGAACGCGACGCGCAGCCCGGGCGACCAGTCGCGGAGCAGGACGGCGTACCAGACGCCGGCGCCGGCGACGCCGACGACGCCGAGGCCGAGCAGCCAGATGTTCATCGCGTCCCCTCGTGGTGCGGTCCGCCCGAGGGTAGGCCACGTCCGGCTTCGGCCGGACCACCGCGCTAGCGTGCCGACATGACCTCGACTGCCGGCATCCCCGGAATCGACCCCGGCTCCGTCACCCCGGTGCCCCTCGATGGCGAGTCCGTCACGGGTTCCGCCGTGATCGAGGTGCGGGCCCCCTACGACGGGCGGCTCCTGGGCTCGGTGCCCTCGCTGGACGCCGCCGACGTGGACCGCGCCGTCGCCGCGGCGCGGAAGGCGTTGCACGAGACGCCGCTGCCGCAGTGGAGGCGCGCGGAGATCCTCGACCGGGCCGCGCTGCTGCTCGCCGAGCGGCAGGAGGACTTCGCCCGGTGCATCGCGCTCGAGGCGGCGAAGCCGATCCGCACGGCGCGCGCCGAGGCGCAGCGCGCGGTGAGCACCCTGCAGTTCAGCGCGGCCGTCGCGCGCACACTTGCCGGCGAGGTCGTCCCGCTCGAGGCGGCGGCCGCGGGCGAGGGCAAGCTCGGGTTCGTCCTGCGCGTCCCGGTCGGCGTCGTCGGGGCGATCGCCCCGTTCAACTTCCCGCTCAACCTCGTGGCCCACAAGCTCGGCCCGGCCATCGCGGCGGGCTGCCCCGTCGTCCTCAAGCCGGCGAGCCAGACGCCGTTCTCCTCGATCCTGCTCGCGCGCCTGCTCTTCGAGGCGGGGCTGCCGCAGGGCTACCTGCACGTGGTCACCGGCTCCGGCTCGGTCGTGGGCAACGCGCTCGTCGACCACGACGACGTCGCGCTCATCACGTTCACCGGCTCGCCGGAGGTGGGCTGGTCGATCCGGGCCCGGGCGCCGCGCAAGCGGGTCGGTCTCGAGCTCGGCAACAACGCGCCGCTCATCCTGGAGGCCGACGGCGACTGGCGCTCGGCCGTCGCCAAGGTGAAGGTGGCCGGCTTCAGCCACGCCGGCCAGTCGTGCATCTCCACGCAGCGGGTGTTCGTGCACTCCTCGATCGCCGACGACGTCGTGCGCGAGCTCACCGCGGCAGTCGCGACGATCGTGGTCGGCGACCCGCTCGACGAGGCCACCGACGTGTCGGCGCTCATCTCGACCGGCGAGCGCGACCGCATCGCCGGCTGGGTGCGCGAGGCCGCCGCCGAGGGCGCCGTCGTCGCGGCCGGCGGCGACATCGGCGCGGACGGCGTGCTGCGCCCGACGCTCGTCGTCGACGCGACGCCGGAGATGAAGGTGTGCTCGCAGGAGGTGTTCGGCCCGGTCGTCACGGTGACGCGGTACGACGACTTCGACGACGCGCTGCGGATGGCCAACGACACGCGGTACGGGCTGCAGGCCGGCGTGTTCACCGCCGACGTGACCAAGGCGCTCAAGGCCGCGCGCACGCTGGACTTCGGCGGCGTGCTCATCAACGAGGTGCCCACCTGGCGCGCGGACCAGCAGCCCTACGGCGGCCTGCGCGACTCGGGCAACACCCGCGAGGGACCTGCCTGGTCGGTGCGCGAGATGACCGAGGAGCGGCTCGTCATCCTCACCGGCTGACCGCACCGCGCGCGGCGAGGGGCGGTCGCCGCCGGACCGGACCGCCGCCGGCGTACGGCGTGTCCTGCGCCGTTTGCGGGGGATGACGCGCAACGCTGGGAGCCGTCGAGCGGCAGCCTGCGGGCTGCGGGGAAGCGGTCGGCGCGGGTGACCCGGACGGGTGACCCGCTGCCGCATGCGTCCCGTGGAGTGCCCGTGCCCGTCGACACCGCAGCCCTCGTCGCGCTGAGCGACCTCGCGGCGCAGCAGCCCGCCCGCAGCGCTGACGGCCCGCCCGCGCCGGATGCGGGGCGGACGGCACCGCCCGCGCCGGGCTCCGGGCGTGCGCCGTCGCCCGCGCGTCGTCGCCTCAGCGCGCTCGCCGTCGCGTCGATCGGTGCGGGGCTCCTCTGCGGCCTCGTCCTGCCCGTCCCGGCCGAGGCCGGTGCCACGACGGCGGCGGCGCTCGCCGGCGCC
>JAJXTD010000181.1 GCA_021784035.1 Actinomycetes bacterium | reverse complement strand
GTCGAGGTAGCGGTCCCGCTGCTCGATGATGTCCGCCCGGCAGGCTCCGGTCAGCAGGTCCGGTGCGCCCAGGTCCATCTCGCCGTAGCGCTGGTACGGGTCGATCCCACTGGCCCACAGGAGGGGTTCGGCACGCTGGGACACGCTCCCCTTCACGCCGAATGCGCCCAGGAGCTCCTGCACCGTCAGCCCTGACGAGCGGGTACCCGCGGTGTCGTTCGCGCGGCAGATCACCCAGGCGACGGCGGCGGCGCCCCTGACGGGCGAGGCCTTGCGCCGGAAGACCGCGGGGTCGCCGGCGGCGGCGCGGCCGAGGAAGCGGCGCATGGCGGTGCGGTGCTCGACGTCGAGCAGCTCGTCTGCGACCCGGTCGCAGGCGTCGAGCGTCTCCTGGACCGCGGGCCGGATGTCCTCGGCGATCCCGGCCCACTCGAAGGCCTCATCGGGCAGCGGGCGATCGTCGAGCTCCATCAGCTGGAGGCGACCACCCACGCGTCGGTCGAGGGCCTCGAGCATGATCTCGGCGACGGTCCGGTCCGCGCCGGCGACGTCGCGGTGGAGAAGCCCCGCCAGCAGCGCCTCCGCGCCCTGAGGACGGGCCGAGCGGATCGTCCGCTGGTACTCCGGCTCCATGTCGTCGACGGCGGCGAGCGTCTCCTCGGTGAGGGCCACCCGGATCCCCCGCTCGTGGTGGGCGAAGCGGATGAAGGCGCGCAGCAGCGCCGGCAGCTGGGCGAGGTACGCCGGCTCCGCGACGATCTTGCGGGGGAACCAGTCCAGGAGCAGCATCTCGACGCTCACCGGGCTCCACCGCAACGGGTCGCCGGGCCCGTAGTCGGTGCCGAACCACAGCACGCTGTCCAGCAGCCCGCGCTGGTCCGGACCGTCGAGGCCGGCGGCGTACGGCGAACCGAAGAAGTCCTCGGTGAGCGCCGCGAGCGCGGCCTCGGACCACTCCGGGCGCGCGGGCACCGCACCGCCGGCGGGCAGCATCCGCACCATCCACTCGACCAGTGGCCGGCACATGGGCCAGCTGTCCGACTCCGGTTGCGGGTAGAGCAGGGAGCCGTGCTCGATGGCCTCCTCGATGACCGCGCGGGTCGTCGCGGCGTCGACGAGCGTCATCGTCTGGTCGGGGTCCGAGATCGTCGAGGACATGACCGAGACGACGTGACCGAGCGGCTCGGGGATGACGAAGGCATCCTTCACGACCGTGCCCATGTTGTGGTCCACGTACACGACGGCGGACAGGCTGTCGCCGGTCGGCAGAGTGACACCCAGGATGTAGTCGTCCCCGTCCCCGAGCACGTGCGTCATGAACCAGACGTCGGGCTCGAGCCGTGCCTGGTCCAGGCCGCGCAGCCAGTCCGGGAGGGGCTGTCGCCGTACCGCCAGCTCGCGCCCGATGCGGGCGGCCATCACCTCGTCGTCCACCAGGACGCGCAGTGCCGTGAGGGCGGCGGTGGTCTCGGCGTACGACGTCCCCACGAACGACTCGACCAGGTCGTCGAGGGACGGTCGCTCGTCGGTCGAGGCGAACGGGTCGCGCCGCCGCGGGTCGGTCACCTCGAGGAAGCCGCTGGCGATCGCCAGGAAGTGCAGTGGCTCGCCGCTCCGCAATGCGCGGCGCAGGCTCTGGAAGAGTGCTTGGTCCTCTGCCGAGTCCGCGTGCGCCGGACGGGTCGGCACAGATGTCAGGTGGGCCTTACGAGGGCGTGGAGCGCCGCCCCTACCGTGCTTCCGGATCACCTCATGCAGCCTACGCGGGCTCCGGCCCGCCGCGTGCGACGTGGTGGAACCCGACGCGACGGCAGCCGATCGCGCTCGGGCCGCTCGACTGCTCGTGGCACCCGACACGCCGCAGGGGTGGACCGCCGCCGGGCGACATCCGGTCGCGCGCCGGGTCGGTCGCGGAGCGGCGACGCGGGGAGGCGGCGCCGCTCCGCGACCGTGACGGATCCTCCGCCGCCGGGGACGGGCCGCCGCCGCCGGGGACGGGCCGCCGTCGCCGACCCGCGGCCCCCGTCCACGCCAGCGGGTGGAAGGGTGTTCCCGTCACGTCGGCGAAGCAGCTGCTGCTGTCCTCGGAGGTGGAGATCGATGACGGTCGCCCCGGAACCGGATCACGCGCCGGCCGAGGAGCACGATGCCGTGTCCCTGCTGGCCGACCGGCTGGTGGCGGCGGGACGCTTCGTGCCCGGGCTGACCGTCGACGATGACGGACGGGCCCGCAGCTGGTGGTGGCCCATGCCGGCAGCCGACGACCGGGCCGCGCTGCGCGCCCTGCTGCCAGGTGCCGCCGTCCAGGCGCATCGCGAGCTCGCCGACGAGCTGGCCGGCCGCGTCGACGCACGGGTACGCCGCGGGCTGGCGGGCACGCCAGCACTGCCCCGGCGCCCGGGTCGTCGGACGTTGCCGGAGCTCTGGCTGCTCTCGTTGGCCGACGAGGACCCGTGGCTGCCCGAGGCCGCGGACCCGGCGCGGGCGCGGGCCCTGGCCGCCGCGGTCGCGGACTGGGTGCGCTCGGGTCGCGTCGCGGCGGGGCGGCTCGGCCTGTGCCTGCGCGTGCACGAACCACCGGAGGACGACGCCGGGCCAGCGGAGGCCTGGCGGGTCGAGGTTCTCGTGACCGACGAGTCCGACGAGGGCCTGCGCATCCCGATGGACCAGTGGTGGCCCAGGGCAGGGACCTATGGCGCGGACGCCGGCCGGGGGCTGCTCGCCGACCTGGCCCGCGCGACCAGGGTCGCGCCCGAGCTGGCGCGCCTGCTCGACGAGGCGGTGCCGGCGGGCGTGGACCTCGACGAGGCGTCGGTCGCCTCGTTGCTGTCCCAACGGGTCGAGCCCCTCACCGAGCTCGGCGTGACGGTGCTGCTGCCGGCATGGTGGACCGGACGGCGGCGCGTCGGCCTGCGAGCCAGGGCGAAGACCCGGAGCTCCGGCGCGGAGTCCGCGGTCACCGCCGCAGGGTTCGGTCTCGAGGAGCTGGTCGAGTTCGAGTGGCAGGCAGCCCTCGGCGACCTGACCCTGACGAGGAAGGACCTCAAGGAGCTGTCCGCCGCGGCGGCCGCCCGACGCCATCTGGTGCGGGTGCGCGGGCAGTGGGTGGAGGTGCGGCCGGGCGACCTGGACGCGGTGCTGGCACGGGTCGGGCGACGGGAGCGGGCCGCGGCCGGTCAGCTGCTGCGGGCCGGGCTGGGCATCGAGTCCTTCGGCAGCACCGGCGACGTCGAGGTGCACGGCGTAACCGCCACCGGCTGGCTCGGCGACCTGCTCGACCAGGCACTCCACTCGCGCATCCGCCCCATCGCGACACCCGACGGCTTCGTCGGGACGCTGCGGCCCTACCAGGCCCGCGGGGTCGGCTGGCTCACCTTCCTGGGCCGGCTCGGGCTCGGCGCCTGCCTGGCCGACGACATGGGGCTCGGGAAGACCGCCCAACTCATCGGATCGCTGCTGGCCGATCCCGCAGGCGGGCCGACGTTGGTGGTCTGCCCCGTATCGGTGCTGGGCAGCTGGGAGCGCGAGCTCGCCCACTTCGCCCCCGGGCTGCGCGTGATCTCCCACCACGGCACCGAGCGCGACCCGCGCGGCCTTCAGGACCGCGTCGCGGATGCTGACGTGGTGCTGACGACGTACTCCCTCGTCCACCGTGACATCGAGGCGCTGGAGTCCGTCGACTGGGCGCGGCTCGTGCTCGACGAGGCCCAGCAGGTGAAGAACTCCGGCACGTCGCAGGCCAAGGCCGTGAGGCGGCTTCGCGCGGGCCGCCGCGTGGCGCTGACGGGTACGCCGGTGGAGAACCGGCTCGCCGAACTGTGGTCGATCATGAACGTCCTCTCGCCCGGGCTGCTCGGATCGTCGCGCGAGTTCCGGGAGCGCTTCGCCATACCCATCGAACGCGACCAGGACGAGGAAGCGACCCGTCGGCTGCAAGGCATCACACGGCCGTTCGTGCTGCGCCGCCTGAAGTCGGACAAGGACATCGCCCCGGACCTGCCGGCCAAGGTCGAGCGCACCGACCGGTGCCCGCTGACGCGCGAGCAGGCGGTGCTCTACCAGGCGGTGGTGGACGAGCTGCTCGAGACCGCCGACAGCTCCGAGGGCATGGACCGGCGCGGAGCGGTGCTCGCCGGCCTCACCAAGCTCAAGCAGGTGTGCAACCACCCGGCGCTCCTGCTCGGCGACGGATCGGCGCTCGGCGGTCGCAGCGGGAAGCTCACCAGGATCGAGGAGCTGGTCGAGGAGGTGCTGGACAGCGGCGAGCGGGCGCTGGCGTTCACGCAGTATGCGACCTGGGGCGACATGCTTGCGCCGTACCTCTCGGCGCGGTTCGGCACCGAGGTCCTGTGGTTGCACGGCAGCGTCCCGCGACCACGTCGGGACGCCATGGTCGCGGCATTCCAGGGCGAGGACGGCCCACCGCTCATGCTCATCTCGCTGCGCGCCGGCGGGACGGGACTCACGCTGACCAGGGCCACGCACGTCATCCACCTGGACCGGTGGTGGAACCCCGCGGTGGAGGACCAGGCCACCGACCGCGCGCACCGGATCGGCCAGTCGCGCAGCGTCTTCGTCCATCGCCTCATCAGCGCGGGGACGGTGGAGGAGCGGATCGACGAGATGATCACCCGCAAGCGCTCCCTCGCCCAGCGGGTGGTCGGCACGGGCGAGGCGTGGCTGACCGACCTCAGCACGGCCGACCTGCGCGACGCGGTGGCGCTGCGCCCCGACGCCGAGGAGGACTGATGGCCCGCGGCGGCTGGGACGACCCCTGGCGCACCTTCCCGAAGTCGACGCCCATCCGCGTCGAGGGCGGCCTCGCGACGCGACGGCAGCGCGGAGCCATGTCCGACTCGTGGTGGTCCCGCCGCTTCGTCGAGGTCCTGGACTCCTACGGCCTGGGCAACCGCCTGGCTCGCGGTCGCAGCTACGCCCGCCAGGGGCAGGTCCTGTCGCTGGACATCTCCCCGGGACTGCTGACCGCACAGGTCCAGGGGTCACGGCGGACGCCATACGTGGTGACCATCACCGTCGGTCCGCTCACGGACCGGCAGTGGCGCGTCGTCGACAACGCGCTGAGCAGCCGTATCGGACTGACCGCCCACCTGCTCGCCGGCGAGGTCCCGGCCGAGCTCGAGGACGTGTTCGACGTCGCCAAGGCGCCGCTGTTCCCGGCGCGGTGGCGAGACCTGACGGCGCGCTGCAGCTGCCCGGACAGCGCCAACCCCTGCAAGCACATCGCCGCCGCGCTGTATCTGTACGCCGACCGGCTCGACGGCGACCCGTGGCTGCTGCTGCAGTGGCGCGGACGCACGCAGGACGAAGTTCTGGCCGCTCTCGGCCTCGACGCGGCTGCTTCCGCCGCCGACGCGGAGCTGCCACCGTGGTGGCCGCTGCTGCCAGGCGAGGCGCTACCCGACACCGCGCGACACGATCTGCCCGTGGGTGGGGCCTCGGCGGACCCGCCCGTCCCGGTCGACGCCGTGCTGCGGCGCATGGAGGACCTCGACGTACTCGCCTGGAAGGAGCCCGTCGGCGTGGCTCTGCGCACCCTGTACGCCGCCGCGCTCGAGGACGACGGATCTGCACCCGAGCAGCCCCGACGGGGACGATGACACGTCGACCCCCATCGGGTGTGCGAGCACGCTCAGGAGTGCCGGCTTCGGGGCCCCGATCGGTTGACGGGTGACCGTCACCGCTCGCTGTGACGGTCGTTCAGGCCGATCACGACGCCGTCGCGGGCCGCCGCGCGGGCGGTGCTGGACGGGCGGGGCCTCGCCACGCTCGCCCCGCGGCTGCCCTCGCCAAGAGGTCGTTGCTGCCGAACTACACGGTGTCCCGCATCGGCGACGTGGTGAAGCGAGTGGTCATCGAGCCGATGCCGCTGATCGTGCTGACCAGCACGGACGACGCTCTCCGAGTCGCTCGTCGTGGACCACGCGCACACCGCCAGGACCATTGTCTCGACCGGGCTCTGCCGCATCCGCTCGGCCATCGCCTGGCGTGGCCACTCGCGGCATCCAGAGGTCGGCGCACCACGGCCTTGACCTGCAGAGACAACGAGGCCGACCTGCACCCGTCGGTGCGGCCGGCCCTGTCGTGCTGCTGTCTCAAACAACGCGCGCCCGAGAGGACTCGAACCTCTAACCTTCTGATCCGTAGT
>JAJXTD010000180.1 GCA_021784035.1 Actinomycetes bacterium | reverse complement strand
CGCCGAGCTCGGTGCCGGTCGCGGCGACGTTCTCGCGCACGCCGGCGAGCTCCGGGCTCAGCGGCCCGACACCGACGACGCCGGCTACGCCGGTCGGGGCGCGGTACTCGCCGAACACCTGGCGCAGCGCCCCGGACCACTCCCCCGTCGTCACCCCGACGCGCGCGCACGCGAGGGTGGCGGGGACGAGGTTGGCGTCGGTCGCGGCGACGCGCCGGAGCTCGTCGAGCGCGGTCCGGACCCCGGCCTCGTCGCGCTGCGCCTTCCACGCCTCGAGCCGCGCGATCGCGGCGGCCTCGACGGCGGGGTCGACCGTCTGCACGGTGACGATCCCCTCCGCGGTCAGCGGGCTCGGCTCCGTCGAGGTGAACGCGTTGACCCCGACCACGACCTCCTCGCCGCTCTCGACGCGGGCCCGGCGGGCGGCGTGCGCCGCCACGAGGCGACCCTTCATGTAGCCGGACTCGACGGCGGCGACCGCGCCGCCCATCTCCTGCACCCGGTCGATCTCGGCGCGCGCGGCCGCGACGAGCTCGGCCACCTTGGCCTCCACGACCACCGAGCCGGTGAACAGGTCGTCGTAGTCGAGCAGGTCGCTCTCGTAGGCGAGCACCTGCTGGATGCGCAGCGACCACTGCTGGTCCCACGGGCGGGGCAGGCCGAGCGCCTCGTTCCACGCCGGCAGCTGCACGGCCCGGGCCCGCGCGTCCTTCGAGAGCGTGACGGCGAGCATCTCGAGCACGATGCGCTGCACGTTGTTCTCCGGCTGCGCCTCGGTGAGGCCGAGGGAGTTGACCTGCACGCCGTAGCGGAACCGGCGCTGCTTGGGGTCGGTGACGCCGTAGCGCTCGCGGGTGAGGTCGTCCCAGATCGAGACGAACGCGCGCATCTTGCACATCTCCTCGACGAACCGCACGCCCGCGTTCACGAAGAACGACATGCGCGCCACGACCTCGCCGAACAGCTCGGGCGGGACCTGGCCGGAGTCGCGCACGGCGTCGAGCACGGCGATCGCCGTGCACATCGCGTAGGCGATCTCCTGCTCGGCCGTCGCCCCGGCCTCCTGCAGGTGGTAGCTGCAGATGTTGATCGGGTTCCACTTCGGCACGTCGACGACGGTCCAGGCGATCATGTCCGTGATGAGCCGCAGCGACGGCGCCGGCGGGAACACGTAGGTCCCGCGGGAGAGGTATTCCTTGATGATGTCGTTCTGCGTGGTGCCCGACAGCGCGGACAGCGGCGCACCCTGCTCCTCGGCGACCGTGGTGTAGAGCGCCAGCAGCCACATCGCCGTGGCGTTGATGGTCATCGAGGTGTTCATCGCGTCGAGCGGGATGCCGTCGAAGAGCGCCCGCATGTCGCCGAGGTGCGTCACCGGGACGCCGACCTTGCCGACCTCGCCGCGGGCGAGCACGTCGCCGGGGTCGTAGCCGGTCTGCGTCGGCAGGTCGAACGCGACCGAGAGACCGGTCTGGCCCTTCTCGAGGTTACGGCGGTAGAGCGCGTTGGACTCCGTCGCCGAGCTGTGCCCGGCGTACGTCCGCATGAGCCAGGGCTTGTCGCGCACGATCGAACCCCGGTCAGGAGTGGTCGTAGAAGCCGCGGCCGGACTTGCGGCCCAGGTCGCCCGCGGCGACCATGCGGCGCAGCAGCTCCGGGGCCGCGAACGTCTCGTCCTGGGTGTCGGCGTAGATGTTGCTCGCGGCGTTCAGCATGATGTCGACGCCGGTGAGGTCGATCGTCTCGAGCGGGCCCATCGCGTGGCCGAACCCGAGCCGGCACGCGGTGTCGATGTCCTCCGCCGACGCGACGCCGGACTCGAGCAGCCGCACCGCCTCCATCGCGAGCGCGCTGATCAGCCGGGTGGTGACGAAGCCGGCCACGTCGCGGTTGACCACGACGACCGTCTTGCCCACGCCCTCGGCGAACTGCCGCGCGGCCGACACCGCCGCGTCGGACGTCTTGTAGCCGCGCACGACCTCGCACAGCCGCATGAGCGGCACGGGCGAGAAGAAGTGCGTGCCCACGACCGACTCGGGGCGCTGGGTGACCGCGGCGATCGACGTGATCGGGATGGCGGACGTGTTCGACGCGAGCACCGCACCGTCCTTGCAGAGCCGGTCGAGCTCGCGGAACACCTCGGCCTTGACCTCGAGCTTCTCGAACACGGCCTCGACGACGAGGTCGGCGCCGGCAGCGGCGTCGAGCTCGGTCGTGGTGGTGATCCGGGCGAGCGCGGCGTCGGCGTCGGTCGCGGCCATCCGGCCCTTCTCGACGAACTTGGCGTATGACGACCGGATCGAGCCGAGTCCGCGCTCGAGCGCCTCCGAGGTGACGTCGCGCAGGACCACGTCGTACCCCGCCGCCGCCGCGACCTGGGCGATGCCGCCGCCCATGAGCCCCGCGCCGATGACCGCGACCTGCTGAGCCACTGTGGCCTCCCGTGTCCGAGGCCGTCGCCGTAGGGCCGGCGCGACCATCGCTTCGACCCTAGCCAGCGGGTGGCCCCGACGGTCGATCGGGTCGACCATGGTGGCGTGCTGAACACGGGCGGCTCGTTCCTCGTCGGGCCCCTGATCGCCTTCGGGGTGGTCGGGATCCTGGTGCTGCTCCTGCGCTGGACGTTCTCCCACGGCTCGTCCGTGGTGGCCCGCAAGCCCACCCCCGGACGGATCGACGAGTACGGCCTGCTCGTGTCGGTGGCCGCCCCGCCGAACTACGTCGAGGCGGAGATCGTGCGGCGCACGCTCGAGGACGCCGGAATCCGGGCGACGCTGGCCCAGACCCTGGCCGGGCCGCGGCTGATGGTCTTCGCCGAGGACGTCGAGCGGGCGCGCGCCGTCGTCGACGCGCGGTGAGCGGTCGCGCTACGCCAGCTCGTTGACCGACACCCGCGCGACGTCGGCCCCGAGGCGGACGAGGTCGGCGACGAAGCCCTCGTAGCCGCGGTCGACGTGGTGCGGCTCGAAGACCATCGTCACCCCGTCGGCCACGAGGCCGGCGAGGACGAGGCCCGCTCCCGCGCGGATGTCGGCCGCCTCGACCGGCGCACCGGACAGCGACTGCTTGCCGCGCACCATCGCGTGGTGGCCGTCGGTCCGGACGTCGGCGCCGAGGCGGACCATCTCGTTCACGAAGCGGAACCGGGCCTCGAACAGGTTCTCGGTCACCATGGCCGCGCCGCGCGCGATCGAGTTGAGCGCGATGAACTGCGGCTGCAGGTCGGTCGGGAACCCCGGGTAGGGCAGCGTCACGACGTCGACGGCGCGCGGCCGGTCGTAGCACCGCACGCGGATGCCGTCGTCGAGCTCGTCGACGAGCGCGCCGGCCCGGACCAGCTTGTCCAGCGCGATCTCGAGGTGGTCGGCGCGGGCGTTGCGCACAGTGACGTCGCCGCGCGTCATGGTCGCGGCCACCGCCCAGGTGCCGGCGACGAGCCGGTCCGGCACGGTCGTGTGCTCCGCGGGGGCGAGGGACTCGACCCCCTCGATCTCGAGTGTCGACGTGCCGACGCCGTCGATCTGCGCGCCCATCGACAGCAGCAGGCCGCAGACGTCGACGATCTCCGGCTCGCGCGCCGCGTTGTCGATGACGGTCGTGCCCTTGGCGAGCACCGAGGCCATGAGCAGGTTCTCGGTGGCGCCGACGCTCGGGAAGTCGAGCCAGACGGTCGCGCCGTGCAGCCGCTCGGCGCGGGTGGCGATGAGGAAGCCGTGCTCGCTGCGCACGGTGGCACCGAGCCGCTCGAGGCCCGCCACGTGCATGTCGAGACCGCGGCTCCCGATGGCGTCGCCACCGGGCAGCGCCACGTCGGCCTCGCCGCAGCGCGCCAGCAACGGCCCCAGCACGTTGATCGAGGCGCGCAGCTTGCGCACGAGGTCGTAGTCGGCCTTGTGGAACGGCACCTCGGGGACGGTGATCGAGACCGTGCGGGTGGGGACGTCGTGCACGACGACGCAGCCCAGGCGGCGGAGCAGCTCGGCCATGTACTCGACGTCGAGGATGTGCGGGACCTCGTGGAGCACGGTCGTGCCCTCGGCGAGCAGCGCGGCGGCCATGAGCTTGAGGACGCTGTTCTTCGCGCCCGTGACCCGCACCTCGCCGGCCAGCCGGGCGCCCCCGACGATCCGAAAGGCCTCCACGGGGCCTGAGGATAGGCGACTCCGTGGGACGATTCGCCCGGGCGGCCGGACCGGAGGTCCGCCGCGTCGCGCCGGTGCGGGCACGCCGTAGGCTCGGACCATGGTCAACCTCACGCGCATCTACACCCGTACGGGCGACGACGGCACGACGGCGCTCGGCGACATGTCCCGCGTGGGCAAGAACGACCTGCGCCTCACGGCGTACGCCGACACGGACGAGGCGAACTCCTCGCTCGGCGTCGCTCTCGCGCTCGGCGACCTCGACGCCGACGTCGTGACCCTGCTCGGCCGGGTCCAGAACGACCTGTTCGACGTCGGGGCCGACCTGTGCACGCCGGTCGTGCCCGATCCGGCGCACCCGCCGCTGCGGGTCGAGCCGGCCTACGTCGACGCCCTCGAGGCCGCCTGCGACGAGTACAACGAGCGGCTCACCCCGCTGCGCTCCTTCGTCATCCCCGGTGGCACGCCCGGCTCGGCGCTGCTGCACGTCTCGCGCACGATCGTGCGCCGTGCCGAGCGCTCGACCTGGGCCGCGCTCGCCGTGCACGGCGACACGATGAACCCGCTGACCGCGACGTACCTCAACCGGCTCTCCGACCTGCTGTTCATCCTCGCCCGGCACGCCAACCTGCGCGCCGGCGGCGACGTCCTGTGGGTCCCCGGCGCGAACCGCTGACGACGCTCACACCAGGGCGCGGCCACCGAGCGTGGCCATCTCCTCCGCGACGCGCCGCATCGTGGCCGTCCACTCGGACGGCTCCATCGGCGGGAGGCAGTCGGCCCAGTCCGACAGCGACGACCCGCGCAGCTGCAGCATCCCCTCCGGGCGGGCGAAGAACCAGACGTGCAGGTGCGCCCCGCCGTCCCCCCACTTGTTCATGTGCACCCGCCCGGTGCCACCGAGCGCGGTGAGCGCCGCGTCGACCCGCCAGGCCAGGAACCCCAGGTCGCGGGCCATGGTGCCGTCGAGGTCGGCCAGGTCGAGGTGCGCGATCGGGCAGAGCAGCACCATGGGGATCGCGCTCGGCCCCGGGGCGACCAGCTTCCACCGGTCGTCGGCCCAGATCGCGTCGGCGAGCCCGGCGCGGCACGACCCGCACTCGAGCCCGCCCTCGCCGTGCCGCGGCGGCTCGGGCAGCACCGGCTGCTCGAGCCGCTTGACGCGCAGCTCCCCCTCGAACGGGAAGATGTCCCAGGTCGTGACGTCCGGCAGCGGGAGCCGGCCGTCGGTCCCCACCGCCCCGGCCACCCGACGCAGCAGCGCGTCGGTCCGCTCGTGCACCTGCTCGCTCATGCCGGAGACCCTAGAACGGGGCGCCGACGTCCGGGGCGGACACGCGACGAGGCCGGATCCCCTCAGGGACCCGGCCTCGTGCGTGCGGTGGGTGGCTCAGCGACCGCCGGCCGCGTGCTCCTTGTGCTGCTCGGCGAGGGCGACCTTGAGCCGGGTCTCGGCCCGGGCGATCGCAGCCATCTCGTCGGGGGTGTCTGCTCCGGTGGCCCTGGCCCGGTCGAGGGCGAGCTGCGCGCGCTCGACGTCGATCTCGCCGCCGAGCTCCGCGGCCTCGGCGAGGATCGCGACGTTGTCGCTGTCCACGGAGAAGAACCCGCCGTGGACCGCTGCCGTGATCACGCGGCCCTCGGTCGTGGTGATCCGCACCGGGCTGTCGGCGAGCAGCGCGAGCACCGGCTCGTGCTGCGGCAGGATGCCGATCTCGCCCTCGAGCGTCTTGGCCACGACCATCGACGCCGTCCCCGACCAGATCTTGCGGTCGACGGCCACGAGGCTCACGTTGAGCTCGCCCATGTCAGCCCGCCAGCTTCGCGGCGTTCCGCTCGACGTCCTCGACACCACCGCAGAGGAAGAACGCCTGCTCGGGCAGGTGGTCGTACTCCCCGTCGGCGATGGCCTTGAACGACGCGATGGTCTCCTCGACCGGCACGAACGAGCCGGCCTGGCCGGTGAACTGCTCGGCCACGAAGAGGTTCTGCGACAGGAACCGCTGGATGCGGCGGGCCCGGCCGACGAGGATCT
>JAJXTD010000179.1 GCA_021784035.1 Actinomycetes bacterium | reverse complement strand
CCCGCACGACGGAGGACAGCTCGTCCACCGCCGCCGTGACCAGCACGTCGCTCCAGAGACGACGTTCCGCCGCCCGGGCTCGCTCCCGCTGCAGGTCCAGCCGCGCGACGAGCGCCTCCTCCTCCAGTCGGGTCAGCTCACGGGCCCGCCGGCCGAGCGCCCGAACGCCGACCCACACGAGCGTGACGACGGCCAGCTCCGCCACTCCGCGGGCGACCTGCTGCGAGCCGCAGTCCGACCATCGCTGATGCCACAGCCAGTCCGCCAGGCCCGACGCCACGACGACCGACGTCGCGGCGACGACCAGCGTGCTGACGCGCGGTCGCCACACCAGCAGTGCCACGAGCAGGATCAGTCGCGCACTGGGGAGGCCCCGCTCCCCGACGACGCTGCTGCAGTAGGGATCGGCCGCGACGGGGAGGAGGGACGCGGCCACGAGGACGAGGCCGCTCGTCACCACGTCCGTGATCCCGATCGCGTTACCGGCGAGGACGCGCAGCGCCAGCACCGTGACCCACGCCGCGGGCAGGAGGACGGCGACGACGGCCGGCACCGGGGCGGTGAACGACTCGGCCACGACGGCCACCGTCGCGAGGGAGACGAGTGTGACGGCCCAGGTGGCCAGGAGGACGAGCCGCGCGAACGACATGGGCCACGTGGCTTCCTCCCGGCGTGGCTCGTCGCGTGCCGTGGGCGCCCAGACGAGGGTCACCACGGTCCCGACCCCTCCGGGGCCATCCTCGATCAGGGCACGCCCCCCGGCGTCGGACATGCGCCGGACGATCGATTGGGCGATCCCGAACCCGCCCGACACGTCGTCGGTCCCGTGCGCCCAGGCCCGACCGATTCCGCGGTCGGACACCACCACGCGGACACTCCCGCCCGCCCCCGGTGCCGCGACGAGCCCGGCCCGCGCGGCCCGCGAGTGCTTCGCGACGTTGCCGAGCGCTTCGCGTGCGGCACCGACGAACGCCTCGCCCACCTCGCCCGGAACCGTGTCCCAGGGCACGTCGGGCGACAGGGCGGTGTCGACCTCGAGCCCCAGGGCTGCCGCCTCCGCCGCCACCGAGCGGAGTGCCGACGGGAGGTCCGGAGGTGACCCCCGGGTCACGGCGGAGGTGAGGACGGCGATGTCGCGTCGGCAGCGGGCCACGACCGCGGGCTGGGACTCCTCGGACCGTGAGCGCGCGACCGCCTCGAGGGTGTTGAGCGCGGTGTCGTGCAGGGATCGCTGGGTCTCGGCCGCGGCCGACGCAGCGGCGCGCGCGGACTCGAGCTCGAGCAGGGCGAGGGCCCTGGCCTCCGTCGCCGAGTCCGACGCGCGGGCCGACCGCGCCGCCACGGCGGTGAGAACCGCGAGCCCGAGACCCACGAGAATCAGCTGGACACCCGCCACGACCGACGTCACGGCGGTCACCGTGAGCGACCGGTTCGTCGTGCCCAGCACCTGCGGTACGACGAGCAGCCCGACGAACACCAGTGACGAGGAGATCGCGCCGCGCGCGCCCCACCACAGCGCGGCCCCCGCGACGACGGCCAGGGCCAGCAACGCCTGCTGCGGCCACGGTCCGCTGAGCCCGGCGGCTGACCGGACCGCCTCGACGACCACGGCGCACACGGCGCCGACCACCACCACGGCCCCGGGCGACCCGAGCACCCGTGACCGGCCGGTGGCCTGCCGACGTCGGGCGAGCGCCGGTGTCAGGACCAGCCCGGCGAGGCACGCCAGCGCTGCCGCCGCCGCGACCGCCACCTGGCCCTCCGGCGGAGCAACCCACAGCCACAGCGCGTCGCCGCCCAGCCCGACGACGAGTACGCCGACGACGGCCATGTACCGCGCGCCGTCGAGGACGGTGGTGGCGGTCGGACCCGGGGAGCTCGACATCGACATCAGGACGGGAGGAAGACCGGGTGCTCGCGACCGTCGCTCCCCGTGACCGCGACGGGTTCGCGGGGCCCGGCGTACGCCACCAGCGTGCGGTCGTCGCGCCACGCCAGATAGCTCCGGCCTGTCCACTGGGCCGGGTTGTCCGCGTCGGCACGACCTCGCCAGACGGCTGACCCCGTCAGCACGTCGACCGCGATCCCGACCGCACCGGCGTTGCCCACGACGTAGCCGCTACGGGCGACCGTCAGCCCGATCTCGTCCCTGGCCACGCGGTCCGACGTCCAGCTCCAGCGGTCCACCCAGGTGTCGCACGCCGTCGCCTCGACGCCACGGTCCACCGACGAGAGGACGGCCGTGGCGGTGAGCGCGTCCACGAGGGGCGGCCGGGAGACGTCCCGCGTCCAGACCACGTCGCCGGCCGCGTCGTGCGCCGTCACGACGGCGGAGGCTCCGTCCCTGCCGGCCACTCCCAGCACCGCCGCCCCGCAGCGCATCACGCTCGGCCACATGGCATTCGGGGGCCACGTCGTGGGTCGGCGATAGACCTCGCGTCCCGTAGCAGTGTCGACGACCAGCAGCTGGGCGTCGGTGCGGGTGCCGATGACTGCCGCGGTCCGGTCGAGCGCGACCACCACGGCTCCCACGGCGAGACCCGAGTCGGCGACGGGTCCCGCGACATGCCACCGGACGCGTCCGGTGGTGACGTCCACCGCGCACAGGGCGCACGACTGCCGGCCCGGGGTGTCACCGAGCACCTGACCGATGACCAGATCGCCGGCCTGCCCCCAGGCGTGGAAGAAGGCGTTGCCCGAACGGTCGCCACCGAGCTCGGCGGGCAGGACCCACCTGGCCACCCCCGTGATCGCGTCGAGCGCGCGTAGCTCACGCCTCGACGGATCGACCCCCTGCGTCGTCACGAGCACCGTGCCCGACGCGGGATGGCCGACGAGGAACGGCTGCGACACGGCGCGCGGCACGACGACCTCGTGCGCGAGGCGACCGCTCGCGCTGGCACCGGTCTCGAACACCACGGCGGGGAGGTCGCCGGCGGCCGGCGTCACCGTCGTCGAGAGCATGAACCGGTCACCGGCCGCCGTGATGGAGGCGGCACGCAACCGGGCATCGGCCGGGAGGGTCGTCGCCCAGCGCACAGCGGGTGACGGTGCGGCGGTGGGGACGGCGCTCACGAAGGCCGGCGTCCGCAGCGGCGCGCTGAGGTCCGGCGTCTGCGTCGTAGGCCCCGCGGCGCAGCCGGCCAGCCCGACCAGCACCAGGGCGACAGCCGTCGACCGCCCTGCAGCGGAAGAGCGCCGCGTCCGTGGGTCCCCCCCGTGCATGGACCGCAGTGTGTCAGAGCGGTACCCGGGCGATGATGCGCGGGCGCTGCGGTCTGTGCCCACCCCCGAGCCGGCACAGACCGCAGCGCCCGTGCGTCCGTGACGCTAGGCGTCCTCGTGTCGCGCGGGCGACCCGTGCCCGGTCCGCAGTTCGGCGGACACGGTCGCTCCGGGAAGGCATCCGACGTTCCGGTCGGCATGATGTGCCACAGGGAGGACGGATGCGGCTCGGGATCATCGACGACCACGCGCTGTTCAGCGACGGGATCCGGGCCTGGCTGCGCGACGAGGCGCCCGACGTCGACCTCGTCGTCAGCACGGCGTCGATCGAGACCGTGCTCGACGCCGCGGCGGAGCTCGACGTCGTCCTGCTCGACATCGACCTCGGGCCGGTATCCCTCCCCCTGAACGAGGCCGTCCGCCGGCTGGTCGAGGCCGACCTCAAGGTGGTCATCGTGAGCGCACTCAGCGCACCACGGCTGGTCCGCCAGGGCCTGGGGGCCGGCGCCCTCGGCTACCTCTCCAAGCGGGAGAGCGGCCCCGTGCTCCTCGAGGCGCTGCGCACCGTCGGACGTGGCGAGCCCTTCCTGACGCCCGACCTCGCCGCCATCCTCGCGGAGGACGCCGACGACATCCCCGCGCTCAGCGCGCAGGAGATCAAGGCGCTGCGCCTGTACGCCTCCGGGATCAAGGTCGACACCGTGGCGCGCCGTATGGGCGTGAGCCCCGCGACCGTGCGCGAGTACCTCGAGCGGGTGAAGCGGAAGTACCACGAGGTCGGTCGCCCCGCGCGGAGCAAGACCGAGCTGGGCCAGGTCGCCGCCGAGGACGGCCTGCTCCCCCTCGTCGCGTACCGCTCGCCACCCCAGACAGAGCCCGGATCCTGAACGGCGAGCCCGGAGCCCGAGTGGGATGCCCGTCGGGTCCCCGGCGGATCGGGCGTTACACGTCGCGATCCGGTCACGCCGAGGTACCGGTGGGGCCGCATCCGGTGCGCGTCGTCGGTCCCGCTGCCTAGCCTGGCGCTACGCCGGGATCGTTCGGGTCCCGCATGACGCGAGGTCCTCGTCGAGGGGCGCGGGTGAGCAGCAGGAGCGGACGCGGAGCGCGCGGGTCACGGCCCCGTCGCGTCCGAGTGCGCCGCGCGGACCTCGTCGCCGTCGTCACGTCCGCGATCGTCGGGGTCCCGCTCGTGCTCGCGACCGACGACCGAGCCGTCCGCGCCGTGGCGCTCGGGGCCGTGGCACTCCTGGTGCTGCGCCTCGTGCGCGGGTCGCGGTCTGTCGAGACGCCGGTCGAGGCGTTCGCCCGGGTGCTCGGTACGGCGTCGGCCATGCAGGTGCGCCTGTTCCGGGTGCGCGTCGCCGCGGTCCACGAGGTGCGCGGCAACACGCTGGTCACGGTCACCTGGCGGGCCGCGCACACCGTCCTGCTCGACGCCGACGGGCGGCCGCTCGCCGAGCTGGCGCGCAACGGCCTCACCACCGCCTACACGATGAGCCTCCCGGTGGACGACGCCGTCGCCGTAGCCCTGTTGCGGGCCGACCGTGGCCTCGGCGACGTGGGCGTCTACGGCACGACCGACCTCATGACGCATCCCCGCGGCAACCTGCGCGACCACGGCCTGACGATCGACCAGTACGACCTGGACTTCCCGTCGTGGTCGGGAAGCCTGCCGGCCCAGCGGCTCTCGACCTCATGGGAGCCCTGACACCCGGCCGCCGGACCGGGCCAGCCCGAGTCTGGGTGGTTGCGGATCGGGTCCGACGCTGACCGACCTCGGTTCGCGCAGGGGTGGTCCTGTGACCGCGCGACCCGCGACCCGGTGAGTCAGCCGGGATGTTCGTCACTCGACCTGATCACGTCGCGACATCCTCAGCATGCAACTGACGAAGGAACTGCTATCGAGCTCGAAGAGCCTCACGGCGAGCCGGGCACGCGATCGCGATCGGGCACCTCGGCACGGGTGGTGCTTGGGATGGAGCGGCTCTCAACGCCTACGACCGACCGTGCTCGATAATCGGTCGAGTGATCGAGACTCCCGAGCTGCTGGTCGCCGATGCCGACGAATGGAACGACTGGCTGGCGGCCAACCATGCGACCTCACACGGCGTTCGCCTCGTGCTGGCGAAGAAGGGTGTCAGCGGGCCGACGCGGCTGACCTACGACGATGCGCTGCCCGAGGCCCTCAGCCACGGCTGGATCGACGGTCACCTGACCGGCCGCGACGACGCCACCTACCGCGTCCGGTTCACACCGCGGCGAGCGCGCAGCTCGTGGTCACAGCGCAACGTCGAGATTGCCGAGCGGCTCATCGCCGACGGACGGATGCAGCCGGCCGGTCTGGCCGAGGTCCAGCGGGCACAGTCGGACGGGCGATGGGAGCGGGCATACGGCGGTTCCGCGTCCATGGAGGTTCCGGACGATCTGAACGACGCCCTCGCCGCCTCGCCACGCGCACAGGCGATGTGGGACGTGCTCACGCGCACGAACAGGTTCGCCGTGCTCTACCGGGTGCATGAGGCAAAACGTCCAGAGACTCGTGCTCGCCGGATTGCTCAGTACGTGGAGATGCTCGCGCGAGGCGACACGCCCTACCCGCAGAAGGCAAAGCCCTGATGCTGTAGCACGATGCCGAGCCTGGTCGTGCTCGAACCGGGCACGACCAGGCAGGATCTCCGTCGCGGCTGGTATCGGATGTTGCCCGAGGCCCTCGCGACGTCTCCGAGTTCGCTCCGGTCGCGGTGCTCGGCCGCCGAACTCGCACCGCAGGGCTCCCTCGACGACGGGTGCCGCAAACGGATCCGGGTCGGCGTCTAGAACGGTGGCGGGTCGAGTGGTGGTGGTGCCGGTGCGGCGGGCGGCGGGTCGGGGTCGTCGAGGACCGGGCGCGCCGGGACGTGGATGGTCTGGCCCCACGCGGTGCGCCAGGTGTGCGAGCCGTCGGGTCTGGAGTCGGTGATGTCGGCGTAGCCGGCGGTCTTGAGCT
>JAJXTD010000020.1 GCA_021784035.1 Actinomycetes bacterium | reverse complement strand
GCGAATCGAGGCTGAGCGGCTCGAAGCCGAGCGGCTCGAGGCCGAGCGCATCGCCGCCGAGGAAGCCGAAGCCGCACGACTCGAGGCCGAGCGCATCGAAGCCGAGCGACTGGAAGCCGAGCGAATCGAGGCTGAGCGGCTCGAAGCCGAGCGGCTCGAGGCCGAGCGCATCGCCGCCGAGGAAGCCGAAGCCGCACGACTCGAGGCCGAACGGATCGAAGCCGAACGGATCGAAGCCGAACGGATCGAAGCCGAGCGACTCGAAGCGGAGCGACTCGAGGCCGAGCGCATCGAGGCAGAGCGGCTCGAAGCCGAGCGCCTGGAAGCCGAGCGACTCGAAGCCGAGCGCATCGCCGCCGAGGAGGCCGAAGCCGAACGACTCGAAGCCGCACGACTCGAAGCCGAACGGATCGAAGCCGAGCGCCTGGAAGCCGAGCGGCTCGAGGCCGAGCGACTCGAGGCCGAGCGCCTCGCCGCCGAGGAGGCCGAAGCCGCACGACTCGAGGCCGAGCGACTCGAAGCGGAGCGCCTCGAGGCCGAGCGCCTGGAGGCGGAGATCCTCGAGGCGGAGCGCGTCGCCGCGGAGCAGGCCGAGATCGAGCGGGCCGCCGCCGAGCGGGACGCCGAGCTCGAGGCGGAGCACGCCGAGGCGATGAGCCGGCACGCCGTGACGTCGATCTTCACCGAGCTCGCGCTCGACCCGCCGACCACGGCGCCGATCGTCGAGCTCGACGAGCCGGGCACGACGTACGAGCTGGCGGACGAGAGCCCGGGACCGGCTCCCTCGTCCGACCGCTACGGCCACGAGCCGCGGATCGTCGAGCCCGAGCTCGAGCCGGCGCTGTCCGCGGGTGTCGCGCGCCCCGAGGGCACCGACATGGCCGCCCTGCTGCGCGAGCTGTCCAGCCTCGGCGGCGCCTTCGACTCCGAGCCGGGTTCGGGCCCGGGGACGGGCAACGTCGTGACCCGTCCGGTGCAGACGGCCGCGCAGGAGAAGGCCGGGAAGAAGCGGCGCGGCCTCTTCGGCCGCTGACCCTCGTAGCTGCCGGGCCGGACGCCCTGCGACGATCACCGGGTGCGTGCGGTGGTGCAGCGAGCGTCCGGTGCCCGAGTGGTCGTGGGTCCGGACGTCGTCGCGTCCTTCGACGGACCCGGTCTCGTCGTGCTCGTCGGCGTCACGCACGACGACACGGCCGACCGTGCCCGACGCCTCGCCGCCAAGATCCACGACCTGCGCGTCTTCGAGCCGCGGCACGCGGCGCAGCCCGTGCCGGACGACCGTCGCGAGCTCTCCGCGGCGGAGCTCGGCCTCCCGCTCATCGTCGTCAGCCAGTTCACGCTCTACGGCGACACCCGCAAGGGACGTCGACCGACGTGGACCGCCGCCGCACCCGGGCCGGTCGCCGAGCCGCTCGTCGACGCCGTCGTCGCGACGCTGCGCGAACGCGGCGCGGGCGTGGGCACCGGCGTCTTCGGCGCCGACATGCGGGTGGAGCTCACCAACGACGGGCCGATCACCCTCGTCATCGACGTCGACGGCTGAGCCGAGCGCGCCGGCACAACCGGCCGTGCCGCCGGACCTCAGATCGTGCCGACGAACTCCTTGAGCCACGGCACGAGCTCCGGGCCGAGGTCGGGCCGCTCGCACGCCAGCCGCACGACGGCCTGGAGGTAGGACAGCCGGTCGCCGGTGTCGTAGCGCCGCCCGCGGAACACGACGCCGGTGACCCCACCGCCGTCCTCGGGGGCCACGTCGCGCGCCAGGGTGCGCAGCGCGTCCGTCAGCTGGATCTCGCCGCCGCGGCCGGGCTCGGTGCGCTCGAGGACCGCGAACACGGCCGGGTCGAGGACGTAGCGGCCGATGACGGCGTAGGAGCTCGGCGCCTCCTCGACGGTCGGCTTCTCGACGAGGTCGGTGATCCGCACGGCGTCGGGGTCGTCGCTGCCCTCGAGCGGCGCGACCGCAGCGCAGCCGTACAGGTGGATCTGGTCGCGCGGCACCTCCAGCAGGGCGACGACGCTCCCGCCGCGCGCGACCCGCTGCGCGATCATCGTCGTCAGGAGCGGGTCGCGCGGGTCGATGAGGTCGTCACCCAGCAGCACGGCGAACGGGTTGTCGCCCACGTGCTTGGCGGCGCAGCCCACGGCATGGCCGAGACCGCGCGGCTCCCCCTGGCGGACGTAGTGGACCGTGGCGAGGTTGCTGCTGCGGTCCACGAGCGCGAGCCGCTCGGTGTCACCCTTCGCCGCGAGCATCGCCTCGAGCTCGGCGGCGCGGTCGAAGTGGTCCTCCAGCGGGCGCTTGTTCCGGCCGGTCACCATGAGGACGTCGTCGAGCCCGGCCGCCGCGGCCTCCTCGACCACCAGCTGGATGGCCGGCGTGTCGACGACGGGCAGCATCTCCTTGGGGGTCGCCTTCGTCGCGGGCAGGAACCGCGTGCCCAGTCCCGCAGCCGGGATCACCGCCTTGGTCACGACGCCGCCGCTCATGCGCTCCCTCGTCCCGTCGCACCCGCGACCTCGTCGCCGCGTGTGGGGGTCAGCATGCCAACCCCGCCGGGAGGAGTCATCACGCGGTGACGACCAGCTCCTGTGCGGCGGCGACGACGCCGTCCGGCTCGGGGCCGACCAGCAGGTCGACGTCGACCGGCACGGAACGCTTCACGACGGCGAGCGCGATCGGACCGAGCTCCGCGTGCAGAGCGACGGACGTCAGCGCGCCGACCTCCCGGCCGTCGTGGAGCACCGGGTCGCCGGGGACCGGCGTGCGCACCGCGCTGCCGTCGAGATGGAGCAGCACCAGGCGGCGCGGCGGGCGGCCGAGGTTGTGCACGCGCGCGACCGTCTCCTGCCCGCGGTAGCAGCCCTTGTCCAGGTGCACCGCCGAGGGGACCCAGCCGACCTCCTGGGGGATCGTCCGGTGGTCGGTCTCGAACCCCAGGCGGGGCACCCCGGCCGCGACGCGCAGCGCCTCCCAGGCCCAGGTGCCGGCACCGGGGCGGCCGTCGACGTACGCCGGAAGGTCCGCGCGCGGGACGACCACCTCGCGGGCGACCCAGACGGCCGGTCGGACGGGGACGTACTTCCGCGAGGCGGCATCGACCGCCTCGAGCGTGCCGAACTCGCGCGGGGCCACGTACGTCGGCCGGTCCGGGTGCCGCGCGGCGACCGGCTCGCCGACGACGGCGAAGTCCGCGCTCACGTCCGCGACCTCGACCCGCAGCAGGAACCGCATCCGGTCGAGATAGGCGACGAGCGAGGGCGCCGTGCCGGGCTCGACGGTGATCCACGTGGTGGTGCCGTCGTCGACGAGGTGCAGCTCGTGCTCGACGTGGCCGTGCGGCGAGAGGATGAGGTCCAGCGCCGACTCCCCCGGCGCCAGCGCCTCGACGTGCTGGGTGGTCAGCGAGTGCAGCCAGGACAGCCGGTCCGGACCGGTGACCGTGACGACGCCGCGGTGGGAGAGGTCGACCCAGCCGTCGCCGCGCTGCAGCAGGCGCTGCTCGCCGTGCGGGTCGCCGTAGTGCCAGGGGACGCCCGCATCGCGCGAGCTCTCGGGCGCGGGGCACGCGCCGGCGAGGCCGAGCAGGGGGCTCACGGTCGCGGTGGTCACGCCGCGTTCAACCCCCGCGGCGCCCCGATGCTTCCCCGGCCGGTCACGACGACGCGACGCTGCACGCCGAACAGGTCCCGTGGAGCGCGACGTGGCTCACGTCGGTGACGAATCCGGTCTCGCGGCGCAGCTCGTCGAGGAACGGCTCGGCCAGCCCGGCGTCGATGCTCTGGACCAGGCCGCAGCCGTCGCACACGAGGTGGATGTGCACGTGGTCGTCCACCGAGTGGTACGTCGGGGCCCCGTGCCCGATGTGCGCGTGCGTGACCAGGCCGACCTCCTCCAGGACCTCGAGGTTGCGGTAGACGGTCGAGAGGTTGACTCCCGTGGCCGTGCGCTGCACCTCCGCGAGGATCTCCTCGGGGGTCCCGTGACCGAGGCGGCCGACCGACTCCAGGACCAGCTGGCGCTGCGGGGTGATGCGGTAGCCGCCACGGCGGAGCCGCTGCTCCCACTCGGTCGTGGACATCGTGGTCACGCCCGCTTCAGCGTCGCGGAGAGGTGCGCGGTCAGCGGCTGTCCGACGGCGGCCATGTCGTAGCGGTAGAGCAGGTCGCCGTCGACGAGGCCGTACAGCCGCGTGCCTCCGCTGTAGTCCTTCGCCGACTCGGTCCGCATGACCGCGTCGGTGTGCAGCTCCACCCGCGCGCCGGTGATCGTCGCGTCGACGATCCCCGTCACGGTGACCTCGCCGACCCAGACCTCGGCGTAACCCGTGGGGTGCGCGAGCAGCAGCTCCACCTTGTTCTCGGGCCGGGGCCGCCAGAAGCCGGCCTCGGTCGCGAGCGGGCGCACCCGCTCGCCCGCGTCGTCGAGCAGCCAGCTCCGGCTCCAGTAGGACAGGAACGGCCGGCCGTCGGTCGCGAAGGTGACCTCCTGGCCGAACCGCGCGTCCGCCATCGTGGGGTAGCCGACGACGCCGACCCCGACCCACGTGCCGATGAGCCACGACAGCGGGACGAGCGGCTCGGGGAGCTCGGGCGGGAGGGTCATCCGGGGGCCCTTCTGGAGGCGGCGGCGCGGGTCAGTCGTGACCGCGGTAGAGCCGCACGACCGTGGCGCCCGCGACCCCGACGAACACGAGGATCGCGAGCACGAGCAGGCCGGTGGTGACGATCTCGACCACGCACGGATCCTAATGGGTCCAGCCGTCGGCCCCCCTAGGCTGACCGCCATGGCCCGCCGACTCGTCGTCAAGGTGACGTGCGGCGCCGACGACGCCGAGCGGCTGTCGCAGGCGCTCACCGTGGCCGCCACCGCCGTCGCGTCGGGGGTCGACGTCTCGCTGTGGCTCACCGGCGAGGCCACCTGGCTCGCCGTGCCCGGCCGGGTGCCGGACCTCGGACTGGCGCAGGCCGTGCCATTGGCCGACCTCGTCGCAGCCGTCCTCGCCGGGGGCCGGACGACGGTCTGCACCCAGTGCGCGGCGCGGCGGGGCATCACGCCCGGCGACCTCGTCGACGGCGCTCGCATCGCGGGGGCGGCGTCCTTCCTCGAGGAGGTCCTCGCCGACGACGTCCAGGCCCTCGTGTACTGAGGTCGGGGCACGCGCGCACCCGCGCGCGGTCGACCGCGACGTATGGCTGCGCGGCTACGCCGTGGTCTCCGCCCTCGGCGGGCGGACGACCATCACGGGGCACGCCGCCTCGCGCACCGCCGCCGACGGCACCGAGCCGAAGTCCATGCCGGCGACATGGCCGCGGCCGTGCGCCCCGAGCACCACGAGCTGGGCGTGCGCCGACTCCTCGACGACCGCGGTCACCGGGTGGTTGTGCTCCACGCGGGTGTGCACCTCGACGTCGGGGTACTTCTCCGGCCAGCCCTGCAGTGCGGTGGCGACGAGCTCCTCGCCGGCGGCCCGCAGCTCGTCGGTGACACCCGGGGGTGGCGCCCAGACGCCGTACCCCGTGATCGGCAGGTCCTGCCAGGCGTGGAAGACGACGAGCGGCACGCCGCGCAGGGACGCCTCCTCGAACGCCACCTCGAGCGCGTAGCGTGACGTCGGCGAGTCGTCGATGCCGACCGCGACGGGCGCGGTCGCGCCGTGCCCCTCGCCGCGCACGACGACTGCCGTGCATGTCGCGTGCGTCGCGACGTGGTGCCCCACGGAGCCGAGCAGCAGTCGGGCGATCATCGACCGGCCGTGCGCCCCGACGACGAGGAGGTCGGCGTCGGCGCTGGCCGTGATGAGGGACGAGGCGGGTCCACCCACCATGGGGACCGTCCGGACGTCGAGCCCGGGCCACGCGAGGAGGACGCGGTCGCGCGCCTCGGTGAGGAAGGACGGCGCGGTCTCCGCCGTGACGGGCGCCACCGGTCCGGGCTCCATGCCGACGACCGGGGGCGTCGGCACCTCCGCGTAGAGCAGCTCGAGGCCGGCGCCCCGGCGGTGCGCCTCGGCCGCCGCCCAGTCGACCGCACCCACCGAGCCGGGAGAGCCGTCGACCCCCACGACGATCAGGCGTTGGGACGAGGACATCGCACACCTCCACGAGGGCGGTGGCGCCGCGTGACGCGCCGACGGATGCCGGCACCCGTGCGCGGCCACCCCTCGCCACCCAGTCTGCTACCGGCGTACGCGCGTTGCGCGGTCGACCGACGACGCGGGTTACACCTCGAACCGACCGGTCCACCGCCACGAACAGGTCGGTCGCAGGTGTAACTCGCGACCGGGGCGGGTCAGGGAGTGGTGCGGCCGGCGGCGAGCCGCCGGCCCAGCAGGTACATCTCGCAGCCGAGGCAGAAGTCGAACGCGGCGTTGAGGAAGGCGGCACCGAGGGCGAAGGCGACCGCGACGTACGCGACCACGACCGCGCCGGTCACGAGGCCGAGGAGCCCGACGACGGCGAAGGCCAGCCCGACCGTCTGGGCGAAGCGGGGCGGGGCGGGGTCCTCGAGCCGCGTCGGGGCACCGAGGCGCGGACGGACGACCCGGCGGAAGAGCACGCCGTACGGCTGCGCATGCACGCCGACGAGCGCGCCGAGCGCGAACACGACGGTCTGCGCCGTCAGCAGCACGAGCGACACGGTCGAGGGGATGCTGAGCAGCGCCAGCGCCAGCACGGCGGTGGTGACGGCGGCACCGAAGCGCGGGCCGCGCGCGTCGATCGGACGGCGCGCGGGGCTGGGTACGGGGACGGAGGTGCGGTTGTCGAGCGTGGTCACGATGTCTCCTGGGAAGCGGCACGGAAGGGGTGCGGCGTCCGGACGACCGGCGGCCTCGAGTGGGGCCGGCTCACGACGTCCGGGTCAGGGCATCGGACACATGCAGGAGCCGACGCGGCAGAAGTCCACTGCGCGTCGCTTGGTGAGATCCACCGTCCGCATGGCGGAGAGGATAGGCGGCCGTCCGGCCGCGGGGACAGCAGCGTCCGAATGCTGAGACATCCGTCTCTTACTGCGAGACATTCGCAGGTACGACGTCCCGCGCACAGCGGCCGGGGCGGCGTCCGGCCCCGCGGACGGCGCCCGAGCGGATCAGACGACGGTGCCGAGCGCCGCGATGACGTCGGCCTTGCGCGGCGCCCCGGCGGCGCGCACCCGCACCAGCCCGTCGGCGTCGAGGACCAGCACCGTCGGCGTACGCCGGACGTCCAGCCGGCGCACGAGCTCGAGGTGGGACTCGGCGTCGACCTCGACGTGGGCGACGCCCGGGACCATGCCGGACACCTCGTCGAGCACGACCTTCGTGGCCCGGCACGGGGCGCAGAACGCGCTGGAGAACTGCACGAGCGTGGCCCGGTCGCCGAGCGGCCGGCCGAGGTCCGCCGCCGTGAGCCGGTCCCCCTCGTGCGCGTGCCCCGACCCTCTCGGGGTCCCGGGCAGCGCCATCGCGTCGGTCGTGTCGGCGGGGATCTCGACCGCCTTCAGGGCGCCGTCGGTCGCACGGCGGTAGAGCCCGAACGCCGTCGCGAGCACGAGGACGCCCAGCACCACCAGGACACCGGTCATGCGGAAGCCAACCTCCCGCCGAGGCGGGATGTTCCCCGGACCTCACCGTCGCCGGCACCGCTGCCGCCGGCGAACGGCGGCAGGACGTCGACCACCGCCCCCACCGGGACAGGCACGTCGGCCGGGGCGCGCCGGCCGGGGCTCACCTCGTCGACGAGGTAGGAGCACCGGGCGAGGACCTCGGCCAGCCGCGAGCCGACGCCGTGCCGGGCGCGCACGGCGTCGAGCAGCGCACCGAGGTCCGCGGGAGCGTCGTAGCTCTCCTCGTCGACGGCGGCGGCGGCGCGGGCGGCGGCCCAGTAGCGCACCACGACCTGCGGCGAACCGGTCATGACAGCTCCGATCCGATCCGGACGGCGTCCGTGGCCCAGGCGCCGATGTGCGCGACGACGTCGACCGACGCCGCGGACTCCGCGTGGCCGAAACCCGGCACGATCCACCCGACGGTGCGATCCGGTACGCCCCGGCGCTCGGCCCCCGCCGCCGCAGACGCCACGATCGAGTCGGCGTGCTCGACGGGGAAGTAGGAGTCCCGGTCGCCGTGCACGACCAGCAGCGGCACCGGTGGGACCAGCCCGGCGGACTCCGACGGCGAGAGCGGGTACGGCTGCTCCCACTCCCGGTCGGTGACCCTGGTGTGGAACGCCCAGCGCAGGACCCCGCGCCCCGCCCTCGTCCCGACCGCCTGGTGGAGCAGGCGCATCGGCGGGGTCCCCTGGTAGAACCAGAACCCCGCGGCGCTGACCGACACCACGGCCTGCGGCGCCTCGCGGTCCCGTCGGCCGACCAGCGCCGCCTGGCGCAGCACGATCGAGCCGCCCATCGAGAAGCCGACGGTGACGACGTCGTCGGCACCGAGCCACCGGGCCCAGCCGATCGCGGCGTCGAGGTCCAGCACCTCGGCGTCGCCGAGGGTCGTGACGCCGGACGACGCGCCGTGACCGCGGCTGTCGTAGGACACGACCCCGCCGAACTCGGTGAGCGCCAGCGCGATCCGCCGGTTGTCGGGCCGACGCCAGCTCCCGGTGAAGCCGTGCGAGACCACGAAGACGAGGGACGGGGACGCGGTCGCGGCGGGGGGGTCGAAGGCGACCGAGATGCGCTCGCCGTCGGCCGACAGGACAGTGCCCCGCCGCCGTGGCGCGGGCCCGCCGGGCCTGGACGACGGTCGGAGATCCACGTTCGCTATCCTGCCTCCTGTGGGACCCGGGCGACGACGCCTCCGGGTCCTTCCGTGCTTCCAGGGCGGCGACCCCACCCCGGAACCGACACGAAGGAGGCACTCGTGCCGACGCTCCTGCTGCTGACGAACGCCCTGCTGCCCTCGTCCGAGGTGCTCCCCGCGCTCGGCCTGCTCTCGCACCAGGTCCGCGTCCTGCCGGCCGAGGCCACCGCGCTGCTCGACGCGCCGCAGTGCGACGCGATCCTCGTGGACGGCCGCCGGGACCTGCCCGCGGTCCGCAGCTTCACCCGGCTGCTGCGCACGACCGGCGTCGACGTCCCCGTGATCCTCGTGACCACCGAGGGCGGGCTCGTCGGGGTCAACGCCGAGTGGGGTGTCGACGACGTCGTGCTCGACACCGCCGGCCCCGCGGAGGTCGACGCCCGGCTGCGCCTCGCCGTCGGCAAGCTCGCCCGCACGACGGACGACGGCGTGCCCGACGAGATCCGCTCCGGCGACGTGAGCATCGACGAGGCGACCTACACCGCCCGGGTCCGGGGCCGCACGCTCGACCTCACCTTCAAGGAGTTCGAGCTCCTCAAGTTCCTAGCCCAGCACCCCGGCCGCGTCTTCTCCCGCGCCCAGCTGCTGCAGGAGGTCTGGGGCTACGACTACTTCGGCGGCACGCGGACCGTGGACGTCCACGTCCGCCGGCTGCGCGCGAAGCTCGGCCCCGAGCACGAGTCGGTGATCGGCACCGTGCGCAACGTCGGCTACCGCTTCGTCGTGACGCCGCCGCGCTCCGAGGAGCCGGTCCTCGAGCCGGCTCCCGCACCCGTCGGCTGATCACAGCGGCGCCGCACGTGTCGGCGCGGGCACGCCGTAGGGTCGGCCCATGACGCACGGCGACTCGTCCGGTGTGGCGACGCCGGCCGTCCGGTGGGAGGTCCTGCGCCGCCTCGAGGACGCCGACGTCGCCGACGTCTCGCTGCTCGTCGAGCAGGTCACGGAGACCGACGGCATCCGCCCGCTGTCCGAGCACGTGATGCTGCACCTGCGCTACGGCGGCGACGTCGACGTCCGGCACGTCCTGGGGCGCGTCGGGTCCTCGCTCGTCGCGTACGGGCACCTCGACGTCACCGACCGGGTCGCCGGCTCGAGCGCCGAGCTCGCCGTGGCCCCGGCGTACCGGCGTCAGGGCGTGGGACACCGGCTCGTGGAGCACCTCCTCGAGGAGAGCCCCGACGGGCGGCTGCGGCTGTGGGCCCACGGGGAGCAGAGCGGCGCGGCGCCCCTGGCGGCGTCGCTCGGGTTCCGCCGCTCCCGCACGCTGTTCCAGATGCGCCGGTCGCTGTACGCCGCACTGCCGGACCCGGTGTGGCAGCCGGGCGTGCGCCTGCGCTCCTTCCTGCCCGGGCTCGACGACGAGGAGTGGGTCGCGCTCAACGCGGCCGCCTTCGTGGACCTCCCCGACCAGGGCGGGTGGACGATCGACGACCTGCACGTGCGCATGCGCGAGCCGTGGTTCGACCCGGCGGGGTTCCTCGTCGCCGTGGAGCCGGGCCCCGACGGGGCGGAGCGGATGATCGGCTTCCACTGGACGAAGGTCCACGGCGCCGACGCGCACCACCCGGGGCACGTCCACGCGCACGCCCACGACGGCCAGGAGACCCACGAGCACGCCCACGACGAGGCGCACCACGGGCACGAGCCGATCGGCGAGGTCTACGTCGTCGGCATCGACCCGGCCCACCGCGGCCGCGGGCTCGGCCGCGCGCTCACCCTCGCCGGGCTGCAGCACCTGCGCGCGCAGGGGCTCCCCGACGCCATGCTCTACGTCGACGCCCAGAACACGGCCGCGATCGCCCTGTACGCGAGCCTGGGCTTCACCAAGTGGGACGTCGACGTCGAGTTCAGCAGCTGAGCGGAACCGACCTCCGGCGAGGTCCGGGTCCGTCTGGCAAGGTTGAGCCATGACCACCGAGGTGTCCCCGCACGGCGACGCCTCGTCGGCCGTCGTCCCGCAGGACGGGACCGCCCCGGGCGAGGACGCGCCGACCGCCGCGCCGCTGCCCGAGGACCGGTTCCTCGACCGCGAGCTGTCCTGGCTCGCGTTCAACGAGCGGGTGCTCGAGCTCGCCGAGGACCGCGACCAGCCGCTGCTCGAGCGGTCGAAGTTCCTGGCGATCTTCGCGAGCAACCTCGACGAGTTCTTCATGGTGCGGGTCGCAGGTCTCAAGCGCCGGATCGCCACCGGCATCGCCGTACGCGCCGCCAGCGGGCTCATGCCCCGCGAGGTGCTCGAGGGGATCTACTCGCGCAGCGCCGAGCTCATGCAGCGACAGGCCACGCTGTTCCACGGCGAGCTCCTCCCCGCGCTCGAGGCCGAGGACATCCACCTGCTCCGCTGGGAGGAGGCGTCCGCGGCCGAGCGCGACCAGCTGAGCCACTTCTTCCGCACCAAGGTCTTCCCGGTGCTGACACCGCTCGCGGTCGACCCGGCGCACCCGTTCCCCTACATCAGCGGGCTCTCGCTGAACCTCGCCGTCGTGGTGCGCAACCCGTCCAGCGGGACCGAGCTGTTCGCCCGCGTCAAGGTGCCGCCGATCCTCGAGCGGCTCGTGTCCGTGGGGCCGCAGCGCTTCGTCCCGCTCGAGGACGTCATCGCCGCGCACCTCGGCGAGCTGTTCCCCGGCATGGAGGTGCTCCAGCACCACGCGTTCCGCGTGACGCGCAACGAGGACCTCGAGGTCGAGGAGGACGACGCCGAGAACCTGCTGCTCGCCCTCGAGCGCGAGCTCATGCGCCGGCGCTTCGGCCCGCCCGTGCGCCTCGAGGTCGAGCAGACCATCGACCCGCACGTCCTCGACCTGCTCGTGCGCGAGCTCGGCATCGGCAGCGAGGAGGTCGTGCGCATCCCCGGCCTGCTCGACCTCACCGCGCTGTGGGCCCTCGACCGGCTGCCGCGCGACGACCTCAAGCTGCCGGCGTTCCTCCCGCGCACGGCCCGCGACCTGTCCGACGTCGAGACCTCGTCCCCCCCGGACGTCCTCGAGGCCATGCGCGACCACGAGGTCCTGCTGCACCACCCCTACGACTCGTTCTCGACGAGCGTGCAGCGCTTCCTCGAGCAGGCCGCGACCGACCCGAAGGTCCTCGCGATCAAGCAGACCCTCTACCGCACGAGCGGCGACTCGCCGATCGTCGACGCCCTCGTCGCGGCCGCCGAGGAGGGCAAGCAGGTGCTCGCGATCGTCGAGATCAAGGCGCGCTTCGACGAGCAGGCCAACATCGACTGGGCCCGCAAGCTCGAGGAGGCCGGCTGCCACGTCGTCTACGGCCTCGTCGGCCTCAAGACCCACTGCAAGCTCTCGATGGTGGTCCGCGACGACGGCGACCGGCTGCGCCGCTACGTCCACCTCGGGACCGGCAACTACCACCCGAAGACGGCGCGCCTCTACGAGGACGTCGGGCTGCTCACCACCGACGAGGAGGTCGGCGACGACGTCGCCCGCCTGTTCAACGTGCTCTCCGGCTACTCGATGGAGACCGAGTACAACCGCCTGCTCGTGGCACCGCACTCGATCCGCTCCGGGCTCGTGGAACGGATCGAGCGCGAGGCCGACAACCGCCGGGCCGGGCTGCCCGCGCGGGTGCGCATCAAGTGCAACTCCATCGTCGACGAGGCCACGATCGACGCGCTCTACCGCGCCTCCCAGGCCGGCGTGCCCGTCGACATCTGGGTGCGCGGCATCTGCGCGCTGCGGCCCGGGGTGCCGGGCCTGTCGGAGAACGTCCGGGTGCGCAGCGTCCTCGGCCGGTTCCTCGAGCACTCCCGGCTCTTCGAGTTCGCCAACGGCGGCGACCCCGAGATCTGGATCGGGTCGGCCGACCTCATGCACCGCAACCTCGACCGGCGCATCGAGGTGCTGGTCCGGCTCGGGTCCCCGGCCCAGACGCGGCACCTGGGCTGGCTGTTCGACCTCGCGTTCGACCCGGGGACCAGCACGTGGCACCTCGGGTCGGACGGGCGCTGGACGCGGGTGCACCGGGCCGCCGACGGCACGCCCCTCGTCGACGTCCAGTCGACGCTCATCGCCCGTCAGGCTCGCCGGTCGGCCGCCTCGACATGACCACGCCGTCGGGGGACCGGCCCGCTGCCACGCCCGTCGTGGCGGCCGACCCCGACCTGGTCGCCCCGCCCCCGACGCCGGTGAGCCGGGACTCCACTGCCGGCGTCGCCGTCATGGCCCACCTGCGCCGCCAGACCGGCGCGCTGCTCGCGGCGGACGCCGGGCTCGACTCCGACGCTCCGGGCGCGGTGCACGCCGCCCGGGTGGCCGCGCGCCGCCTGCGTTCCGGCCTGCGGGTCTACGGCGACCTCCTCCGCGACGACGTCTCCGCGCAGCTGCGGCCCGAGCTCGCCTGGTTCGCCGGGGTGCTCTCGCCGGTGCGCGACCTCGAGGTGTTCGCCGACGCGCTGTCCCGGGACGACGAGGACGTGCACGGCTTCGCCGAGGCACTGCTGCCCTGGCTCCGCAGACGGCACGCCCAGTCGCTCGCGGCCGCGCTGGTCGACGTGCGCTCGCCGCGGGCCGACGAGCTGCGCCGCGCTCTCGTGCGCACGGCGCGCGCGCCGTCCTTCACCCCCGAGGCGGCCCGCCGCGCGCACAAGGTCCTCGGCCCGCGCGTGCTCCGCGCCGACGCCCGCGCCGGTCGGCTGCTCCAGCAGCTCCGTCCTGGCGACGACTCCGCCTCCTGGCACGCCGCGCGCATCACCGCGAAGCGGGCCCGCTACGCCGCCGAGGTCGGCGCCCCGGCGCTCGGTGCGCCGTGCGCGGACCTCGCCCGGCTCTGGTCGACGCTGACCGAGCCGCTCGGCGACGGGCAGGACGCCGTGATCCAGCGCGCGCTCGTGCTCGACCGGGTGGACGACCCCTCGATGCCCCTGTCCGCCGGCGAGGCGTTCGTCTGCGGCGTCTACGTGGCATCCACCCACGGCCGGGAGGTCGCCCACCACCGGCGTGCGCGCGCGCTGTGGCTGGCGGCCCACGACGAGCACCGACGGCTGCGCAAGGCCCTCCGGCGGTAGCGAGGTGGTCCAGGACGTGATCGAGGCGGCGGGCGTGGTGCTCGTCCGGCAGGGGCCGGACGGGCACGAGGTCGCCGTCGTGCACCGTCCCCACCGCGCCGACTGGTCGCTGCCCAAGGGCAAGCTCGTGGCCGGCGAGCGGCACGACCTCGCGGCCGCGCGCGAGGCGTTCGAGGAGACCGGGGTCCGGTGCGCGCTCGGGCCCTCGCTCGGACAGCGGCGCTACGACGTGGAGGGGCTGCCGAAGCGGGTGCGCTACTGGCGGGCGACCGTCCTGGACTCGGTCCCGCGCGAGCCGGACGCCGAGGTCGACGAGGTCCGGTGGCTGCGGCGCAAGGCCGCGAAGGCCCTGCTGACCTACCCGGACGACCGGACGCTCGTCGACGACGCCCTGGCCCTGCCCGACACGGTCGCGACGATCGTGCTGCGGCACGCGGAGGCGATGAAGCGCGCGGTCTGGGCGGGGTCCGGCGACCCGCTCGCCGACGGCGACGAGGCACGGCCGCTCAACGACGCCGGGATGCACCAGGCGTACGACCTCGTCGACGTCCTCGGCCTCTACGACCCGCGGTTCGTCGTCTCCTCCGACGCGCGCCGGTGCCGGGCCACGGTCGAGCCCTACGCCGCGCACCGGGGCCTCGCCGTCCACCTCGAGCACGCCCTGAGCGAGGAGGGCTGCGCGGACGACCCGGACGCGACCCGGCAGGCGGTCACGGGCCTGCTCGGCGTCCGGGACCCGGCCGTCTGGTGCACCCACCGTCCGGTCCTGCCCATCGTGCTGTCGGCGGTGGCCGAGGGGCTCGGCGTCGACCGGCGCGACGCGGCCGTCGGCGCCGCGCTCGACCCGCGGCTGCGGCCCGGTGCCGGGATCGTCCTGCACCGGGACCCTTCCGGCCGGCTCGCCGCCGCCGACCGTTTCGACGGCTGACCCGAGGCCGCGGCACCGGCGGGCCACGGCCCCGCGCTCGTGGCACCAGGTGTACAGGTGTCGTTCACCCGGCGTTCACCGGGCTCCCCCGGGCCGGTCAACCCCCGTTCCTACCGTCGCCGACGTCAGCACCACGTCACACACCTCTCGGAGGACCAGGGTGAACATCACCCCGAAGGCACGCCTCGCCGCCATCGCCGTGGCCGGCACCCTCGCCCTCGCGGCCTGCGGCTCGGACGGCGGCTCGGGCACGAGCTCGGCAAGCGGCTCGGCCGACGCCAACTGCGTGTCCGGCTCGATCAAGGCCTCGGGCTCGACCGCCCAGCTCAACGCCATGAC
This sequence comes from Actinomycetes bacterium, assembly GCA_021784035.1. Taxonomy (GTDB): domain Bacteria; phylum Actinomycetota; class Actinomycetes; order S36-B12; family CAIYMF01; genus Longivirga. The sequence goes on along the minus strand of JAJXTD010000020.1, from coordinate 11,071 downwards.
CGACTGGATCAACGCCTACCAGACCTCGTGCTCCGGCGCGACGATCGACTACCAGGGCAACGGCTCCGGCGCCGGCATCAAGGACTTCATCAACAAGCAGACCGCCTTCGCCGGCTCCGACTCCGCGCTCAAGGACCAGGACAAGACCGACGCCGACGCGCGGTGCGCCACCGGCCCGGCCATCGACATCCCGATGGTCGGCGGGGCGGTCGTCGCGACGTACAACGTCGCGGGCGTCAGCAAGCTGATCGTCACCCCGGAGATCCTCGCCGGCATCTACTCGAACACGATCACGAAGTGGAACGACCCGAAGATCACCGCGGCCAACCCGGGCGTGACGCTGCCGAGCGCGACGATCGCCGCGTTCCACCGCAGCGACTCCTCCGGCACGACCGACAACTGGACGACGTTCCTGAGCCAGGCCGCCGGCTCGACCTGGACGTACGGCCACGCGAAGGACTGGAAGGCCCCGGGCGGCCAGGGCGCCAAGGGCAACGACGGGGTCGGCGCCGCGGTGAAGGCGACCGCAAACTCCATCGGCTACGTCGAGCTCTCGTTCGCGCAGCAGAACAAGACGTCGACGGCGTGGGTGGACAACGGCGCCGGACCGGTCGAGCCGACGTCGGCGAACGCGGCCAAGACGATCGCCACGGCGACGGTCGCCGGCTCCGGCAACGACATCGTGCTCACGCTCGACTACAAGACGAAGACCGGCTACCCGGCGGTCCTCGTGACCTACGAGATCACCTGCGAGAAGGGGCTCGACCCGGCCCTCGTACCTCTCACCAAGTCGTTCCTCACCTACACGGCGAGCGACGCGGCGCAGAGCCAGCTCAGCGCCAACGGCTACGTCCCGATCACCGGCGACGTGCTCGCGAAGGTGCGCACCGCCATCTCGTCGATCTCCTGACGGTACTGTCTGCAGGGGTGGCCGGACCTCGTCCGGCCACCCCTGCAGACGCTCACCCCACACCCACGGTGGTCACCAGATGAGCACGACGCTCGAGCCGCCCGGCACGCCAGCGCCACCCGTCCCGCACCCGGGGATCAAGGGCGCCGCCGTACGCCGGGGGGACCGCCTGTTCGTGGGGCTCTCCCGCGGGGCGGGCGTCCTCATCCTGGTCACCATGGCCGCGATCGCGGTCTTCCTCATCTGGAAGTCGATCCCCGGTCTGCAGGCCAACACGGCCAACTTCTTCACCACCGCCGAGTGGTTCCCGGACCAGAAGCCGTCGGTCTTCGGCATCGCGGCGCTGACGTTCGGCACGCTGATGACCGCGGGGATCGCCATGCTCCTCGCCGTCCCCGTGGGCGTCGGGATCGCGCTGTTCATCGCGCACTACGCCTCGCGCCGCCTCGCGTCCACCCTCGGCTTCGTCACCGACCTGCTCGCCGCGGTCCCCTCGATCATCTTCGGCATGTGGGGCATCCAGTACCTGACCCCGCACCTGGTGGGGCTGGGCCAGTGGCTCAACGACTACCTCGGCTTCATCCCGCTGTTCGCGAACGAGGCCGGCATCTACAGCCGCTCGATCCTCAACGCGGGGATCGTCCTCGCGATCATGATCCTGCCCACGATCTCGGCGATCACGCGCGAGGTGTTCGTGCAGACGCCCCGCGCGCACATCGAGGCCGCGCTCGCCCTCGGCGCGACGCGCTGGGAGATGGTGCGGATGGCGATCTTCCCGTTCTCCCGGCCAGGCATGATCTCGGCCTCGATGCTCGGGCTCGGCCGGGCGCTCGGCGAGACGATCGCGGTCGCCCTCATGCTCAGCGCCACGTACGACATCAACATCCACATCACCCAGCCCGGCGGCATCACGTTCGCGTCGAACATCGCCCTCAAGTGGAACGAGGCGGGCACCATCGGCCTGTCCGCCCTCGTCGCCAGCGGCCTCGTGCTGTTCGTCATCACCCTCGCGGTCAACATGGCGGCCCGGCTCGTCATCGCCCGCCGCGCCGAGTTCTCCGGGGCGAACTGATGGCGGACCTCACCGAGCGGGAGCGCCACGGGTCGGACGAGCTCCTGCACGCCGCGCTGGCGGGCGGGAAGCTCCCCCGCTGGGCGGTCCCCGCGCTCGGCGTCGGAGCCGTGCTCCTCGCCTTCCTGCTCAACGTCACGACGTCCGTCGACGGCGTCGCCGGCACCCTCGTCGTCGCGGTGCTGATCTTCGTCGGCGCCCAGACCGGGTGGAGCTTCCGCGTCGAGGGGCGCCGCCACGCCGTGGACCGGCTCGCCACGACCGGCGTCTACGCCACGTTCCTCATCGCGCTCGCGCCGCTGGTGGCGGTGCTGGCCACCGTCATCGTCAAGGGTGCGCAGGTCATCTCCTCGACGTTCCTGCTGACGTCGATGCGCAACGTCTCGTCCGTAGCCGAGGGCGGCGGCGTCTACCACGCGCTCATCGGGACGCTGGAGCAGGTGGGCATCGCCGCCCTGATCGGCATCCCGCTGGGCATCCTCACGGCGATCTACCTCGTGGAGTACGCGCCGTCGGCGCGCTCGCGCCGCCTCGGCCACGCGATCAGCTTCTTCGTCGACGTCATGACCGGCGTGCCGTCCGTCGTGGTCGGACTGTTCGTCTACACCGCATTCGTGCTCACCCTCGGGATGCAGCGCTCCGGCTTCGCCGGCTCGATCGCGCTCACGATCCTCATGCTCCCCGTGGTCGTGCGCTCCACCGAGGAGATGCTGCGCATCGTGCCGCGCGACCTCCGGGAGGCGTCGTACGCGCTCGGCATCCCGAAGTGGCGCACGATCCTCAGCGTGGTGCTGCCGACGGCGACCGCCGGCATCATCACCGGCGCGATGCTCGCCGTGGCCCGCGTCGCCGGCGAGACCGCGCCGCTGCTGCTCACCACGTTCCTGTCGCAGTCGATCAACAACGATCCGTTCTCCGGCCCGCAGGCCTCGCTGCCGATCTTCATCTGGGACCAGTTCACCCGGGGCACGGACGCCTCGGTGAACCGGGCCTGGGGCGGGGCCCTCGTGCTCATCGTCCTCGTGATGCTCCTCTACCTGACCGCCAAGATCATCTCGCGCTTCACCGGCGTGAAGAAGTTCTGACGACGCACCCCGACGAGAGACAGCAACCATGGCCAAGCGCATCGACGTGACCGACCTCGACATCTACTACGGCGCGTTCAAGGCCGTCGAGGGAGTGACGTTCTCCGTCGAGCCGCGCTCGGTGACGGCCCTCATCGGCCCGTCCGGCTGCGGCAAGTCCACCGTGCTGCGCACGCTCAACCGCATGCACGAGGTGATCCCCGGCGCGTACGCCGACGGCTCGGTCCTCCTCGACGGCGAGGACGTCTACGGCTCGGACGTCGACCCGGTGAACGTCCGGCGCACGATCGGCATGGTCTTCCAGCGACCGAACCCGTTCCCCACGATGTCCATCAAGGACAACGTGCTCGCCGGCCTCAAGCTGCAGAGCGGCCGCCGGCCGAAGTCCGAGATGGAGACGGTCGTCGAGCGCTCGCTGCGCGGTGCCAACCTCTGGGACGAGGTCAAGGACCGCCTCGATCGACCCGGTGCGAGCCTCTCCGGCGGCCAGCAGCAGCGCCTGTGCATCGCCCGGGCGATCGCCGTCGAGCCGCAGGTGCTGCTCATGGACGAGCCGTGCTCGGCCCTCGACCCGATCTCCACGCTCGCCATCGAGGACCTCATCGAGGAGCTCAAGGAGCGGTACACGATCGTCATCGTCACGCACAACATGCAGCAGGCGGCCCGCGTCTCCGACACCACGGCGTTCTTCAACCTCGCCGGCGTCGGCAAGCCCGGCCGGCTCATCGAGATCGCGGCGACCCAGGTGATGTTCTCCAACCCGACCCAGCAGGCCACCGAGGACTACATCTCCGGCCGATTCGGCTGACCGGCCCCGCCCCCGACCGATCGGAGCCCACCCGTGCTCACCCACGTCGTCACGTTCGTCCTCGCCGACCCCGCGGACCGGTTCGAGGCCCGGGACCGCCTCGAGGCGCTCCCGCCGCACATCGAGGCGCTGCGCTCGCTCACGACCGGTCTCGACGTCCTCGGGGATCCGGGAGCGGCGCACCTCGTCCTCATCACCACCCACGACGACGTGGCCGGCCTCCGCGCCTACCAGCAGCACCCGGAGCACGCGGAGTTCGCCGCCTGGCTGGCGCCCCTGCTGGCCGCGAAGACCGTCGTCGACTTCGAGAGCTGAGCCGCGCCGACCGGACGTCCGGCGGTCCGGGTGACGCCGCACCCCGCCGCCGGTTAGCGTGGTCGGGTGACCTCCCCGAAGGCCTCCGTCCCCGGCCCTCGGCCGGGCGGCGCCGCACGCGGCCCCGCGGCCCCCGGACACGAGGTCACGGTCCACGACGGCCGGTTCAGCAGCGCGGAGTGCACCTGCGGGTGGCGCAGCGCCGCCCGGCGCCACCGGGCCACGGCCCGGCAGGAGGCCCGCGACCACGTCCTGCTGTACGCGGACGGCCGCGAGCTGTCGTCCGCCCCGGACGCGGCACCCACGGACGAGCGCACGGGCGCCGACGCGGGGGCCTGAGCGGACCACCCGTCGGCCGTGCCGACCCGGTCGCGACTCAGGCCGGCTCGACCTTCTGGCCCTTGCCCACGACGATGATCCCGCCGTCGCTGACGGTGTAGCGCTCCCGGTCGAGCTCGAGGTTGACCCCGATCTGCGCGCCGTCGGGCACCTGCACGTTCTTGTCGAGGATGGCCCGGCGCACGACGGCGCCGCGACCGATCTTCACGCCCGGCATGATCACCGCGCCCTCGACGTAGGCGCCCTCACGGATGTTGACGTCGTAGGACAGGACCGAGTTGCGCACGTGCGCGCCCGCGATGATCGAACCCGCGCCCACCATCGACTCGTGGCTGTTGCCGCCCTCGACGAACTTGGCGGGAGGCAGCGGGGGCAGGTGGCTGAGGATCGGCCAGTGCCGGTTGTAGAGGTTGAAGATCGGGTGCACGGACACGAGGTCCATGTGCGCGTCGTGGTAGGCGTCGAGCGTCCCGACGTCGCGCCAGTAGCCCTTGTCGCGGTCGGTCGACCCCGGCACGACGTTGTCGTCGAAGTCGTAGACCTCCGCCATCCCCTGCGCCGTCATCATCGGGATGATGTTGCCGCCCATGTCGTGCACCGAGCCGTCGTCGCCGGCGTCGATGCGCAGCGCCTCGACGAGCACGTCGGTGGTGAAGACGTAGTTGCCCATGGACGCGTAGCAGTGGTCGGGGTCGCCCGGGATGGTGGGCGGGTCCTTCGGCTTCTCCAGGAAACGGGTGATGGTGCGGCCGTCGGGGCCGGTCTCGATGATGCCGAACTGGTGCGCCTGCGCCTTCGGCACCCGGATGCCCGCGACCGTGACGCCCGCGCCCGATGCCCGGTGCTGCTCGACCATCTGCGCCGGGTCCATGCGGTAGACGTGGTCGGCGCCGAAGACCACGACGTACTCCGGGCTCTCGTCGTAGACGAGGTTGAGGCTCTGGAAGATCGCGTCGGCGCTGCCGGTGTACCAGCGGGGGCCGAGCCGCTGCTGCGCCGGCACCGGGGTGATGTAGTTCCCGAGCAGCGTGGACATGCGCCACGTGGTCGTGATGTGCCGGTCGAGCGAGTGGCTCTTGTACTGGGTGAGCACGCAGATCCGTAGATATCCCGCGTTGACCAGGTTCGACAGGACGAAGTCGACGAGGCGGTAGGCCCCGCCGAACGGGACGGCCGGCTTGGCCCGGTCCGCCGTCAGCGGCATGAGTCGCTTGCCCTCGCCACCGGCGAGGACGATCCCGAGCACATCGCGGTTGGCCACGTGCTCACCGTAGCCGGGGCCCTACTGTTGCGCCTGTGTTGCGAGTAGGAATCCTCACCAAGGAATGGCCACCGGACGTGTACGGCGGCGCCGGTGTCCACGTCGAGGAGCTGGTGCGCGAGCTCCGGCCGCTGGCCGACGTCCGCGTCCACTGCTTCGGCCCGACTCGCGACGGCGCCCATGGTCATCCGGTCCCGGCGGGCTACGAGCACGTGAACGCGGTGCTGCAGACGATCGCCGTCGATCTGGACATGGTCCGGGCGCTCGACCACGTCGACGTGGTCCACTCGCACACCTGGTACACGAACCTGTCCGGCCACCTCTCGGCCGAGTTCCTGGGCGTCCCGCACGTGCTGACCGCGCACTCCCTCGAGCCCCGGCGTCCGTGGAAGGCCGAGCAGCTCGGCGGCGGCTACCGGATCTCGTCGTGGCTGGAGTCGTCGGCGTACCGCGAGGCCGCCGCGATCATCGCGGTGTCCGACGGGATGAAGGCGGACGTCCTCGACGCCTACCCGTTCATCGACCCCGACAAGGTGCACGTCGTCCGGAACGGCATCGACACGGTCAAGTGGCAGCCGCAGGAGTCCACCGACCTCCTGGAGAAGTACGGAGTCGACCCCACCCGGCCCTACGTCGCGTTCGTCGGGCGCATCACGCGTCAGAAGGGCATCGCGCACCTGCTGCGCTCGGCCCGGCTGTTCGACCCCGACCTCCAGCTCGTGTTCTGTGCGTCGGCGCCCGACACACCGGAGATCGCCGCCGAGACGCGCGTGCAGATCGCTGCGCTGCGCGAGCACCGGTCGGTGGTGTGGATCGAGGAGCACGCGCCGCGCACCGTGGTGCAGCAGCTGCTGAGCCACGCCCTCGCGTTCCTGTGCCCGTCGGTCTACGAGCCGCTCGGCATCGTGAACCTCGAGGCGATGGCCTGCCACACGGCGGTCGTCTCCTCCGACGTCGGCGGGATCCCCGAGGTGGTCGCCGACGGCGAGACGGGCATCGTCGTCCACTACACGCCGGACGACACGGAGGACTTCGAGCGCCGGTTCGCCGCCGCGGTGAACTCCCTCGCCACCGACCCGGCCCGGGCGCGGGCGATGGGCGACGCCGGCCGGGCGCGGGCCGTGGACCACTTCGGGTGGCAGGTCGTCGCCGCCCGCACCGTGGACGTCTACCTCGCTGCGGGGGCAGTGCCGGGCGCCGTCGCACCGTGACCGTCTTCGAGACCCCACCGGTCCAGCAGGAGGACCGGCGCGAGCTGCTCGGCTACCTCACCTACCTGCTCGCGGCGTCGCTGTTCGCGCTGAACGGCACGGTCAGCAAGTACGTGCTCCTCGAGGGCGTGCCCTGGTACCGGCTGTCGCAGTTCCGGGTGTCGGCCGCGTTCGTCATCCTCGTCGCGGTCGTCGCGTTGACGAACCGCCCGGCGCTGCGGCTGCGCCGCAGCGAGATCCCGCGCATCGCGGCGTACGGCATCCTCGGTGTGGCGGTCACTCAGTCGCTCTACTTCGTGGCGATCCTGCGGCTGCCGGTCGGCGTCTCGCTGCTCTTCGAGTTCACCGCGCCGATCATGGTGGCGCTCTGGTTCCGGTTCGTGCTGCGCGAGCCCGTGCGCGACCGCGTCTTCGCGGCCCTCGTCCTCGCCCTCGTCGGGCTCGCGATGGTGGCGCAGGCCTGGCAGGGGCTCTCGCTCGACCTCATCGGCGTCCTCGCCGCGCTCACCGCGGCGGCCGCGCTGGCGTTCTACTACGTCGAGGGCGAGAAGCTCGTCGTCCACCGCGACCCCATCTCGACCACCATGTGGGGCTTCGGTGCGGCGACGCTGTTCTGGGCCGTCGTCTGCCCCTGGTGGACCTACCCGTTCCGGGAGCTGTCGTTCACCCAGTCGTTCGGCGCGGACGGGCCGGTCCTCCCCTCGTGGGTCTACCTGGGCTACATGGTCGTGCTCGGCACCGTCGTGCCGTTCGTCCTCGTGCTGCAGTCGCTGCGGCACCTGCGGGCCACCCAGGCGTCGGTCGTCGGCATGACCGAGCCGGTCATCGCCTCGGTGATCGCCTGGGTCTTCCTCGGCGAGATCCTCACGCCGGTGCAGATCGTCGGCGGCTTCGTCGTGCTGGTGGGCATCGTCCTGGCCGAGACGTCCCGCTGACCCAGGACCGCGCGCCCGTCGCCCCCGCGGCGACGACGTGGTGGGATGTGCGCCGTGAGCGACACCCCGTCCGACGCGCCCGGCGCACCGCCCGTCGACGTCGGTGACCGCGGCGTGGACCTCGTCGCCGGTGACGACGGCCGGGTCAGCACCACGGCGGTGGCCAAGGCCGTCGTCGGCTCGGCGCTCGAACCGGTGGACGCCGATGCAGGGGTCCGCGCCGCCGGCGTACGCGACTGGCGGCGCGACTACCTGGTGCCCTACCGCGACCTCGTCGTCGCGGGCACCCGCACTGCCGATGCCGCCGACGCGGTCGCGCGCACGGGCCTGGCCGCGCTCCACGAGCGGGCACGGTTCCACCGCGGCGGCGACACGGTGCCGCTGCTCGACGCCACGCGCACCTGGACCGCCCCCGCGTTCGAGTCGGTGACGATCGAGGGCGTCGCCGGCCGGGACACGGGGCTGTCCGTCCCGCACCACGGCAGGCGGCTGTTCGGTCCCGACGTACGCCACCGTCTCGACGCGTGGGTCGCCGACGGCATCGTCGAGCGCGGCTTCGCGACGGCGCTGCACACGGTGCTCGACCGGCCCGAGTGGCTCGACCTGTCCGACGTCACCGTCGTGGTCCTCGGCGCGGGGGCCGAGATGGGGCCGCAGCGCTCGCTGCTGCGCTGGGGCGCGCACGTCGTCGCCGTCGACCTCCCGCGGCCGGAGATCTGGGCCCGCGTCATCGCGACCGCGCGATCCTCGGCGGGACGCCTCACCGTCCCCGTCCCGCTCGGCTCGGCACCGCAGGACGACGACGCCCTCGCGGCCGTGGCCGGCGCGGACCTCATCCGGCAGCTGCCCGAGCTGCACACGTGGCTCGTCGGGCTCGAGGGGCCGTACACCCTCGGCACGTACACCTACGCCGACGGCGCCACGCACGTCCGGGTCGCCCTCGCGGCCGACGCGCTGGCGCAGGCACTGCTCGCCGAGCGGTCCGACGTCGGCCTCGCGTTCCTCGCGACGCCCACCGACGTCTACGCCGTGCCCGCGGAGGCGGTCGCGGAGTCGCGTCGCCGCTGGGACGCCCGCGGCCTGTCCGGCCTCGCGCAGCTCCCGCTCCGCGCCGTCGGGAGGTTCACGCCGAACTACCCCGGGACGATCGACACCGAGCGCGGCCCGGTCGGCATCGCCGACTGCCTCGTGCCACAGCAGGGCCCGAGCTACGCGCTCGCGAAGCGCCTCCAGCGCTGGCGTGCCACGCAGTCGCGCCGCGACGGCGTGTGGGCGTCGCTCAACATCGCGCCCGCCACGAGGACCCGCTCGGTGGTGCGGAACCGGGCGCTGGCCGCGGCGTACGCCGGTGCGCACCGCTTCGGAGTCGAGGTGTTCGAGCCGGCGACGTCGAACACGGTGATGGCGGCGCTGCTCGTGCACGACCTGCGCTCGTCGTCGTCGCCCGCGCGCCCGGACGCGGACATCGCGCACCCCGACGACGCGTGGGCACACCAGGCCGCGCACGGTGGCCTGTGGCGGTCGGCGTACGCCCCGCGCTCGGTGCTGGGCATCGCCGCCGCCCTCGGTCTCGTGACCCGCGGCTGATCCGGTCGCGGACCCGCGCGACGGGCCGTGCCGGTGACGGCTGCTGATCCGTCGCGGACCCGCGCGGCGGGCCGGTGCGGACCGGCGACCACGGTGCGAGAGGATCTCCCCGTGGGTGTCGTCCTGTTGCGCATGACGCTGACGCCTGCGCTCGTGCTGCTGGTCTCCCTGGTTCAGCGCCGGTGGGGCAACGCACTCGGCGGCCGCCTCATCGGGCTCCCGCTCACGACCGGGCCGTTCCTCGTGCTCGTCACGCTCGGCGAGGGCACCACGGCGACGGCGGTCGCCGCCCACGGCGTGGTGGCCGGCCAGATCTCCGTCGTCGCGTTCTGCGCGAGCTATGCCCACCTCGCGCGTCGGACCCGCTGGTGGCGGGCGCTCCCCGGTGCGTGGGCCATCGCGTTCGCCTGCGTGGTGGCGCTGCAGGGAGTCCCCGGCACGTGGGCCGTCGCGGCGATCGTGGTCGCGGCGGTCGTCGTGGCGCTGCGCACGTGGCCGACGTCCCCGGGAGCCGTGGCGCCGGAGCGCGTCCCCGCCCGTTGGGAGACGCCGGTGCGAGCCGTGGTCACGGGCGTTCTGGTCGCCACCCTGACCGGTCTCGCGCGGGTGCTCGGGCCGCACCTCGCCGGGCTCCTCGCGACGGCACCGGTCATCGTGTCGGTCCTCGGACCGGCCACCCACCGTGCGTCCGGCCCGGCCGCGGCGTCGGCGTTGCTCCGCGGCACGACCGTCTCGATCGCCGGCTCGACGATGTTCTCCGCGGTGGTGGCGGCCACGGTCGTCCCACTCGGCGCGGTCGCCTCGTTCGCCCTGGCCCTCGTCGCGCTGGTCGCGACCGACGTCGTGCTGGCGTGGCAGCGCTCGCGCTCGGCGGCCCCGGCGCCGCTCGAACCGACCTACTCCGCAGGGGCGTCCGCGTAGCTCTCGACCGCGAGGTCGACCGGCAGCGTCGCCAGGTCGCGGAGCAGGTCGCTCGACAGCAGCACCGTGCCGTCGCCGTCGCACTCCTCGACGTAGCAGGTCCAGGTCAGTCGGTAGCCCTCGTCGCGCAGCCGTTCCAGCTGCGCGCGCAGCGGGAGCAGCCGGTCGAGAAGCACCCGCAGCTGGTCGTGCAGCGCGGCCGTGTCCGGGTCGGCCGGGCTGTCCAGCGCCCAGTGCGAGTGGGCGCGACGGCGTGAGTCGCGCGCGTAGGCATCGCCCACCTCGAACGACTCCGTGGGTTGGACGCCGAGAACCTCGGTCACGTGCTGCGCGCCGAGCGACTCGTGCTGCAGTGCGAGAGCCGCCCGTGTCCTGGTGACTGCCATACGTCCATCCTGCTCAGCGCCCCGCGGCGTGTCATCCGGTCCCGCCCTCGTTCCCGCGCCCTCGTTCCCGCGCCCTCGTTCCCGCGCCCTCGTTCCCGCGCCCTCGTTCCCGCGCCCTCGTTCCCGCGCCGTCGGCCCCGCGCCCTCGGCCACGCGCCCTCCCTCCCTCCCTCGCCCTCCAGCCCACCCGCGTCACCGCCGCGCAGCCGGTCCTGCCGCACGATGCCGAAGGTCGCTCGTG
>JAJXTD010000019.1 GCA_021784035.1 Actinomycetes bacterium | reverse complement strand
CAACAACGGCGCGCACTGCCGGACCTGCCACCAGCTCAAGACCGCCGGCTACGCCGACATCACCGACTCCAGACCCGACGGCTCCCACACCTGGCGCACCGCGTGGGGCCAGACCATCCACGTCCCGCCGCGCCCGGTCCTCGACGACCCCGACCCGCCACCCGCCGCACCGGCACCACCACCACTCGACCCGCCACCGTTCTAACCTCGCTCATCCACCGCCGGTCGGCGCCCGAGCGCTGAACGATCAGGGCACGACCTCAGCGTCGTGTCGTCACGCACCGCCGTCCTATGCTCCCCGCATGGACGTCGAGGCCGTGCGCGTGGCGGTGTACGAGTCGTTCAGCCGCACCGGTCGCGCGCCCGATCTCGATCGACTCGCCGCCCGGTTCGAGCTTCCCGAAGCCGAGATCGAGGAAGCGCTGCAGACGCTTGCCGACGGCCGACACCTCGTGCTCGGGGCGGACGGGGTCATCGTGATGGCGCACCCGTTCTCGTCGGTGCCGCTCGGATTCTCCGTCATGGGGAAGGACACGCTGTGGTGGGGTGGCTGTGCCTGGGACTCCTTCGCGCTGCCGCACCTGCTGCCGTGGGAGGGCGAGGTGCTCGTCGCGACACGATGCCGGTCCTGCGGCCGCCCTCATGCCTGGTCGGTCGGTACTGAGAATCCGCCTGCCGGGGGACAGGTCGCGCACTTCCTCGTCCCCGCAGCCCGCATGTGGGACGACGTGGTCCACACGTGTAGCAATCAGAGGATCTTCTGCTCCCGAGACTGCGTGAGCAGGTGGCTCACCGCCACGGGTCAGGACGAGGGCTATGTGATGGACCTCCCGACCCTCTGGCGCTTCGCCGCCCGCTGGTACGACGGGCGACTCGACTACGGCTATGTCCGGCGCGAACCGTCGGCGGCGCACGACTACATGAGGAGCGTCGGACTCTCCGGCCCGTTCTGGGGGCTCTGAGCGGCCGCCGCCCGCTCCCGGGTGTCGGGCGGGTGTGTCAGCGGGCGAGGAGCGTCGCACCGAACTCGAGCGTGAGCACGACGCCGGTGAGCAGGAGCAGGCTGCCGGCGACGCGGTAGGCCCGGTGCAGCCCGGTGACGGTGAACGCGCGTCGGCTGCCGGCCACGACCGCGGCGATGACGACCTTGGTGCCGATCATCACGGTGAAGAAGCCGACGACGAACGCGACGCTCGACAGTGGCGACTCGCCCCACGCCGCGACGGCGATCGGGCCGCCGACGGTGAGCCAGAACAGCCACGGATGCGGCGACAGCAGGTTCACCAGGACGCCGCGGCGCAGCGGGTCGGGACGGTCGGCCACCTCGATCTCGACCGGCTTGTCGCGCAGCGACTCCACGCCGAGCCAGACGACGTACAGGCCGCCGACGACGCCGAGCCCCCCGCCGGCGCGCGCCGGCAGCTCGCGCACGAGGAGCACCGACAGCGCGATCATGATCGAGTCCGTGACGAGCGGCGACAGGGCGACGCGCACGCCTGCACCGAAGCCACGGGCCAGCGACGTGGTCACGACCAGCGCGAGCAGCGGCCCGGGCGCGAGGCCCGCACCGAGCCCCAGCCCGATCCCGATCAGCAGGTAGTGCACGCCGTCACGGTAGCCGCGGGTTCAGGGCATGCGGCCCCAGGCGGACACGAGCGGTGCCGGGGTGAGGTCGAGACCGCCGGACCGCAGGTGCGCGACGAGGCCGTCGATCTCCTCGTCGGTCGCTCGGCCCGCCTCGACCAGCCGACGGCGGATGTGGCCGAGCGTCGCCGTCTCCAGCGTGCGGAGCGCGGGACCGCCGTACGGCGCGAACACCTCGGCACGGACGTCGACGAGCCCCGCGTCGCGCAGCCGGGTCAGCAGGGTGCGGCCGAATGCGAGGTCCGCGCCGCTCTCCGCCAGCAGCGCGCGGAACCCCTGGCGCACCCGGTTCGCGAGCGCGGCCTCGGGGGAGTCCTCGACGAGGCAGGCGAGCGGCTGAAGCGCGGGATCGGCGTCCTCGACGAGCAGCGTCCCGCCGGGGGCGAGCGAGGCGACGAGCGTGGCCAGCACCCGGGCGCGGTCCGGGAGGTGCACGAGCAGCAGCCGGGCGTGGACGACGTCGAACGGGCCGCCGGGCGGCGGCTCGGTGGTGACGTCGTGGCGGACGACGTCGTACCCGGCGTCGAGGTCGAGCCAGGACGTGTCGATGTCGGTGGCGACGACGTGTCCCGACGGCCCGACCCGCGCCGCGAGCCAGGCGGGCACGGTGGGCCAGCCGGCGCCGGCCTCCCACACGCGCGACCCGGGCCGCACCCCGGCCACGTCGAGATGGCGGAACGTCCAGTCGTCGAAGAGCTCGGCCATCGCCGCGAACCGCTCGCCGGCCTCGGTGCGGGCGTTGTCGAGCAGGTAGCCCCCGTCGCTCATGCGCGCGCACCGGCCGCGAGGCGAAGCAGGACCGCGGCGAGCTCGTGGGCGCTGACGGGGCGGCAGCCCTTCGCCGTCGCGTCCGCGACGAGGCGCGGCTCGTCGCGCATGAGGAGACGACCGCGACGCCACAGCGTGAGCGGTGGCTTGCGTCGCTCACGCAGGTCGCGGGTGAACCGGCGGACGAAGTTCTTCCACGGCGAGCGGTGCAGGACCACGGCATCGGCGAGAATCCCGAGACCGCGGCACGCGTCGACGAGCTCGGCGGCGAACACGCCCTCGGCGACCACCACCCCGTGGCCCTCGAGCCGGAGCGTCGAGGTCCCGGTCGTCCGGTCCTGCCCCATGTCATACGTCGGGACCTCGGCGGAGCCGTCGCGGCACAGGTCCACGAGCGCCGTGAGGGCCTCGTCGGAGCGCCAGGCGCGGGGGTCGTCCCAGTCGATGATGCCCAGCTCGGCGGAGCGCGGCATCGACGGGTCGTCACCGTCCTTGTAGAAGTCGTCGAGCCGGAAGACCGGCAGCCCGCACTTCTCCGCGATGTGCGTCTTGCCCGACCCCGACGGTCCGCATACGAGGACGACCGACGCGGTCACGTCGTGCTCCCGGGCGTGCGCGTCGCCTCCCAGGCGGTGGCGACCCGCTCGAAGCCGGAGCGCGAGTACCACTGGTGCGGCCAGTCGTCGGGCAGCGCCGTGAGGACGGCGAGGTCGCAGCCGCGCGACTCGACGACGGCGAGACCGGCCGCGAGCAGGGCATCGCCGTACCCGCGACGACGGTAGGGCGGCAGGGTGGCGACGGCGTCGATCTCGGCCGCGTCGTCCATGACCGCGACGTCGAGACAGGCCACCGCCTCGCCGGTCGCGGCGTCCCGGACGCCGAGCCGCACGTGCTCACCGGACCGCGAGTAGCCCTCGGCCCGCCCCACCAGCTGCCGCAGGGTCTCCTCCGACACGTCGGGCATCCACACCTCGCGCCAGAGCCGGGCGGTCAGCGCGCTCGACTCCTCGGGCGTCAGCACGTCGACGGCGACATCGGCTCGGACGGGCAGCGGCCCGGCGGCGACGGGGCGGGCCATCAACAGCTCCGGACGCAGGTCGAACCCCGCCTCGACCAGCCCGGCGCGCGTCCCGTCGGACAGGTCGCACAGCGCCGCCATGTGGCGGTGGTCGAGCCCGGCGCCGCCGAGATGCTCCTCGGCCCAGGCGATCAGGGCATCGGCACCCGGATCACGGCGCACCAGCACACAGTTGCCGGAGAACGAGCGCGGCCACTCGGGCGTGCGCAGCAGCCAGGCCCCCTCCGCGAGGTCGAGCACCGAGGTAGCGCGGCGGCGCGACTGCTCGGCGTACCAGTCGGCGACGCGTCCGCCGAGCCCCGTGGCGGACGCGTGCGGGACGGTGTGGTCAGACACCGATCGGGTGCCAGACCGTCTTGGTCTCCAGGAACGAGCGCACCCGCGACAGCCCGGGGTCCGCCGACCAGTCGTCGGTGTCCGGCCGGCGGACCCGCTTGACGTTGTCGGCAGCGGCGACCTCCAGCGCCGTGCGCAGGTCGGCGTCGTGGACACCGGCCACGTCGATCGCGTTGACGTCCATGTGCGCCGCGAGCCACGGCGCGACCTCGGCGACCCGGCCGGTGAGCAGGTTCACCACGCCGCCGGGCACGTCGGACGTGGCGAGGACCTCGGACAGCGTGATGGCCGCGAGCGGGCGGGACTCCGAGGCGAGGACGACGGCGGTGTTGCCCGACACCACGACCGGTGCGACCACGGACACGAGCCCGAGCAGCGACGACTCCTGCGGCGCGATCACCGCGACGACGCCGGTCGGCTCGGGGACCGAGAAGTTGTAGTACGGGCCCTGGACCGGGTTCGTGCTGCCGAGGACCTGAGCGAGCTTGTCGGCCCAGCCGGCGTACCAGACCCAGCGGTCGATGGACGCCTCGACGACGGCCTCCGCACGCCGCGCCGTGAGGCCCTCTCCGCGCGACACCTCCTCGACGAACTGCCCGCGACGGCCCTCCATGACCTCGGCCACGCGGTAGAGCACCTGGCCGCGGTTGTACGCCGTGGCGCCGGTCCATCCCGGCTGTGCCTTGCGCGCCGCGACGACCGCGTCGCGCGCGTCCTTGCGCGAGGCGAGCGCGGCGTTCGCGAGGAAGCGGCCCTTCGTGTCGGTCACCTCGTAGCTGCGGGCGCTCTCCGAGCGCGGGAACGCCCCGCCGATGTAGAGCTTGTAGGTCTTGCGGACCTCGAGTCGCGATGCCATTGCCGTCCCTTCCGCTCAGACCACGTCGAGGTACGCCGCGAGCCCGTGCCGTCCGCCCTCGCGGCCGTACCCGGACTCCTTGTACCCGCCGAAGGGGCTCGTCGGGTCGAACCGGTTGAAGGTGTTCGCCCACACGACTCCGGCCCGCATCGCCGCGGCCGTCTTGAGGATGCGCGAACCCTTCTCCGTCCAGATCCCCGCGGACAGGCCGTAGGGCGTGTTGTTCGCCTTCTCCACGGCCTCGGACGGGGTGCGGAAGGTGAGCACCGACAGCACCGGGCCGAAGATCTCCTCGCGCGCGATGCGGTGCGCCTGGGAGACGCCGGTGAACACCGTGGGGGCGAACCAGAACCCCTTCTCGGGCAGGTCGCAGTCGGCGGTCCAGCGCTCGGCGCCCTCGTCGTCGCCGACGCCGGCGAGGTGCCGGATCCGCTCGAGCTGCTCGAGGGAGTTGATCGCCCCGATGTCGGTGTTCTTGTCGAGCGGGTCGCCCAGGCGCAGCGTGCCGAGGCGGCGCTTGAGCCGGGCCACGAGCTCGTCGGCGATCGACTCCTGCACCAGCAGGCGCGAGCCGGCGCAGCACACGTGCCCCTGGTTGAAGAAGATGCCCGCGACGATGCCCTCGACGGTCTGGTCGACCGGCGCGTCGTCGAACACGATGTTCGCGGCCTTGCCGCCGAGCTCGAGCGTCAGCTTCTTCGACGTCCCGGCGACGGAGCGGGCGATGGCCTTGCCCACCTCCGTGGAGCCGGTGAACGCGACCTTGTCGACGTCGGGGTGCTCCACGAGCGTGCGGCCGGTCTCGCCGGCGCCGGTGATGATGTTCACGACGCCGGGCGGCAGGTCGGCCTGGCGGCAGATGTCGGCGAACAGCAGGGCGGTGAGCGGGGTGGTCTCCGCGGGCTTGAGCACCACGGTGTTGCCGGCGGCCAGGGCGGGCGCGATCTTCCACGCCAGCATGAGGAGTGGGAAGTTCCACGGGATGACCTGCGCCGCGACGCCGAGCGGCCGGGGGTTCGGGCCGAAGCCCGCGTGCTCGAGCTTGTCGGCCCAGCCGGCGTAGTAGAAGAAGTGCGCCGCGACGAGCGGGATGTCGACGTCGCGCGACTCCTTGATCGGCTTGCCGTTGTCGAGCGTCTCGAGCACGGCGAGCTCGCGCGAGCGCTCCTGCACGAGGCGGGCGATGCGGTAGAGGTACTTCGCCCGCTCGGCGCCCGACGTCCTCGACCAGACCCGGGTGTAGGCGCGGCGCGCGGCCTTCACGGCGCGGTCGACGTCGGCCGCGCTCGCGACGGCGACCTCCGCGAGCACCTCCTCGGTCGCGGGGTTGATGCTCTTGATGGTCGACCCGGTGCCGTCGACGAAGTCACCGTCGATGAACAGGCCGTACGACGACGCGATGTCGACGACGGAGCGGGACTCGGGCGCCGGTGCGTACTCGAAGGGCGTGGGCATGGTTCCTCTGTTCGTCCGGCGTCAGTCGACGGTGACGTAGTCGGGGCCCGAGTAGCGGCCGGTGGCCATCTTCTGGCGCTGCAGCAGCAGGTCGTTCAGCAGGCTGGACGCACCGAAGCGGAACAGGTCCGGCGTGAGCCAGTCGGTGCCGACGGTCTCGTTGACGAGGACGAGGAACCTCATCGCGTCCTTCGTCGTGCGGATGCCGCCCGCGGGCTTCATGCCGACCATCGCGCCGGTGGCGTCGCGCCAGTCGCGGCACGCCTCGAGCATCACGAGCGTGACGGGCAGCGTGGCGGCCGGGGAGATCTTGCCGGTGGACGTCTTGATGAAGTCGGCGCCCGCGAGCATCGCGAGCCACGACGCGCGGCGGACGTTGTCGTAGGTCTGCAGCTCGCCGGTCTCGAGGATCACCTTGAGGTGCGCGGTGGCACCGCCCTCGAGGCACACCTGCTTGACGGCGGCGATCTCCTCGAAGACCTCGAGGTAGCGGCCGGACAGGAACGCGCCGCGGTCGATGACCATGTCGATCTCGTCGGCGCCCTGCAGAACGGCGTCGCGCGTGTCGGCGAGCTTCACCGCGAGCGAGGCACGGCCGGACGGGAACGCCGTCGTCACTGCCGCGACCTTGACGCCGGAGCTGCCGAGCTCGCTCTTCGCCAGCCCGACGAGGTCGTTGTAGACGCAGACGGCCGCCGTGCTCGGCACCGAGGCGTCGTGCGGGTCGGGCCGCTGCGCCTTCGCGCACAGCGAGCGCACCTTGCCGGGGGTGTCGGAGCCCTCGAGCGTGGTGAGGTCGATCATCGAGATCGCCAGATCGATCGCGAACGCCTTGGCGGTCGTCTTGATCGACCGGGTCGACAGCGCGGCGGCGCGGGCGTCGGCGCCGACCTGGTCGACGCCGGGGAGCCCGTGCAGGAAGCGGCGCAGCGAGGCGTCGGACCGGCCGGCGTCGGCGAGTGACGCCGGGTCGAGCAGCATCGAGGCGGAGGATCGGCTCACCGCTCGATCCTAGACGCGCGACGCCACCGCGGGGCCGGTCCCGACGGGCGCCGACCGGCCACCACGCGCGTCCGTCATGGATTTTCCGGCCGTACGCGCTCGGGATAGAGTGCGCCTCCGGCGCCTGCTGCGTGGACGGCCATCGGCGCGCCGAGCTCCCGGAAGGCCCCCTGCCATGGCCCCTGCCGCCGACGCCCCCACGCCATCCCAGCAGCGGATGCACGTCCCCGACGAGCGGCTCACGTCGCTCATCCTCGACTACGTCGCCGATCGGCTGTCGATGCCGGAGACCCCGCTCGACCATCCCGGCCAGAAGGCCGAGGTCGACGCGATCCTCGACGGTCTCGTCACCCGCGAGGGCATGGACCCCGAGCGCGTGCTCGAGATCTACGCCGACCACCTGAGCAAGACGGTCCTCTCGGCCGACTCGCCGCGCTACTGGGCGTTCATCCCCGCCGCCCCGACGAAGGCCGCGCTGCTGTTCGACATGGTCGTGTCGGCGGCGTCGCTGCAGGGCATCTCGTGGCTCGAGGCCGCGGGCGCGGTCGCCGCGGAGAACCAGGCGCTGCGCTGGATCTCCGACGCCGCAGGGCTGCCGGCGTCGGCCGGCGGCGCCTTCGTCTCGGGTGGGTCGGCCGGCAACCTCTCCGCGCTCGTCGTCGCACGCGACACCGCGCGGCGGAGGCTGGTCGAGCGCGACGGTGAGACTGCCCGACACCGCCGCCTGCGCGTCGCCGTGAGCGACCAGGCGCACTCGTCGGTCAGGAACACGCTGTCGATCATCGACGTCGACCCGCTCGTCATCACCACGGCCGACCACCGGTTCACCGGCGAGGCGCTGCGCGACGTGCTCGACGCCGACGCGGACCCCGACTCGATCGTGGCCGTCGTCGCGACGTCGGGGACGACGAACGCGGGCATCATCGACGACCTGCTCGGCATCGGGACGATCGCGCGCGAGCGCGGGCTGTGGTTCCACGTCGACGGCGCCTACGGCGGCGCCGGCCTGTTCGCGCCGAGCGTGCGCGACCGCTACGCCGGCATCGAGCTGGCCGACTCGTTCGTGGTCGACCCGCACAAGTGGCTGTTCGCGCCGTACGACTGCGCGGCGCTGCTCTACCGCGAGCCGCGGCTGGCCAAGGCCGTGCACACGCAGGACGCGTCGTACCTCGACGCGATCCACCACGACGACGGCTCCTACGGGTGGAACCCCACCGACTACGCCTACCACCTGACCCGCCGGGCCCGCGGCCTTCCGCTGTGGTTCTCCCTCGTGGTCAACGGGACCGACGCCTACACCGAGGCGATCGAGCACTCGATCACCCTCGCGTCTGCGGTGGCCCGCGAGATCGACGCCGCGGAGCACCTCGAGCTGCTGCGCGAGCCGACGCTCGGCATGGTGCTGTTCCGGCGCACCGGCTGGACCGCCGCGGACTACGACGCCTGGGCGGCGCGGCTCCTCGCCGACCAGGTCGCGTTCGTCACGAGCACGTCGTGGGAGGGGGAGACCGTGGGCCGGTTCTCCTTCATCCACCCGGGGACCACGCTCGACATGCTGCGCGAGGTCCTCGCCACGACCGGCTGACGCGCGGCGCGGACGGGTTCGACCGTCCCGGCTGCGTCCACGCTCCGGGCACGGCATGATCGCCGCCGTGGACGAGGGGAGCACCACGCGCATCACCGACCGGCCGACCGGTGCGGTCGCCACGGGCCTGACCGCGAAGGGCCTCGAGGTACGGCTCGTCGAGTACGACGGCGACCGCGACGTCGAGACGCCCAGCGAGTACGACGAGTACCCGGCCGGACCGAGGGTGATGCCGCCCGGCCTCGGGCGGTTCCTCGTCGAGCTCGTCGACGCGGCCGGGGCCAGCGCGGTCGCGGGGCAGGTGACCTGGCACCTGGAGTTCTACGGACCCAATGCCGGCTCGCGGGCGTGGAACATCGGCATCGGTCTCGCTCCCGCGAGCCGGGGCCACGGCGTGGGGACGGTGGCGCAGCGGCTGCTCGCCGAGTGGTTGCTGGCCACCACCGACGTCGACCGGATCGAGGCGTCGACCGACGTCGCGAACGTCGCCGAGCAGCGGGCGCTGGAGAAGGCCGGCTTCACGCGGGAGGGTGTCCTGCGCTCGGCGCAGGAGCGCCTCGACGGTCGCCACGACCTGTACTCGTACTCCCTGCTGCGCACCGACGTCGTACCGACCGGCTGATCGGCGGTCGGCGGCCGCCCGTCAGGCGGTCGCGGTGCGGGCCGCCCCCGCTCGCCAACGGAACCTCGGCGCGGAGCCGGGTCGCGTCAGAGCCCCAGGACCGCGGCCATGCCGTCCTTGAGCTCGGCGAGCCGGTGGGCGGCGACGAGCCGTGCGGCCTCGACGTCGTCGGCGTCCGGGCTCCCGACGCTCGTCACCGGGACGACGACCTCGAGGTAGCACTTGAGCTTCGGCTCGGTGCCGCTCGGGCGCACGACCACCCGCGTGCGCTCGGCGAGGCGCAGCCGTACGCCGTCGGTCGGCGGGAGGCCGTCGGCGCCGTCCTCGAGGTCCTCGATCCGCTCGACGTCCAGCCCGGCCACCGAGCTCGGTGGCGCCGACCTCAGCCGGGCCATGGCGTCGGAGATGACGGTGAGGTCGTCGACGCGCACCGAGAGCTGGTCGGTGGCGTGCAGCCCGTGCTCGACGGCGAGGTCGTCGAGCACGTCGTGCACCGTGCGGTCGGCGGCGTTGAGGGCGGCGACCAGCTCGACCACCAGCAACGCCGCGCTCACGCCGTCCTTGTCGGCGACGTGAGCCGGGTCGACGCAGTAGCCCAGTGCCTCCTCGTAGCCGAACGCGAGGCCGGGGATGCGCCCGATCCACTTGAAGCCGGTGAGCGTCTCGTGGTGCTCGAGGCCGTACGCCGCCGCCATCTTCGACAGCAGCGACGACGACACGATCGAGCTGGCGTAGCTGCCGGTCGCGCGCCGCTCGTGCATCCACCAGCCGAGCAGCCAGCCGACCTCGTCGCCGCGCAGCATCCGGTACGCCGGCCCGCCGTGCGCCCCGCGGTCGCGCGTGGGGACGGCGACCGCG
Organism: Actinomycetes bacterium; assembly: GCA_021784035.1. Classification (GTDB taxonomy): domain Bacteria; phylum Actinomycetota; class Actinomycetes; order S36-B12; family CAIYMF01; genus Longivirga. The sequence continues at coordinate 16,062 of JAJXTD010000019.1, read as the reverse complement.
CAGCGGTCGGCGTCCGGGTCGTTCGCGATGACGACGTCGGCGTCGCTCTCGAGCCCCTCCTCGAGCGCGAGGTCCATCGCGCCCGGCTCCTCGGGGTTCGGGAACGACACGGTCGGGAAGTCCGGGTCGGGCGTGAACTGCGCGGCCACGACGCGCGGCGGCGGGTAGCCGGCCAGGGACAGCGCGCGCAGCACGACCTCGCCGCCGACGCCGTGCATCGGGGTGTAGGCGATCGCGACGTCGCGCGGTGCCTCGGGCGGCACGAGCGCGGCGACGGTCTGCAGGTACGCCGTCAGCACGGCGTCGTCGAGCCGCTCCCAGCCGTCACCGCGCGGCACGTCCCGGACGTCGCCGACGGCGTCGATCCGTGCGCTGATCCCGGCGTCGGCCGGCGGCACGATCTGAGTGCCGTCGCCGAGATAGACCTTGTAGCCGTTGTCCTGCGGCGGGTTGTGGCTCGCCGTGACCATGACGCCGGCCGCGCAGCCGAGGTGCCGGATCGCGAACGCGAGAACAGGCGTCGGCAGCGGGCGCGGCAGGACGAGGGCGTGGATGCCCGCCCCCTCCATGACCTCGGCGGTGTCGCGGGCGAACGCGTCGGACTTGTGCCGTGCGTCGTAGCCCACGACGACGGACAGGGTGCCCGCGTCGCCTCCGGCGGCCGACCGCAGGTACGCCGCGAGGCCAGCCGCGGCCCGGGTGACGACCGTGCGGTTCATCCGGTTGGGACCGGGCCCGAGCGCGCCGCGCAGGCCCGCCGTGCCGAACTCGAGTCGGCCGGTGAACGCGTCCAGCAGCTCCTCGGCGGCCCCCTCGTCGCCGCTGCCCGCGGCGTCGAGCAGCCGGTCGAGCGCGGTCCGGGTGTCGGGGTCGGGGTCGTCGGCGAGCCACGCGCGGGCCCGGTCGACCACGGTCGCCGTGCTCACAGCGCTCGCACCACCTGGGCGAGCAGCCGGCCCATGCGCTCGGCGGCGGAGCGGCCCGCCTCGAGCACCTCCTCGTGGTCGAGCGGCTCGCCGGTCAGGCCCGCGGCGAGGTTCGTCACGAGCGAGAGACCGAGGATCTCGAGGCCCGCCTCGCGGGCCGCGATGGCCTCGAGACCGGTGGACATGCCGACGAGGTCGGCGCCGATGATCCCGGCCATGCGCACCTCGGCCGGTGTCTCGTACTGCGGCCCGCGGAACTGCGCGTAGACCCCCTCGGGCAGCGTCGGCTCGAGCTCGCGGCACAGCGCGCGCAGGCGCGCGGAGTAGAGGTCGGTGAGGTCGACGAACCTCGCGCCGCGCAGCGGCGAGGCGCCGGTCAGGTTGATGTGGTCGCTGATGAGCACGGCGGTGCCGGGCGTCCAGGACCGGTCGAGCCCGCCGCAGCCGTTCGTGAGGACGACGACGCGGCAGCCCGCGGCGGCCGCGGTGCGCACGCCGTGCGCGACCGCCTCCACGCCGCGGCCCTCGTAGTAGTGCGTGCGACCGAGGAAGACGAGCGTCCTCGTCCCGTCGGCGTCGAGGCTGCGGACCCGGCCGGCGTGGCCCTCGACCGCAGGGGGCGCGAAGTGCGGGAGGTCGGTGACCGGCAGGTCGGCGACGGTCCGGCCGACGAGGTCGGCCGCCGGGACCCAGCCCGAGCCGAGCACGAGCGCGACGTCGTGCCGCTCGACGCCGGTGATCCGGGCCAGCGCGGCGGCGGCGGCCGCGGCCGCGGCGGGGGGATCGGACAGCAGGAGGTCGGGGGAGTCGGTCACGTGCCGACGCTATCGAGCGGGGAGGGCAGGAGTCAGCGGATGGGCCGGAGCGGGCGGGCGGCGGTCAGCCCACGCTGCGGCAGGGACGCCGGCGCAGCGCGGCCACGTAGTCGTCGGGAGCGCCGGCGGTCTCGGCGGCGTCCGCGATGATGCCGAGGTAGCGGGCGCTGGGCAGACCGCCCTCGTAGTCGTCGAGGACGTAGAGCCAGGCGGTGACGTCGCCCTCGAGCGTCGCGACCCGGACGCGGATCTTCGTGTAGAGGCCGAGGTCGCTGCCCTCCCACTCGTCGAGGGTCTCCTCGTCGCCCTCGGTGATGTCGTAGAGCGCCACGAAGACCTGGCTCGTGGGGTCGTCGTCCTCGACGACGGTCGCGAGGGCGCCCTCCCAGCCGAGGTCCTCCCCGCCGAAGGTGAGCCGCCAGCCCATGAGCCACCCGGTGCCGCGGCCGGGGGAGTACGGCGCGCGCAGGAGCATCTGGAGCGGGTCCAGGTTGCTCCCGTAGGCGGCGTACAGCGTCACGTCGCGAGGCTATCGGCACCGGTGCGGAATGATGGCGGCATGACGCGCGTGGTGATCGTCGGTGGCGGCCCGGGTGGCTACGAGGCGGCCCTCGTGGCGGCGCAGCTCGGGGCCGAGGTGACCGTGGTCGACACCGACGGGCTGGGTGGCTCCGCGGTGCTCACCGACTGCGTGCCGAGCAAGACGCTCATCGCCACCGCGGAGGTCATGAGCCGCGCGGCCGACAGCGGCGAGCTCGGCGTCCGCATCGCGTCCGAGCGCCCGGCGCACGGGCTCGTCTCGGTCGACCTGGCCCAGGTCAACGAGCGGGTGAAGCGGCTCGCGGCCGCGCAGTCGGCCGACATCGGCGCGAGCCTCGAGCGCGCGGGCGTCCGCATCGTGCGCGGGCGCGGGAGCCTCGACGGGCCGTCCCGAGTCGTGGCCACGTCGCCCGACGGCAGCACGTCGTCGTTCGACGCCGACGCCGTGCTCGTGGCGACCGGTGCGCGCCCCCGGGTCGTCCCCGGTGCCGAGCCCGACGGCGAGCGCATCCTGTCGTGGGAGCAGGTCTACGACCTCGACGCCCTGCCCGAGCGGCTCATCGTCGTCGGGTCCGGCGTCACCGGCGCCGAGTTCGCCTCGGCGTACAACGCGCTCGGCTCCGACGTCGTCCTCGTGTCCTCGCGCGAGCACGTCCTGCCCGGCGAGGACGCCGACGCGGCGCAGGTCCTCGAGGACGTCTTCCGCCGACGCGGCATGCACGTCCTCGGCCGCTCGCGGGCGCAGACGGCGCGGCGGACCGCCGACGGCGTCGTCGTCACGCTGGCGGACGGGTCCACCGTCGAGGGGACGCACTGCCTCATGGCGGTCGGCTCGATCCCGAACACCGAGCGGATGGGCCTCGTCGAGTCCGGCGTGCGGCTCACCGACTCCGGGCACGTCGAGGTCGACCGCGTGTCCCGCACGTCGGCCCGAGGCGTCTACGCGGCCGGCGACGTGACCGGCGTCCTCATGCTCGCCTCCGTGGCCGCGATGCAGGGGCGGATCGCGATGCGCCACGTCCTCGGGGCCGCCGTCACTCCGCTCGACCTGCGCACCGTGTCGGGCAACGTCTTCACCGACCCCGAGATCGCCACCATCGGCGTCACGCAGGCGCAGGCCGACGCCGCGCCCGACGACGTCCACTGCATCAAGCTCCCGCTCGTCACCAACGCGCGCGCGAAGATCCAGGACATGCAGGACGGCTTCGTCAAGCTGTTCGCGCGTCCGGGCAGCGGCATCGTCGTCGGCGGCGTCGTGGTCGCGCCGAAGGCGAGCGAGCTCGTCTTCCCGATCGCGCTCGGCGTCGCGCACCGGCTCACGGTCGACGAGATCGCCGCGACGTTCACCGTCTACCCGTCGCTCACCGGCTCGATCGCCGAGGCCGCCCGACGCCTCCACACCCCCGACTGAGCCCGACCGGACTGATATCATGAGATATCCATCTGGCCGTCCGGAGGTGTCTGATGCCTGATGTCCTGCTGCGCAACGTCCCGGCGGAGGATCTCAGCCTGCTGGATGAGCAGGCCGCGCGCCTGGGCATCTCCCGGACCGAGTACCTGCGCCGGCACCTGCATCGTGAGGCCCGCCGGACGGCCGGGTCCGTCACGGCGGGTGACCTCCGTGCCGTGGCCGAGCTCCTGCCCGACCTCGGCGACGACACGATCATGTCTGCCGCCTGGTCGTGAGCACGTCCTGGCTGATCGACACGTCCGCGCTCGTCCGGCTCGGTTCCAGCCCCGACGCGCAGGAGTGGGCCGACCGGATCGAGCGGGGACTCGTGACGATCACCAGCGTGACCGTGCTGGAGGCAGGGTTCTCCGCGCGATCCGCCGTCGATCTGGCCCGGGCCCTCGGGTCACCTCCGTTGGCGTCGATGCCGGTGGACTACCTGACCCCCGCGGTCGAGGACCGAGCCGTGCAGGTGCAACGCATCCTGGCCGAGCGTGGACAGCACCGTGCCGCGTCGATCCCCGACCTGCTGATCGCCGCTGCAGCCGAGCTGAATCACCGCACCGTTCTTCATCTCGGCAAGGACTTCGACCTCATCGGAGAGGTCACGGGCCAGCCGATGGAACGCCTCGTCGTCGACTACATGAACCAGGAGGCGAAGCAGAGGAAGAACACCGCCAGGCCCCAGACGGTCACGAGGTAGGCGCGGCTCAGCCGGCTCGCGAGCAACCGGCGGCTCCCGCTGCCGCATCGTCTTCCTCGGCGAGAACCGATCGGCCGTCCGGCTCGCGCCCCGTCGTCGTCACCGTCCCGTCCCCCCGCCGTCCGACCCGGTCAGAACCCGCCGCCGCCGCCACTGTCGCCGCCGCCGCCGAAGTCGCCGCCGCCCCCACCCATCCAGCCCCCGCCGCCCCCGTCGCCGCCGCCCATCCAGCCCCCGCCGCCGCTGTCGACGACGTTGTTCACCACGGTCGTGTGCCCGCCGAGCATCGTGCCGATCATGAGCGCCGGGAGGATGTTGCCGTAGGCGTTGTAGTAGCCGCCGGCGTAGGGCTGGTACTGCGGACCGGCCATCCAGTACGGAACGCGCTCGCCGGCCGCGCCGACCGGCACCTCGCGCGCGGCGGGGGTGCGGCCGTCGGCGATCGCGACCGCGCACGCCTGGCACACCGGGACGGACCGAGCGGCACCGCCGTCGGGAGCCCACATGACGTCCTGCACGCTCGGCCCGTGGCGCGGGTCGATGAAGCACGGCGCCCGGCGCACCGGGAGCGGCGTCCCGTCCAGCCGCGCGGAGACGCAGGCGAGCGAGTAGCGCCCGTCCTCGAGCGCCTGGGTGACGAGTGACGCGTCCTGCGCCGAGCGCATCGCCTCGGCGCGCTCCTTCGCCGTGTCGTACGCCGTCAGCGCGGCCGAGAGGTCGGCGCGGCCGGCGTCGTCGAGGCGGGAGTCCGAGGCGTCGACCGCGGTGACCTGCTCCCCGAACTCGGTGACGTCCTCGTCGACGACGGCCCGCACCGCGGCGAGCTGCTCCGCCGTCCGCTTCCGGGTGGCGCGCGACACCGCGGTGCCCATCCCGATGGCGCCCACGACGACGACCCCGCCGACCAGGAGCACCGGCAGGAGGCTGCCGCCGCCCGTGCTCGAACCGCTCGTGGCGCCGTCGGCCGGGGGCACGACGTCGCCGGCGGCGGCGAGCCCGGTGACCCCGGCGATGAAGGCGTCGAGGATGGCGTTCGCACCGCCCGCCCGGTTCTCCGCCACGGACTTCGTCGCGAGGGCGCCCACCGGGAACAGCTGGGAGTCGGCGTAGAACTGGCGCCCGGCCACCACGGCGTACGTGCCCGTGACGCCCACCTTGGTGCCGAGCTCGTGGGTGTAGTCGGCGATCGTGAGCCCGCCGAGGGAGTCGGCGTCGACCACCGCGACGTAGAGCGGGGTCCCCGCCGACTGCACCTCGGTCAGGAGACGGGCATAGTCGTCCGGCGTCACCCCGGCCTCGTTGCCGCCCTCGACGTACACCGGTGAGCTGGACAGTGCGTTCGCCACCGTGTCGATGGGGACGTTGGCGTACGCCGCCGGCGCGGCGACGACCAGGGCGCACAGCCACAGCGCCACGCCGACGAGGACGCCCCGTCGGCCGGTCGCGCGGGAGGTCAGGACGGCCGGGGTCGCGGTGGGGCGCATGCCTTCACGCTACGCCGACGGCCCACGGACTCGGGCCGGCGGAGCGGCGGTCACCTCGCGGCGCGGCGTCAGTCCTTGATCTCGAGCAGCACGGTGCCGCTCGGCACGGTCGCGCCGACCTCGGCCGTCAACGCGGTCACGGTGCCGGCCTTGTGCGCGGTGAGCGGCTGCTCCATCTTCATCGCCTCCAGGACGATGACGAGCTCGCCGGCCGCGACGACCTGGCCCTCCTCGACGGCGACCTTGACGATCGTGCCCTGCATGGGCGCCGCGACGGAGTCGCCGGACGCCGCGCTGCCGCCCTTCTTGGCGCTGCGCTTCGGGGCCTTCTTCGGCCCGGCCGCGGACCCGCCGCCGGCGCCGAGCGCGATGCCCGCGGGGAGGACGACCTCGAGCCGCTTGCCCCCGACCTCGACAGTGAGCGACTGACGCTCCTGGGGCTCGCCGGCGTCGTCCGCCGCCGGGACCGGGTGCGGCGGGATCGTGTTCTCGAACTCGGTCTCGATCCAGCGGGTGTGCACGCGGAACGGGGTGTCGTCGTCCGTCGCGAACGCCGGGTCGCGCACGACGGCGCGGTGGAAGGTGAGCGCCGTCGCGATCCCCTCGACCTGGAACTCGTCGAGCGCGCGGCGTGAGCGCTCGAGCGCCTCCGTGCGGGTGCGGCCCGTGACGATGAGCTTGGCGAGCAGCGAGTCGAAGTTGCCGCCGATGACGTCGCCGGCCGTGAACCCGGCGTCGACGCGCACGCCCGGACCCGACGGCGGGTTCCACACCGTGAGCACGCCCGGGCCCGGGAGGAAGGATCGGCCCGGGTCCTCGCCGTTGATGCGGAACTCGAAGGAGTGGCCGCGCAGCGGCGGGTCGTCGAAGCCGAGCGACTCGCCGTCGGCGATGCGGAACTGCTCGCGCACGAGGTCGATGCCCGAGACCTCCTCGGTCACCGGGTGCTCGACCTGGAGGCGGGTGTTGACCTCGAGGAACGAGATCGTGCCGTCGAGGCCGACGAGGAACTCGCACGTCCCTGCGCCGTGGTAGCCGGCCTCGCGCATGATCGCCTTCGACGAGCGGTAGAGCTCCTCGACCTGGGCGGTGGAGAGGTACGGCGCGGGCGCCTCCTCCACCAGCTTCTGGTGCCGGCGCTGCAGCGAGCAGTCGCGCGTGGAGACCACGACGACGTTGCCGTGCATGTCGGCGAGGACCTGGGTCTCGACGTGGCGCGGGTTGTCCAGGTAGCGCTCGACGAAGCACTCGCCGCGCCCGAACGCCGCGACGGCCTCGCGCACCGCCGAGTCGTAGAGCTCGGGGATCTCCTCGAGCGTGCGGGCGACCTTGAGGCCGCGGCCGCCCCCGCCGAACGCCGCCTTGATGGCGACGGGCAGGCCGTGCGCCCGGGCGAACTCGACGATCTCCTCGGCCGACTCGACCGGGTCGGGCGTGCCCTCGACCTGAGGCGCTCCCGCCCGCTGCGCGATGTGCCGCGCGGAGACCTTGTCGCCGAGCGAGCGGATCGCCTCGGGCGGCGGGCCGATCCAGGTGAGGCCCGCGTCGATCACGGCCTGCGCGAAGTCGGCGTTCTCGGCGAGGAACCCGTAGCCCGGGTGGACGGCGTCGGCGCCGGACTTGCGGGCGGCGTCGAGGATCTTGTCGATGACGAGGTAGGTCTCCGCGGCCGTCGCACCGCCGAGGGCGTAGGCCTCGTCGGCGGCCTTGACGTGCAGGGCGTCGCGGTCGGGGTCGGCGTAGACCGCGACGCTCGCGATGCCGGAGTCCCGGCACGCGCGGGCCACGCGGATGGCGATCTCGCCACGGTTGGCGATGAGGACCTTCGAGATGGTCATCGCGACTTCGCTCCTGACGCCGGGGACGGGGGTGCGGTCGAGGCGCGCGCGGTCCCGCCGCGTGCGACCGCGCCAGCGGTCACCCTGCCAGAACGAGGCCCCGTCGCGGGGGTCGGGGCCGAGGTACGTCGGCGTGGGGCGTGGGCGGCCGGGGCGGCGGCGAGCTCGTCGAGCCGGGAGGCGCAGCGGCGCGAGACGTCGTCGACCTCGGCCAGGGTGCGCGCGAGCTCGGACTGGCGGGCCAGCAGGTCGGCGCGGAGGGTCTCGAGCGACGCGAGCAGGCGCCGGATCTGGCCCGCCTCGCCGGGCTCCGCGTCGTACATGTCGACGATCTCGCGGATCTCGGCGAGCGACATGCCGAAGCGCTTCCCGCGCAGGGCCAGGACCAGCCGCGCGCGGTCCCGTGCGGTGTAGACCCGCGCCGAGCCGGACCCGGTGCGCGCCGGCGTGACGATCCCCGCCTCCTCGTAGAAGCGCAGCGTGCGCGTGGTGACACCGAGCTCCGCGGCGAGCTGCCCGACGGTGTACGAGTCGCGGGTGGGCGGCCCCGCGAGCGCCGAGGGGGAGCGGCCGGCCGTCGCGCGCGCCATGGCGGGTCCTTCCGAGGGTGGTCAGCGGGCCCAGTGAACCGCTACCGTCACGTTGACGTCAACGTCAAGACAGCGCCGGTGCGTGGCGCGGGAGGGGCGGTCACGATGACCGACGACGCGATCCGGGACGCGCGGGCGGCGACGCTGCGCGTGCCCGAGGCCGCTGCGGCCAAGCTGGCCGCGGCCGGCAAGCTGCACCCCCGCGAGCGCATCGCGCTGCTCATGGACGCCGGCTCGTTCGTCGAGGACGGCCAGTTCGCGAACGCGCTCGCGACCGGCCTCCCGGCCGACGGCGTCGTCACCGGGCGCGGCACGGTCGACGGGCGCCCCGCCCTCGTGGTCGCGAACGACCCGACGGTGAAGGCCGGCTCGTGGGGCGCGCGCACTGTCGAGAAGATCGTGCGCGTCACGGAGGCGGCGCTGCGCGACGAGCTGCCGGTGTTCTGGTTCATCGACTCCGCGGGTGCTCGCATCACCGACCAGGTCGACCTGTTCCCCGGGCGGCGCGGCGCCGGCCGGATCTTCCACAACCAGGTGGCGCTGTCCGGCAAGGTCCCGCAGATCTGCTGCCTGTTCGGTCCCTCGGCGGCGGGCGGCGCCTACATCCCGGCCTTCTGCGACGTCGTCATCATGGTCGAGGGCAACGCGTCGATGTACCTCGGCAGCCCGCGCATGGCGGAGATGGTCGTGGGCGAGAAGGTGAGCCTCGAGGAGATGGGCGGCGCGCGCATGCACGCCACGGTCTCCGGCTGCGGCGACAACCTCGCGCACGACGACCTCGACGCGATCGAGCAGGCCCGGCTCGTGTTCTCCTACCTCCCCGGCTCGTGGCGGCAGGACCCGCCGGTCTACGCCGCCGAGCCCGCGGCCCGCGCGTTCACGCCGGACCTGGTGCCGATGCCGGAGAGCAAGCCGTTCGACGTCCGGGACGTGGTCGAGGCGCTCGTCGACCACGAGTCGTTCTTCGAGATCAAGCCGCTGTTCGCCGGCGAGCTCGTCGTCGGCTTCGCCCGCCTCGAGGGCCGGCCGATCGGCATCGTGGCGAACAACAGCGCGGTGAAGGGCGGCGTGCTCTTCGGCGACAGCGCCGACAAGGCGGCCCGATTCATCTGGTGGTGCGACGCGTTCAACGTGCCGCTGGTCTACCTCGCCGACGTCCCGGGATTCATGATCGGCTCCCAGGTCGAGCGGGAGGGCATCATCCGCCACGGCGCGAAGATGATCACCGCCGTCAGCGAGGCGACCGTCCCCCAGGTCTCGGTCATCCTGCGCAAGGCATACGGCGCCGGGCTGTACGCGATGGCCGGTCCGGGATTCGGTCCGGACGCGTGCCTCGTGCTCCCCACCGCGCGCATCGCCGTCATGGGACCGGAAGCCGCCGTGAACGCGGTCTACGCCAACAAGATCGAGGCGATCGCGGACGCCGACGAGCGTGCCGCGTTCGTCGCGGCACGTCGGACCGAGTACGAGGCCGACGTCGACCTGCTGCGGCTCGCGAGCGACCTGGTGATCGACGCGATCGTCGAGCCGGGCGACCTGCGCCGCGAGATCGCCCTGCGGCTCGCCGCGGCCGCGGGCCGCGACCGGCACTTCAGCACGCGACGGCACGGCGTCCCACCGGTCTGACCGGCCCGCCCGGTCGGGACCGGGCCGTCGCACCCGACCGCGGCCGGCCGGGCGGTGCGCCCGGCCGGCGACGCGCCCGTCGACGGCTTGCCGGGGATGGTGGAGGTCCACGGGATACTCCGACCGTGACTCGACGCGCACGGGCTGCCCGGCTCGTGCTCGCGCTCGGGCTGGGGGCAGCCGTCACGTCCGCCTGTGCCCCCGGCGCGTCGGGAGCACGTTCCGCCGGCCTGCCCTCACGCTCATCGAGCCCGGCGTCGGTGAGCCCGTCCGGGTCGGCCTCGCCGAGCACCGGGCTGCCGCCCGCGACCCCAGGGCCGTCCACGCCCCCCGACGCGTCCTCGCCAGCCGCACCGACGCCGTCGACCGAGGATCCCGTCGCGCCGCCGTCGCCGACCGACGTGCCCTCGACGCAGCCTCGTGACGGACTCGTGCCGGTCCTCACCCACGTCCCGACCACGGACAAGGTCGTCTTCATCACGATCGACGACGGCTACGCCCGCGACCCCCAGGTCGTCGCCCTGCTCGCCGCGCGCCACGTCCCCGTGACGCCGTTCCTCACGGTGGACGCGGTGCGCGGCCACGACGCCTACTTCGCGCGGATCCAGTCCACGACCGGGCAGCACGTGCAGAACCATTCGGTCAGCCATCCGCACCTGAAGGGCAGGTCCCGGGCCGCGCAGGAGACCGAGATCTGCGGCGCGTCGTCGACGTTCGCCTCCTGGTTCGGCGAGTCCCCGTGGCTCTTCCGTCCGCCGTACGGCTCGTACGACGACACCACACGGCAGGCGGCCGCTGCGTGCGGCGTGTCGGCACTCGTCCTCTGGGACGTCTCGCTGCCGCACGACGTGCTGCGATTCGCCAGCGGTACCACGTTCCGGCCCGGTGACATCCTGCTGATCCATTGGCGGCCGGGTCTCGCCCGCGACCTCCCGGTCGCGCTCGCCGCAGTCGCCGCTGCCGGGCTCCGCGTGGGTGCGCTGCAGGACTACCTGCCCCGGCCCGGACACCCCGGGGCGACCTGACCCGACGGTGGTCGACCGGCTCGACCCTCCTACCGCGCGCGGTCCGCCCAGAGGGTCGTCCACGGGATGCCGAGCTCCGCGAGCAGGCGGCGCAGCAGCGGCAGCGACAGTCCGACGACGTTGGCCGGATCGCCGTCGACGCCGTCGACGAACGGTCCGCCGAGCCCGTCGAGGGTGAACGCGCCCGCGACCTGGAGCGGCTCGCCGGTGGCGACGTAGGCGTCGATCGTCGCGTCGTCGAGGTCGGCGAAGCGGACGACGGTCGAGGCCACCGCCGACAGCTCGTCGTCGTCCTGCCGTGTCGCGCCGAGCCGCACCACCGTGTGTCCGGTGCGCAGCACGCCGTCACGCCCGCGCATGGCGCGCCACCGGGCGACCGCGTCCGCGGCGTCGGCGGGCTTGCCGAGCGCGACGCCGTCGAGGTCGAGCACCGAGTCGCACGCGACCACGACGGCGCCGGGCAGCTCGCGGCGTACGTCGTCGGCGACGGCCTCGGCCTTCGCGACGGCGAGCGCCTGGCACACGTCGAGCGGGGACGTGCGGCCGACGGCCGTGAGACCGGCCTCGACCGCGGCCTCGTCGACGCCGCTCACCCGGACCACCGGCTCGACGCCTGCGGCGCGCAGCAGCGCGCGGCGCGCCGGGGACGACGACGCCAGGACGAGCGTGACGGTCACGACGCCCCGATCAGCGCGGTGCGGACGACGCGCGCCAGCCGCCGGACGGCAGCGGACGACGGACCATGCGGTGCGGCGCCGACCAGCTCGACCGCGGCCGGTCCGCGCCCGAGCCGTCGGCGCCGGCCAGGGCCGTGACGACGGCGACGAGCGCCGCGAGCTCGGCGGCGTCGGGTGCTCCGTGCACGACCCGCAGCACGGGACGCGCGACGACGGGGTCCGGCTCGGTCACAGCGGGATGTTCCCGTGCTTCTTGGGCGGCAGCGTCGCGCGCTTGGTGCGCAGCGCGCGCAGCGCCCGGGTGATGTGCGCCCGCGTCTCGCTGGGACGGATCACCGCGTCGATGTAGCCCCGCTCGGCCGCGATGTAGGGGTTCGCCAGGGTGTCCTCGTAGTCGGCGATGAACTCCGCGCGCTGCGCGTCCGGGTCCTCGGCCGCAGCGAGCTCGCGCCGGTAGAGGATGTTGACCGCGCCCTGCGCGCCCATCACCGCGATCTGACCGGTCGGCCAGGCGAGGTTGACGTCGGCGCCGAGGTGCTTGGAGCCCATGACGTCGTAGGCGCCGCCGTAGGCCTTGCGCGTGATGACGGTGACGAGCGGGACCGTGGCCTCGGCGTAGGCATAGATCAGCTTCGCGCCACGCCGGATGATGCCGTTCCACTCCTGGTCGGTCCCGGGGAGGAAGCCGGGGACGTCGACGAACGTGAGCACCGGGATGTTGAACGCGTCGCAGGTGCGCACGAAGCGAGCGGCCTTCTCCGACGCCTCGATGTCGAGGGTGCCGGCGAACTGCATCGGCTGGTTCGCCACGACCCCGACGGACCGGCCCTCGACGCGGCCGAAGCCGCAGAGGATGTTCGGCGCCCAGAGCGCCTGGATCTCGAGGAAGTCACCGTCGTCGAGCACCGACTCGATCACCCGGTGCATGTCGTAGGGCTGGTTCGGCGAGTCCGGCACGAGGGTGTCGAGCGCGAGGTCGGTCTCGGACGGCGACAGGTCCGCCTCGGTGTCGAACGCCGGCGCCTCGTCGAGGTTGTTGCTCGGCAGGAAGGCGAGCAGCGCCTTCACGAAGTCCATCGCCTCGTTCTCGTCCGCCGTCATCGCGTGCGCCACGCCGCTCTTGCTGTTGTGCGTGCGCGCCCCGCCGAGCTCGTCGAAGCCGACGTCCTCGCCGGTCACCGTCTTGATGACGTCGGGGCCGGTGATGAACATGTGCGACGTCTTGTCGACCATGATCGTGAAGTCGGTGATGGCGGGGGAGTAGACCGCGCCGCCGGCGCACGGACCCATGATGAGCGAGATCTGCGGGATGACACCGGACGCCAGCACGTTGCGACGGAAGATCTCGCCATAGAGGCCGAGCGAGACGACTCCCTCCTGGATGCGCGCGCCACCGGAGTCGTTGATGCCGATCATCGGTACGCCGGTCTTCATGGCCAGGTCCATGACCTTGACGATCTTCTCGCCGAACACCTCGCCGAGGCTGCCGCCGAAGATGGTGAAGTCCTGCGCGAAGACGCACACGGGCCGGCCGTCGATCGTGCCGTAGCCGGTGACGACGCCGTCGCCGTACGGGCGGCTGTCCGGGAGGTCGAAGTTGTGCGACCGGTGCCGCGCCAGCGCGTCGAGCTCCACGAACGAGCCCTCGTCCAGCAGCATGTCGATGCGCTCGTGCGCCGTCGCCTTGCCGCGGGAGTGCTGCTTCTCGACCGCGCGCTGCGTCGCCGCGTGCGCGGCCACCTCGCGCCGCTGCTCGAACGCGGCGATCTTGCCGGCGGTGGTCTTCGGGTCGACCCCGGCGGGGGTGCTGATCTCGGGCGCTGCACTCACGGCGCGTCCTCCACTGCCGATGCCGACCCTGGCGGCCGAGCGTCGCTGGTTACCTTAGCGACGTGAGCACCCCCTCCCCAGGGCAGCCCGAGAGCACGCCCGGCGACCCCCGGCGGTGGGACGACGCACTGCTGCAACGGGCGCTCGACCGCGCCGGTGACGGCACGTGGGGACCGGTCGCCGTGCTGCCGTCGACCGGGTCGACGAACGCGGACGCCGTCGACCAGGTGCGGGAAGGTGCTCCGGAGGGGTTCACGGTCGTCGCGGAGGAGCAGACGCACGGCCGCGGGAGACTCGGTCGCGGCTGGATCTCGCCGTACGGCGCCGGGCTGGCCATGTCGGTCGTGCTGCGCCCGGTCGTCCCGGACCGGACCTGGGGGTGGGTGCCCCTGATCGCGGGGATCGCCGTCGTGGACGCGCTGGCGGACCACGGCGTGACCGCGTCGCTCAAGTGGCCGAACGACGTCGTGGTCGACGGCGACGCCCGGGACGGGAGCCCGGGGCCGCGCAAGCTCGGCGGTCTGCTCGTCGAGCGCGTGGGGGCCGCGCTCGTCGTCGGGATCGGCGTCAACGTGGACCTGACGGAGGCGGAGCTGCCGGTCCCGCGCGCGACGTCGACCCGGCTCGAGGGCGCGGACGTCCGGCGCGAGGTCCTCGTCGTCGACGCCCTGGACCACCTGCGCCGCCGCTACCTCCGGTGGCAGCTCGCGGACGGCGACGCGCGGCGCTCGGGAGCCGCGGAGGACTACGCCGCGCGCTGCCTCACCCTCGGCCGCGCGGCCCGGGCGCTGCTCCCCGGCGGCGACGTCGTCGAGGGGGTCGGGTCGGCGCTCGACGACGACGGCCGGCTCGTGCTCCGGCTCGCGGACGGCTCGGTCCGCGTCGTCTCGGCGGGCGACGTCGAGCACCTGCGCTGACCGGCCGGGCCGACCCGGGCCCTGGCCGTCATCAGGCTTCGGGCGCCCTCGCAGCGGTGCGGCATGGAACGATGCCGGCATGGCCTACCCCAAGAAGCTGCTGGCCGACGACGAGACGATCGTCTACGAGCTGCGCCCGCACTGGCGCGCACTGGTCGGCCCCGTCGTCGTCTTCCTGCTCGTCGTCGGCCTGGGTTCCTACTTCCTCGCCACGCTCTCGGGCTCGGACAGCAGCCTGGCCCCGATCGGGCGCTGGACCATCGCGGTGGTCGTGCTCGTCGTCCTGGTCGTGTGGGTGATCCGGCCGTTCGTCTACTGGTACTCCACGCAGTACGTGTTCACCGACCACCGCATCATCGTGCGGACCGGCATCATCGCCCGGAAGGGGCGCGACATGCCGCTGTCCCGCGTGAACGACGTGTCGTTCTCTCACTCGTTCGTCGAACGGTTCCTCAACTGCGGGACGCTCCAGGTGGAGTCGGCCGGCACCCAGGGGCAGCTCGTGATCCACAGCGTGCCCAACGTCGAGCAGATCCAGCGCGACATCTACCGGCTGCACGACGAGGACGACATGCGTCGTCGCCGTCAGTACGACCAGCCGCCGGGCGACGCGAACGCGTGACCGGTCCTCGCCGTGAGCGGTCCCGGACCCGACCCGAGGAGCACGAGCCAGGTCGTCGACGACCTCGTCGACGTGGTCCTCGGCTCGCCGCGCCGGCTGCGGCGCGACGAGGTGGCGCACCGCGCGGGCGTGCCGCTGGACGATGCGCGGCGGCTCTGGCGGGCGATGGGGTTCGCCGACGTCGGTGACGCGGTCGCCTTCACCGACGAGGACGTGGACGCGCTCCGCCTCATGGGCGCGCTGCTCGACCGCGGGGTGCTCGACGCGTCGACCGCGGTCGACGTCGCCCGCAGCCTCGGTCAGACGATGTCCCGGCTCGCCGACTGGCAGAGCGACACGTTCGGGCGCCTGCTGGTCGAGCGCGGCGTGATCGACGCCGGCCACCCGCTGTCCGACCGGTCGACGGCCGGCCTGTTCCGCGAGCTCGAGGTGCTTCTCCCCGCGCTCGAGCGGCTGCTCGTGCACGGCTGGCGGCGGCAGCTCGCGGCCGCGGTCGAGCGCGGGCTCGGCGATGCCGAGCAGTCCGGCGAGGTCGAGACCGGGCACCTCACTGTCGGTTTCGCCGACCAGGTCGGCTTCACCCGCCTCGCCCGGCGGATGGAGGAGGCCGAGCTCGCCGCCCTCGTCGAGCGGTTCGAGTCCCGGTCGGCCGACGTCGTCGCGGTGCACGGCGGCCGGGTGATCAAGACGCTCGGGGACGAGATCTTCTTCGTCGCCGCCGACCCGACGGCCGCGGCCGAGGTGAGCCTGCACCTGCTCACCGAGCACGAGGCGGACGAGACGATCCCGCGGCTGCGGATCGGCCTGGCCACCGGCACTGTCGTCACGCGCCGCGGCGACGTCTTCGGTACGACGGTCAACCTCGCGAGCCGGCTCACCGCGCTGGCCCGGCCGGACAGCGTCCTGGTGGACGAGGTCACGGCCGACGCGCTGGCTGGCGATGACCGGTTCGGGCTGACCGCGCTGCCCGTCCGGGCCGTGCGCGGGCTCGGCACCGTCCGGCCGGTCGTGCTGCGCCG